>NZ_JARVSP010000007.1:0-124779 GCF_030209115.1 Pseudomonas sp. FR229a | reverse complement strand
TGTTCGTCCCACCACCCCTTCAAGTCTAACCATACAAGCGAGCCTGCTCGCGAAGGGGACGACGCGGTCTGTCAGAGCTTCGCAGCAGTCTGGTTGACCACCACCGTGCAAGTAATCCCCGCCGCCAACAAAACCCCTTCCGGCACTTCATCAATGTGTATCCGCACCGGCACGCGCTGCGCCAGGCGCACCCAGTTGAACGTCGGGTTCACATCGGCGATCAGCTCGCGACTTTCCGGGTTGTCGCGGTCGTAGATGCCGCGTGAAATGCTCTCGACATGGCCCTTGAGCACTTCGCCGCTCATCAATTGCATATCGGCTTCGTCACCGATTTTCACATGCGGCAGTTTGGTCTCTTCGAAGAAGCCGTAGACCCAGAACGAGTTCATATCGACCACAGCCATTTTCGCCTCGCCGATGCGTGCGTAGTCGCCACGATGCACGTTGAGGTTGGTCACGTAGCCGTCCACCGCCGCGCGCACTTCGGTGCGTTTGAGGTTGAGTTCGGCCGCTTCCAGTTGTGCCTGGGCATGTTGGTAGTCAGCCAGCGCGGCGTCGGCGATGTTGCTGGCGTCGTCGCGGTTTTCCTTGGAGATCACCAGGTTGTCGAGGTCGGCGCGGCGGTGGGCGTTGACCTTGCGCATCTCCCAGGTCGACTTGCGCGAGGCAACCAGCGACTGCGCCTGCCTGACCGCGATGCGGTAGTGCTCAGGGTCGATGCGCATCAGCAGATCGCCCTTCTTCACCAACTGATTGTCACGCACCGGTACCTCGACCACTTCGCCAGTGACGTCGGCGGCGACGTTGATGATGTCGGCGCGAACGCGGCCATCGCGAGTCCACGGCGTGTTCATGTAGTGCTCCCACAACGTGCGGCCGATCCACAGCGCCAGGGCCAGTACCAGCAGGGTCGCGAGCAGGCTGAAAAACTTTTTCATCGGGGCCTTCTTCAGAGAGAGTCAGCGGTAGACAGTCAGCGCCATGGCGCCGAACAGACAGGTAAACAGGCTCAGACGCAGCAGCGCCGGGTGCCAGAAAAAACGGTACAGATCGAACCCCGAGAGAAAGCGGTCCAGCGCCCAGGCCAGCCCCGCAGCGACGAAAAACATCAGGGTCATGGTCGGCATGTACACGCCGTGGAAAGCGATTTCACGAGGCATGGGCAAGTCCTTCGGGCCTGACGGGAGCGAATTCGGCGAGGGGTGATTGCGGGTCGAGCAATGAGGTGCGGATGAAGTGCAGATAGCTTTTCACCCGCCGTAGCGCCGAGGTATCGAAGTGCGGCGCGAACGGTTCATCGGTGGCGGCGACGCGGCTGATGGCATGATCGACCGCCACCAGTGCACGCTCAAGATTGCTCGCGTTCGGCTGCAGGAACAGGCGTACCAGCGCGCGGCCCATCACACGGATTGCCTGGCGCCACGGCTGCGATTCGGCGTACGCCGGATGCACCGGCAGGATCGCCTGCTCCTTGCGCAACTCGATGATCGCGTGACCGACTTCGAGCACCACGAACATCCAGCGCAGCAGACTCTTCTGCACCTTCGGTTGCCCGGCCGCCAGGCCATAGGCCTGATGCAACAAGTCGCGGGTGCGGCTCTCGAAACTCGAGGCCAGGCCCTTGAGCTTGCCGCTGATCGCGTAGACCACTTGCCCGCGCAGATCCTGCTCCAGGCGCTGCCATAACCAACGGCTGTTCGGCGGCAGAATAATCGCCCCGGCGGCGGCACACACGAGCATGCCCATGACCATGGCGATGTAGTCGTTGATGAAGGTGTAAGGGTTGTAAATCGTGAGGTTGTCCGGCACCGAACCGGTGCTGAAAAAAATCAGCAGGCCCAGCCCGACACCGGCGTATTGCGGCCGTGAGGCGAGGAACGAACCGAGCACGATCACCGGTGCGAGCATCACGCAGAGCAAGGGGAAACCGTCGATCCACGGGAAGATGAAAAACATCTCGACGAAGCCGATCAACGCGCCGAGAAAAGTCCCGCAGGCCATCTGAAAAGCCATGCGTTTCGGGTTCGGTGTAGCCGCAGACAAACCGACAGTGGCGGCGGCGATCAGGGTCATGGTCGCCCCGCTCGGCCACGCGGTCGCGACCCAGTAACTGCCCAGCACGATCAGGATGAACGAGGCACGGATCCCTGAGGCGGCCGCCGCCCACCAGTTGGTTTGCGGGGTGAACGGCTCGTCCCAGCGTTCACGTTCGTGGCGGTGTTCGGCCAGGGACGCGTGGGTCTGGGCATAACTGTGCAGGTCATCGACGAAGCGGTAGAGCAATTCGTAGGCGGTGTGAAAATCCAGTTGTTCAGCTTCGCTCGGACTGGTGCCCTGGAAGATCCCGCGCAGGGTGCGCACCCGTGTCGGCAAGCCTTCCTTGTAGATCGAAAGCGCGGAAGCCAAACGGGCCGCGTCAGGGCTGGTCAGGGCGCGGCCGCTGAAGCCGTCGAGCACTTCGGCGAGATCCTGCAGACCCGGTTTTATTGCCGCCACGACATGTTCCTCGCCATTGCCGCGCAGGCGTTCAAGCAACTGATGCAAGGCGTTGAAGCGCGTGGTGATGCCCATGAACTCGCTGTTCAAACGACTCAGCCGACCGTTGCGCCGGCGCATGTGCGGGTCTTCGAACACGGTCACACTGCGCAGTCCTTCCAGGCCGACGGCCTCGGCAATGAAGCGCACGTTGCTGGCTTCGAAGGCCTCGGCTTTGCTGCGCCCGCGCAAGCCGTCGGTGACGAACAGCGCGAACACACCGAAGCGCTGATACAAGGCGTTGCGCATCGCTGCGCTGGCGGTCTGCGGCAGAATCGCGGCGCTGATCAGCGTCGCGCAGAGAATCCCCAGCGAGATCTCCAGCACCCGCCACACCGCGGCCATGAATGCGCCGTCGGGATGCGCCAGCGCCGGCAATCCGACCATCGCCGCGGTGTAACCGGCAAGGACAAAACCATACGCGCGAAAGTTGCGGCAACGGGCGGCACCGGCCGAGCAGATGCCGACCCAGATCGCCAGCGAGCCGAGAAACAGTTCGGTGTTCTGCGCGAATAAAGCGATCAGCGTGACCATCATCGCCGACCCGGCCAGCGTGCCGAGGAAGCGATAGAAACTCTTGGCGAACACCTGGCCGCTCTGCGGCTGCATGACGATGAACACAGTGATCATCGCCGTGCGCGGTTGCGGCAACTCCAGACGCATCGCTAGCCACAGCGTGAGAAACGCAGCGAGCAACACCTTGAAGATATACACCCAGGTCACGCCATCGCTGCGTGCCCAGTCGAAGAAACCGCGACGCCATTCCAGGGAGTGGAGCCAGCGTAGAGATGCGGGCAAGGGAGTCATTGAATCCTGCTCAATAAATGAGGATTGAAGAATTTTTTATGCAGTACACAAAACCTGTGTCGAGGGCGCTTGCTCCCGCTGGGCTGCGCAGCGGCCGCAAAAATCTTGCGAGCGCTGCGCACTCGAGCGGGAGCAAGCGCCCTCGCCACAGGGATCGGCGTAATCCCGAACTGGCTTCACCGCAGGAGCGCCGGGGTTTTCGGGGCTTGGGTCTGCTCGGCCGTTGGCACGTCATCACCCGCACTGAGGCCACCACCCAGCGCCGTCACCAGTTCGGCATGCGCACTCAACCGCGCGGCCTGCACCTGCTGCTGCACCTGCTGCTGCTTGAACAGCAGCGTCTGCGCATTCAGCACATTGAGGTAATCGGTGAGGCCGCGTTGATAGGCGATCATCGCGATGTCGTAAGTCTTCTGCGCTGCGGCGACGGACTCGGCGGCGAAGTCCTGTTGCTTGTCCATCGACTCGCGGCGGATCAACTGATCGGAAATGTTCTTCAGCGCGTTGATGAGGGTCTGGTTGTAATGCGCCACGGCGATGTCATAACCGGCCGCCGCTTCGCCCAATTCGCTCCGCAGTCGGCCGCCGTCGAAGATCGGCAACGAGATGGCCGGGCCAACGTTGTAGTTGAGTTTCTTGCCGGTCAAAAACTCCAGCGCCCCACCGCCGGTGGCCATGTAACCGAGGCTGCCGACCAGGTCGACGTTGGGGTAAAAACCGCCGTGGGCAACATCGATGCCGCGTGCCTGCGCCGCCACTTGCCAGCGACTGGCGACCACGTCCGGACGCTGGCCGAGCAGTTCGGCGGGCAACGCCGAGGGCAACTTCAACGGCGCCGCCAAGGACAGCGTCGGCCGTTGCAGCAGCGCACCCGCGCCAGGACCTTTGCCGGCCAGCGCAGCAATCTGGTTGCGGCTCAGGGCGATTTCCTCGTCCAGCGCATCGAGTTGCCGATGGGTTTCGGGCAGCGGCGCTTCGGCCTGGCTGACTTCGAAGTGCGTGCCAATACCGCCGCTGAGGCGTTTCTGCGCCAGATCGAGAATCTGCTGTTGCTGCTTGAGCGTCGCGGCAACGATGTCGCGCTGGGCGTAATGCAGCGACAGTTCGATGTAGGCCCGGACGATGTTGCTCTGCAGCTCCAACTGCGCCAAACGCGCCTCGGCGACGCTGACATGCGCCAGATCCACCGCCCGTTCACTGGCATTGCGCTCGCGGCCCCAGAGGTCGAGGGCGTAGCTGAAGCCCAGCGCGGCGTTGTTGTCCCACGTCGTGGTGTTCGCCAGGTCGCCCGGGCCATAGAACTGATCGGTCGGCCAGTTGTGCCGCTTGAGGGTCGACTGGCCGTTGATCTGCAACGCCTCGGCCGCCTCGGCAACACCGGCCATCGCTTTCGCCTGACGCACACGCGCGGCGGCCATGGCCATGCTCGGGCTGCCTTGCACGGCGAGGTCTATCCAGCGATTGAGTTGCGCATCACCAAACGCCTGCCACCATTGGGCGGTGGGCCAGTGGGCGTCTTTGGCGGCTTCGGCAATGGCCGCGTCAGTGGCCAGTGAATCGGCCTCCAGCGCCTCGCCGTGTGGGGCAATGCCTTGGGTAGAGATGCAGCCGCCGAGAGCCAGGGTTAAAGCCAGAACACTGAGCGGCAAAAGCGCTCTGTTGATGCGACGCGGCACAGCTGCGAATTCCTGAGAAAAGGATCAATCGAGGGACTTGTGCAGGAGCTGCCGAAGGCTACGAGCTTTTGATCTTGCTTCCCTTAAAACAAAATCTAAGATCGCAGCCTTCGGCAGCTCCTACCCAGGGACCGGCGCAATTCTATGGAGGTGCCTCTGCGGCGATAAGCTGGGATTTCTGTGAATCTTTGTTACGGTTAACGAGATAATCCCTTGGTCGGGGGTCTCAGCCCCTGAAACTTCGTGTCACAATTTGCCATCTCCCTTGAGAGCACCCCATGGACACTTTGCAAAACATGCGCGCCTTCAGTTGTGTTGCCGAAGCGGGCAGCTTCACCGCCGCCGCCGTGCAACTGGACACCACCACCGCCAACGTCTCGCGCGCGGTTTCCAACCTGGAAGCCCACCTGCAAACCCGCCTGCTCAACCGTACGACCCGGCGCATCGCCCTGACCGAGGCCGGCAAACGCTACCTGCTGCGCTGCGAGCAGATCCTCGCCTACGTTGAAGAAGCCGAAGCGGAAGCCAGCGACGCCCACGCGCGCCCGGCCGGTCAGTTGAAAGTGCACACCATGACCGGCATCGGCCAGCACTTCGTCATCGACGCCATCGCCCGCTACCGCAAGACCCACCCAGACGTGACCTTCGATCTGACTCTGGCCAACCGCGTGCCGGATCTGCTCGACGAGGGCTACGACGTCTCGATCGTCCTCGCCAGTGAACTGCCCGATTCCGGCTTCGTTTCTCAGCGCTTGGGTATCACCTACAGCATCGTCTGCGCCTCGCCGGCCTACGTGAAAGCCAACGGCGCCGCGCAGAAACCCAGCGACCTGCTCAACCACGCCTGCCTGCGCCTGGTCAGCCCGGTGATTCCGCTGGAGAAATGGACCTTCGACGGCCCGGACGGTCAGGAAATGGTCACGATCAACAGCTCACCGTTTCTGGTGAACTCCGCCGACGCCATGAAAACCGCGATCACCAGCGGCATGGGCGTCGGCGTGCTGCCGGTCTACGCCGCCATCGAAGGCCTGCGCAACGGCACCCTCGTGCGCGTGATGCCGAACTACCGCTCCCAGGAACTCAACCTCTACGCGATCTACCCGTCGCGGCAGTACCTGGATGCGAAGATCAAAACCTGGGTGGAATATTTGCGTGGATCGTTGCCGGAGATATTGGCGGCGCATCAGGCGGAATTGGTCGCGTACGAATTGAGCGGGAGCCTGGCTGGCGCGCGCGTCGCCACCTGACTTTAAACACCGCTGACTTCATGTAGGAACTGACGAGTGCAACGAGGCTGCGATCTTTTGATTTTGCTGTTTAAAAATCAACGGATCGCAGCCTACGGCGACTCCTACATGGACGCGTTTACAAGGAAGTTTCCGACAGGTTTTGCAGGTTGTCCGTCGGAAGTGCGCTGGCTAGGATTTGGCGGTTGCTGACGAATCAGCGACCGGGTCTGGAAAACCCGCAGGATCACAGCGCATGACATAATGCCGCGCTCTTTCAGCGCCGGTATTCAGTTATGGCGGCTGTACGTGGGAGACCTTCGGGTCTGCCGGGTTTGATCCTTTGCCGGTTTTTCCAGTCCGCGTACAGCTGCCACCCCTTTCGCCTGGAAAACGAAAAATGGCAGCTCCATTAATCCAAAAGGATCTTTGCCATGTTCAAACCCACACCCAATCCCCCCGAATCCGAAAGCACCTCCCCCTACCAATCCCCCGACTCGAAAAAACTCCACGGCGCCGCCGAGCGTGCGCTGGATCACTACCTCAAACCGTCCGCCAGCACGCAGCAAAACCACAAACCCAGCACCATGTTCCAGGTCGCCCCGGACCAGGACAACGAAAGCCTGCTGGCCCACGCCTGCGAATCCCTCGCCTCGGCCAGCATCATGAGCAGCGACATCGCCGCCCATGTCGACAGCCCACAACGGCACACGATATTGGCTATCCAACAAGTAATCATGCTGGCGGAACTGGCGGTGAACCGGGTGCTGGATAATTACGAAATCCACCAGCCCCCGTCGCGCAGCTGACCTTCTGGGAGCGCGCCCGACCGCGAGGGCTTCGGCACATTCAACATTCGAGGTGTCAGATAAACCGCTTTCGCGAGCAGGCTCGCTCCCACAGTTTGAATCGAGTACATCAGCGAGAAACAGGTCGGCTGTCAGGCCGCCATCGCTGGCTAGCCAGCCCCCACAGAAAAGCAAAAGCAAGATCAAAAGATCGCAGCCTTCGGCAGCTCCTACCGCTGGATCGCGTGAACTCGATAGTAATTTGTTGACTAGCGGGCCGCCATCGCGAGCAGGCTCACTCCTACAAAAGCAAAAGCAAAGCAGCGCAGCTGCCCGCGGCGAAGCCGCCCCACTCAACAATGAGCGCAAGCTCGAGTGCTTTTGATCTTGATCCACGGGCGACTTCGGAAGGCTGAGTGGAGGGATTGATCCGGGGGTGGGAGCGCAGCGACCGTTTGGCGCAGCCAAACACAGCGGAAGGAGGTGCAGCGAAGCAAACCGGAGCCGCTGCGCCCGGATCAGTCCCGGAGCGAAGGAACCCGAGCCTGCGAGGGCCGAACGCAGGAGCAAGCCTTTTGGGTTACCTTTTTGGCGTTTGAAAAAGGTGACCCGCCGTAAGGGCGGAACCGTAATCAGCAACCCCCGCAGAAACGGATATACACCCAAACCACCCAAGGCATGGTCGGCCCAGAGGCCGCCAAGACAACCCGAGCGAGAAAATGTTAGCGTGCTTGCAATCAAGCCCCGACGAGCCCAAGCCCAATGAAAAAAACAGTCCTGGCCTTCAGCCGCATCACCCCGCCCATGATCGAACGCCTGCAAGACGAATTCGACGTCATCGTCCCCAACCCCAAGACCGGTGACATCAACGCCCAGTTCAACGAAGCGCTGCCCCACGCCCACGGCCTCATTGGCGTCGGTCGCAAACTCGGCCGTGCGCAACTGGAATCCGCGACAAAACTCGAAGTGGTCTCAAGCGTCTCCGTCGGCTACGACAACTACGATCTCGACTACTTCAACGAACGCGGGATCATGCTCACCAACACCCCCGACGTGCTCACCGAAAGCACCGCCGACCTCGCCTTTGCGCTGATCATGAGCAGCGCCCGCCGCGTTGCCGAACTCGACGCCTGGACCAAGGCCGGCCAATGGCAAGCCAGTGTCGGCGCGCCGCTGTTCGGCAGTGATGTGCACGGCAAGACCCTCGGCATTGTCGGCATGGGCAATATCGGCGCCGCCGTCGCCCGCCGTGGCCGCTTCGGCTTCAACATGCCGATCATCTACAGCGGCAACAGCCGCAAGAGCGGACTGGAACAGGAACTCGGCGCGCAGTTCCGCAGCCTCGATCAACTGCTCGCCGAAGCCGACTTCGTCTGCCTGGTAGTACCGCTCAGCGACAAGACCCGCCACCTGATCAACCATCGCGAGCTGGCGCTGATGAAGCCGAGTGCAATCCTGGTCAACATCTCTCGCGGCCCGGTGGTTGACGAACCGGCGCTGATCGAAGCCCTGCAAAACAACCGCATCCGCGGTGCCGGGCTGGACGTCTACGAGAAAGAACCGCTGGCCGAATCGCCGCTGTTCCAGCTGAAAAACGCCGTCACCCTGCCGCACATCGGCTCGGCCACCACCGAGACCCGTGAAGCGATGGCCAATCGCGCATTGGCCAACTTGCGCAGCGCGCTGCTCGGCGAACGACCGCAGGATCTGGTCAACCCCCAAGTCTGGCACGGCTGAAAAAAGGGGCCAGCGTAGTGTTGCGCTGGCCCTTGATTCATTCTCCCTACATAACTTGCAACCGAACAATAAAGCCATACCAACTAACTGCACTATAAGCTCTCGGGAATTATCAACTTATTGATTAATTGCCATGGAGAGCCAATCCCGTGAACACCCTGACCACCGACAAACTCATTCGTTACAGCAAAGTCGTCTTGATGGCTTATATAAGTTTCTTTGGCCTGCTGGTGATGATCCACAACTTCACCGACTATGAATCCAACTACACTTACGTCGCGCACATCCTGAGCATGGACACCACCAATGCCAGTGAAAACATCATGTACCGGGCGATTGACTCACCCATGATCCATCACCGGATCTACTGGTTCATCATCACCATGGAAGTAACTTACACGGTGCTGTGCCTGATCGGCACTTACCAGTTATATCGCTACGTCGATGCATCGGCCGCGGAATTTCATGAAGCCAAGAAGTTCTCGATCATGGGCATATTGGTTGCCATCTTCATTTACTACGTGTGCCTGCAAACGGTCGGCGTCGAATGGTTCGACATGGACACTTCGCAATCATGGAACGCCAAAGACTGGGCAAGACATATTGTCGACTTCATCTTCCCGGTGATGATTTACATCACATTGAAAGTTGAGCGCTGAACAGCAGCGCTCGTTCTATCAGGCCAACTTCCCCTGCCCTGCTGACAACAGCGTTTTCGGTTTACGAAACACCAACACGTTGCCCAGCATCACCAACACCAGCCCGACCAGCGCCGGCGCGGTCCATTGGTAGCCTTCGGCAAACGCCGACACGTTCAGCGCCACCACCGGAAACAGCACTGTGCAGTAAGCCGCACGCTCCGGGCCCATGCGCCCGACCAGCGTCAGGTACGCGGTGAAGCCGATCACCGAGCCGGGAATCACCAGATAGAGCAACGCGCCGACATAACGTGGTGACCAGTCCATCTCGAACGGGATGCCTTTGAGCAGACACCACACCGACAACATCGCCGCGCCATAGGCCATGCCCCAGGCGTTGGTGGTTAGCGGTCTGAGGCCAGCTTTCTGTTGCAAACTCGAGAGCATGTTGCCGGCCGAAAAACACAAGGTTCCGCACAACGCCAACCCGAGGCCGAGCAGGGTTTGCGGAGTGGCCTGATGCCCGGCCACCTCCGGCCAGAACAACAGCCCCAGACCGAACAGCCCGAGCGCGCCGCCCATCAATACATTGCGCGCAATGCGCTGGCCGAAGAACACCCGCGCATTCAGTGCGTTCCACAGCGTCGCGGTGGAAAACACCACCGCCACCAGTCCGCTGGGAATCCACTGACTGGCGGTCAGGAAACACATGAAATTGATGCAGAACAGACACAAACCCTGAGCCACGCAGATCAGATGCCCGCGACGGTCCATCGGCTGCAGGCGACGACTGAGCAGCAACAGCGCAAACAGGACCAGCGCAGCCAGGCCGAAGCGATAGACGATCGACACCGGAATTTCGACCACGCCCAATTGCCATTTCAAGGCGATCCAAGTGGTTCCCCAGATCAGCACGGTCAGCAGGTACAACGACAGGTTCATGGCAGACGCTCCTCAAACAGGCCTTGAGTGTCTGCCTCCATCGCCCTTGCACGCTTGCAGAATCTTGCGCTTTTGTCCGCCAGCAGGCTGGCAGCGCCACGGCTACGGAGTAGGATGCGAAGGCGTTGAAGAGAACTGAACATGGCCGCCATCGATACCCTGCAAGTCTTTCAAGCCCTCAACCGCTCGCCAAATGCACGTCTGGTGCACAGCGCCGAGCTCGGTGACGGTTTGTCAGCGGCCTTGTGGACCAACCACCACGACGCCCAGGAATACGAAGCGCCGAGTCATCACACGCTGTCCTGCTACATCGCCGGCGGCACCGGTACATTCCGGCGCGGCCAGCCGGGCCGCAAGGGCGGACCGGACAAGCTGTGCATCCTGCCGGCCGATCACGAGTCAGGCTGGGTGATCAACGGTGATATCCGCTTGGCGCACCTGTATTTCAGCGCCGAACAATTCGCCCTCGGTTGCGTGACGTTGCTCGATCGCGAACCCCGCGAGATGCAGTTGCGCGAACAGACCTTTCTCGAAGATCCGCAGCAGGCACAGCGCTTCCGGCAGCTGCTGACGCTGAATTGGGAGGAGCCTGCCGAACGTCTGCTGACCAGTAGCCTCGCCCATGAATTGATCAGCCACACCTTGCTCAGTCAGGTCGGCGCGCGCCAGGGCTTGCGCTTGAAGGGCGGGCTGGCGCCGCATCAGCGCCGGCAGTTGGTGGAGTTCATCGACAATCAGTTGAGCGAAGCAATCAGCCTCGGCCAATTGGCCGGACTCTGCGCGTTATCGGAATACCACTTCGCCCGGATGTTTCGCGTGAGCTTCGGACTTCCACCGCATCAATATGTGCTGGCGCGGCGCTTGAGCCGGGCACGGGAATTGTTGCGCGGGACGACGTTGCCCTTGGGCGAGATTGCGCTGGCGTGCGGGTTTGCCAGTGCCAGTCATTTCACCAATCGGTTTCGCCAGGTTCTGGGTGGGACGCCGGGCGAGTATCGGCAGGCGTTTTTGCGGTGAGCCCATTCCCCTCACCCCAGCCCTCTCCCAGGGGGAGTGGGGGCCGACCGAGGTGTCTGGCGCTATACGTCGACCTGAAACACCGAATCGATTATGGATTCAAAGCATCTCGTTCAAGTCGGTGTACCTCTGGAATATCCACGGTCAGTCCCCTCTCCCTCCGGGAGAGGGCTAGGGTGAGGGGCTTTTGACTTTGACTTAAAACTCCAGAGTGCTGGAAAGCGAAACCTGCCGCGAGTCCCCCATCGAGACAAAGAAGCGGCTCGCCGACGAGGTGTAATAGGTGCGATCAAACAGGTTCTTCACGTTCAACTGAAACTTGACCTTCTGCCCTTCGACTCTGGTGTCGTAAGTGGCAAACGCATCAGCCACGGTGTAGCTCGGCAGATCGAAATCATTCACCGCGTTGCCGGCCCGCTCGCCGACATAACGTGCGCCGGCACCGACACGCAATTGATCGCCGCCAAACACATTGCCGAAGTCGTACACCGCCGACAGCGACCCGGAATTCTTCGCGACGTTCTGCAGGCGCTTGCCCTTGTAGTCCGGGTCCTCGGTGACTTCGGCATCGGTGTAGGCATAGCTGCCGATCAGGTTCCAGTGCTCGCTGAGTTGCCCGCTGACATCGACTTCCAGCCCGCGTGAACGCACTTCGCCTGCCGCACTGTAAATCGTCGTCGGACCTTCGGAGTTGGCCACCAGCACGTTGCGCTTCTTGATGTCGAACAACGCGATATTGCCGGTGATGCTGCCCGGCATATCCAGTCGCGCCCCCAGCTCCCAGGACTTGGCTTCCTCCGGCGCGATACTGCCGTCGAGTACCGTGCTGCTGCCGCTCAGCGGGGCGATGGTCGAGTTGGGTTTGAACGATTCGGTGTAGCTGCCGTAGAACGACAAAGCGTCGGTGTAGCGATAGACCAGACCGGCGCGCGGCACCCACTTCTGCCCGTTGCTGTCGGTATTGGCCTTGAACGGCACGCCTTTGCCGGCGTACTGGTCGTACTCCTGAAAGCGTCCTCCCGCGACCAGAATCCACTGCTCGTTGAGGTGAATCGAATCCTGCAGGAACACCGAATCGCTGCGCAGCTCATCGGTCTGTGCGCTGTCGGGCGCACTCACCGTAGTGCCCATCACTTCTCGGCCATACACCGGATTGAGGTAGCTGAAAGTGCTCAGGCTTTTTTGCCGAATCAAGTCTTCGCGGTAGATCTTGCGGTACTCGTCATCGACGCCGAATACCAGGTCATGTTGCATGCCCAGTACATTGACTTTGCCTTCGAGGCTGGCGGTGGTGAAACGGTCGGTGCTGATCGCATTTCGGGTGCCGTCCATGCTGCGTGTCAGTGTGCCGTTGCGGGTATTAATGGCGGTAACGCGGACCTGGCTGGCGTCATAGGTTTCGCGGTTCCAGCTGTAGCCGAAGTGGGCTTTCCAGTCGTCGTTGAGTTCGTGGTCGGCTTCGAAATGGTACAGATCCGAGCGCCCTTCCATGTCGTTGAACGGCTCATCGAGACGCTCCTTGCGCGAGATATCCAGCGGATGATTGGTGCGCGGATCGATCAAGGTGCCACGGTCGAACGGAGTGAGAAATTCGCGGTGCTCGTAGGCAAACAGCAGCTTGGTGCGTTCGCCGTACCAGGCCAGCGACGGCGCGATCAGGGTCTCGCGGTGAGTGCCGAAGTTGCGCCAGTAATCTTCGTCTTCATGATCGACGATCATGCGATAGGCGAAGCCGGAATCGCCCAGCGCACCGGTGCTGTCGAAGGCACCGCCGCTGCCGTTCTTGCCGTCACCGTAGCTCGAACCGCGAACGGTCACGGCATTGTACTGGGTCAGTTCCGGCTTCTTGCTGACCAGATTGACCACACCGCCAGGATCCTGAATCCCGTAGAGCAACGAGGCCGGGCCCTTGAGCACTTCGACGCGGTCCACGCTGGCGTTCATGCCGCGGCCCTGCACCAGCGGCATGCCATCGCGCATGATCGAGCCATTGCGGTTGTCGCCGAAACCGCGGGTCATCACCGAATCCTGCGTACTGCCCAAGGTGTTGCCCTGAGTGATGCCACTGACATTGGCCAGCGCGTCGTCGAGATTGCGCGGCGCCTGATCACGAATGACCTGCGCCGGGATGATATTGACGGTCTGCGGAATTTCTTGCAGCGACGCCGATGAGCGCATCACCGAACTGGTTTCCGGCGGCTGATAACTCAGCGATTGATCGCGCGTCGAGGTGATCGTTGTAGCGTCGAGATTGAGCGCGCCTTCGGTCGGTGCCGGCTCCAGTGCCAGGGTGTGACTGTCAGTGCGGCGAAAGCTCAGGCCGGAGTTGCCGAGCAGGCGTTGCAGGGCCTGCTCGGCGCTCATCTGCCCGTTGACTGCCGGAGCATTGAGGCCGAACGGCGCTTCGTCGGTGTAGACCACGCTTTGCCCGGTCACGCGGCTGAAATCGCTCAGGGCTTGCGGCAGCGGTTTGGCGGCGAGGGCGAAATTGAATTGCTGTTGCGCCTGATTGCTCAGCGCTTCAGCGGCCAGCGCCATGCTCATCGGCAACGCCGCCAGCGCGGAAAAACTTAACGCTGACACGCTTAACCACTGTTTGACCGAACCGGATTTTGCCCTGGACTTCATTGCTCAATGACCTGTGTAGAACCGCAACGGATGCGAATGGCTCGCAGTTTCAGTCACTACACGGATGGGGCCCGGAGTTACCTCACCAACATTTAAAAATTATTTTTGTGGTGTTCGATCGGGCGCCATCGCGAGCAGGCTCACTCCTACATTTTGGAATGCGTTCCCCTGTGGGAGCGAGCCTGCTCGCGAAGAGGCCGGCCGCCTCAGCGCAAAATGATCAGGTGCTCCAACACCCGATGCTGCTCAAACCCCAACACTCCCTGCAGCGAATTGAGCACCGCCTGCGGGTCCTTGCTCGGAAAACTGCCGCTGACCTTGCGCGCTGCCAGCTCATCGTTGAGCAGCACAATTCGCCCCGGGTAATAGCGGCGCAGATCCTCGACCACATCAGCCAACGTGGTTTTGTAGTAAGTCAGCCAACCCTGACGCCAGGCCAGTTGCGCTTCACTGTCGACGGCATGCAGTTTTTCCGCCGTGCCGTCGGCGTAGGCGACTTGCTGGCCGGCGGTGAGAATCTGCGGCTGGCCATGCTCACCCGCCGTCACCGCGACACGTCCGGACAATACCGTCACTTGCGCACCATGGAGTTGCCGGCGCACTTCGAACTGCGTGCCGAGTACCCGCGCCTCGCCCTGCTCCGCCGCCACCACAAACGGATCGCCGGTGTGGGTGACGCTGAAGAAACCGGCGCCACGGATCAACTGCACGCGGCGCTGACCGTGGCTGAAATCCACGGCAATCGCACTATCAGCATCCAGCGTCACTTGCGACTGGTCGACCAAGGTCACCGTGCGGATTTCACCGGGCGCCGAGACATGATCGGCGCGCAGATCGTCGAGCCAGCGCTGCGCTTGCCAGCCGGTGCCGAGGCTGACCATCAGCAGCAGACACGCGGCCACCGCCAGCGCTCCAGACCAACGCAACAATGGCGAACGCCGTGGCGCATCCATCGCCTGAAGATAACCTTGCAACGCGAACGCCTCTTCATCGGCCAGCGTGCGCGCTGGGGCTTCGCTGAGTTCCCAGATCACCTGCGCCTGCGCATACGCCTCGGCGTGGGCGGGATCGGCGCGCAGCCATTGGCTGAAGGTCAGTTGATCGCCAGTGCTCGGGCGGTCATGCAACAGGCTCAGCCAGGCCAGCGCCGCCTGCTCCTGGGCCAGTGTCGGTGTGATCGGGTTTGATGGCTTCACGGTGCTTTCCCTGGCAGGCGTGGCGCGGGGTCGCGCAGGCTGGCCTTGCAGGCCTCGAGGGCGCGCATCATATGTTTTTCCACGGCACTTTGGGACAGCCCCATGGCCTCGGCGATTTCGGCGTACTTGCGCCCGTGAATGCGATTGAGCAGAAAGATCTGCCGCGTGCGTTCGGGCAAGGCACGCAACGCGGCTTCGACATGGCGCAGATCGTTGCCGGCTTCGAGGGCGGCCTGGGGTTCGCTGCCGTAGCTGTCGGGTTCGTCCGGCTGCCAGCCTTCGTTGACCCGCGTGCGCGTGCCTTCACTGCGAAGATGATCGATGGCGATGTTGCCGGCGCAGCGCAGCAGATAGGTGCTGAGTTCTTCGACCTGGACCAGCGGCCGCCGCCAGAAGCGCAAAAACAGGTCCTGGACCAGATCCGCCGCCGTTGCCCGACAACCGACGCGCCGGCTCACCAGCGCTTCCATTTGCGCACGCTGGGACAGAAACACCTGGAGAAAATGCGCACGCGCGCCACGCGCTTCATCATCACGCGATTCCGGCGGCAGACCGATCAGCACTTCAGCACTGCGCCCATGCCGCAACCGGGCTGGCCAACAGGCTCAACCCGGCCAGTGCCAAGGCCAGACGCGGGCGATACGGCAGCAACAGCACCAGTGCCAAAGCGCTGAGCATCAGCACCGCGAACCAGTCGACCAGACCAAAGCTCCAGCCATTGGCTGCGACCGCCGCCCACAGCGACAGCGTCAGCAACAGCCATCCCGCCAACGACATCGCTCGCTGCCGTCCAGTCGAAGGTTTGGCGCCGAGCAATTCCGCGTGATGGCGAGGCATCGACAGACACAATGCGGTGAAGCCGGCGTAGGTGAGTAACAGGGCCAGCAGCATCAGTTGGCACTCTGTTCAAGGGTAATCGACCGAGGCGATGACTTTACTTCGCGAACGCTGACGCGGTTGCCAGCACGCTGCATCTTGCGCGCAGCCCAGCCCAGAAAAAGCCCGGTCGCAAGGCAGGTCAGATCGAACCCGGCCAGTGCCCAGTCGTGCTGTATCAGGGTCGCGCCAAGATTCCACGGCGTAGTCAGCGCATTGATCAGCGGCACCGCGATAAACAGCGCGGCGCCGAGCGTCAGCTGTTCGATCCAGGCCTTGCGGCCCGGACGCAACACCGCATGCACCAAGCTCAGGCCCCAGGCAATGAAGAACGCATTCACTTCCCAGTCGGCCCGTCCCGTCAGACTCACCGGCAACAACCGATTGGCCAAAAAGAATACCGCCACCGCCGACACCAGCCCGGCCATGCTGGCAATATTCAGCACTTCGACCAAACGCAATTCGAACGGCAGCGCTGCGCTTTTTGCGTGCTTGAGCTGACGCTTGCCAATCCAGATCACCAGCCCGGTGCCGATCATCGCCGTGCCGGCCAGTCCGCAGATGAAATACAGCCAGCGCAACAGCGGCCCAGCGAAATGGCCCATGTGCAGACCGTAGAATGCGCCACCCACCGCCATCGCCATGGGTTGATCGGGGGTACTGCTCAGAAGCTGCCCAGTGACGCCGTTGAACGTCACCGCCCGGCCAAAATCATGCACCACTTGATCGCCTGCGCGGGACAGCACCACCGTGGCGCTGGCATCGCCCGGATTGCTCACCGACAGGCGCGCGGTGTGGCCGCCCGACCACTGCTCGCTGGCCTTGGCAAGTAGCGGAGCCATGGCGGTCAGCGGCGCGGCGATATCAGCACGTTCGGGCGTCTTCGAGGCTGGAAAGACTTCGTCGTAAAACTTGCGCACGTCACTGCCGTAAGAGGCAACGATGCTCGCCGGCATGACCATCGACATGAAAATCACCAGGCTGCTGTAGGTGATCATCAAGTGAAACGGCAGCACCAGCACACCCACCGCGTTATGCCCGTCGAGCCAGGAACGCTGGCCCTTGCGCGGGCGAAAGGTGAAGAAGTCCTTGAAGATCTTCTTGTGGGTGATGATGCCGCTGATCAACGCGACGAACATCACCATCGCAGCGATGGTCGCCAGCCAGCGGCCCCACGGATAAGGCATCTGCAACTGGAAGTGGAAGCGGTAGAAGAACTCGCCGCCCATGCTTTCGCGGCCCTGTACTTCGGCCCCGCTCTGGGCGTCGAGGGTCCTGGATTCGAAGCGACCGCGCTCCCCTGGCTTGCCCGGTGCCTGCTGCCAGCGCACGGTAAGGCCGGGATCGCGGGCATCGGGCAAATCGATCAGCCAGCGCGAGGCGCCGGTGGCGTGTTGCTGCAGATAGTTTTGCGCCAGGGTCAGGCTCGCTTCGGCATCGAGTGGATGCGCAGCCATTTCCGGCTGCATCCAGTGACTGATTTCGTCTTTGAAGTAAGCCAGCGTTCCGGTGAAAAAGATCGCGAACAGCAACCAGCCGAACACCAGTCCGGCCCAGGTGTGCAGCCAGGCCATCGCCTGGCGGAAACCCTCTTTCATGCCAGCCCCAGACCGCGTGCGGCGCCGGAAATGGTGGCGAGAATCACGCTCGGCACCAGCAAGCCGACCCATGCCGACCATGCGCTGCGGCAGGCAAAGCACCAGAGCACTGCGACCAGATAGACGAGAAAGGACACGGTCATGCCGGTGACCACGGCTTCAGCGCGGTTCAACGGCAGCCACAGCGTCAGGGTGACACTGGCCAGCGCCGCGACCAGATAGCCGCCGAAAACCGCCGCCAGCACTCGCGAAGTGACGGCCAGACGATAGGACATGGGAAGCGTGGCGAGTTTGCCTTTCATGTTTCGACCCTGAAACGAAAAACGTTCGGCCGACAAGCCGAATCTACAGGCGAGCAATATTAATGATAAATATTCTCATACGCAAAAGCATCTGATTGCCGGACACGGTCCCCAGCCCCTACAATGCGAACCGTTCTTGTTCTCTAACGCACGTTCTCTACGCAAGCATTGCGTCCGGAGTCATTTCGTTGCCGCCCGCCCATCCTGTCGAATCGCTCTATCACGCCCATCACAGTTGGCTCACCGGCTGGCTGCGACGCAAGCTTGGCTGCCCGGACAGCGCGGCGGATCTGGCTCAGGACACGTTCGTCAAAGTGCTCAACGCCCGCGAGCCGCCGGTGATCATCGAACCGCGCGCGTTTCTCACCACCTTGGCCAAGCGTGTGCTGTTCAACCATTACCGGCGGCAGGATCTGGAACGCGCCTACCTCGAGACGCTGGCGCAAATGCCCGAGATGGTCGCGCCGTCGGAAGAACACAAAGCGATCATCCTGCAGACGTTGCTCGAACTCGATGAGCTGCTCGACGGTTTGCCGCAGCCGATCAAACGCGCCTTCCTGCTCGCGCAGGTCGATGGCCTGACTTATCCACAGATCGCCGCTGAACTGGGTATCTCGATAGCCACGGTCAAACGCCATCTGAACAAAGCGGCGATGCGCTGCTATTTCGCTTTATGAATCGAGTGCCGGAATTTTCCGCTCAGGTCGCCGAACAAGCGGTGCACTGGCTGCTGGAAATGCAGCAGGGCACGCTCACCCCGCGCCAGCAACAGGCCTGGCAACAATGGCTGGATGCGCACAGCGAGCACCGCCGGGCGTGGGAGCACATGCAACGGGTCAACCAGCGCTTGCGCGGCGTGTCGTCACCCTTGGCCCACGCGGCGTTGAACGGGCCGAAGTCCGCCAGCCGTCGTCAGGCGCTGAAAATGCTGCTGATTTTCGGTGCCGGCTCAGCGGCGACCTGGGGCCTGCGCGAGCACACGCCGCTGCCGTCGCTGCTCGCCGATTACCGCACACCGGTCGGGCAGCGGCGCAAGATTGCCCTGGGCGGCGCCGATTCCTTGCAGCTCAATACCGCCAGCTCCGCCGATGTCGATAACGCGCAGCGCCAGATTCGTCTGCTTGAAGGCGAAATGCTCCTGAGCGCTGCGAGCCCGTTCGACATACACACGGCGCACGGCGTGTTGAAAACCCAAGGGGCGCGCCTGAACGTGCGGCAGTTTGCCGATCGCACGCAGATCGCGCTGTTTGAAGGGCGAGTCGAACTCACCGCCAACCCGCGCGGGCCTCTGCTGCTGCCGGTCGCGCGTCAACTGAGTTTTAGTGGCAGCGCCGTCAGCGAGGCCAAGCCGCTGGACGCCAACAGCGGCGCCTGGACCGACGGCATGCTGGTCGCCGCCCATATGCGCCTCGGCGACTTTCTCGAAGAGCTTGGCCGCTACCGGCGCGGTCAGTTGAGTTGCGCCAGCCAGGTCGCCGATCTGCTGATTTCCGGGACGTACCCGCTGGATGACAGTGAGCGGATTCTCGACCTGCTGGAAATCAGTTTGCCAGTGAAAGTGAGGCGCTTTACCCGATATTGGGTGAGCGTTGAAGCGCGGGTTTGAAAAGCATGATCAAGAGATCGCAGCCTTCGGCGGCTCCTACAAAAGGCTGCGATCTTTTTATTTTCAAAAAAAATGAGCCGTTTTTCAGATCTGGCGTGACAGAGAAGGAAAGCCCCCTTGATTCCACCTTCTCAGGATCATCCACATGCAGCCCACCCGCCTTACGCCACTGGCCCGCAGCCTGCGCAATCTGCTGCTTGGCGCCAGCCTGAGTTTCACCGCCCTGCCCGCCGCGCTGGGCGCCGAGACCAAGGTCTATCACATTGCCCCGGCGTCGCTGGAAACCGCGCTCAACCAGTTTGGCCGTGAAGCCGGCGTGCTGATCTCCTTCGGCTCGCAAGTCACCAGCGGTGTGCAAAGCCGTGGTCTGGAAGGCAATTACACGACGCAGCAAGGTCTCGATGCATTGCTCGAAGGCACCGGTCTGCAAGCCCGCGCCGAGGGCGAAGATGCCTTCAGCCTGCAACCGCTGGGAGACTCCGCGCTTGAGTTGGGCACTTCGACCGTGGTCGGCGACTGGCTCGGCGATGCGGCGCAGGTCAACGTGTTCGAACACCCAGGCGCGCGTGATGTGATTCGTCGCGACGAATTCGAACGCCAGGGCGCGACCCAGGCCCGCGATGTACTCAATCGCATCCCCGGTGTGAATGCGCCGGAGAACAACGGCACGGGCAGCCACGACATGGCACTGAACTTCGGCATTCGTGGTTTGAATCCACGCCTGGCCGCGCGCTCGACAGTATTGATGGACGGCATTCCGGTGCCTTTCGCGCCGTACGGTCAGCCGCAGTTGTCGTTCGCGCCAATCAGCATGGGCAACATGGATGCCGTGGACGTGGTGCGCGGCGGTGGCGCGGTGCGTTACGGCCCGCAGAACGTCGGCGGCGTGGTCAACTTCGTGACCCGGGCAATCCCCGACGAGCCCACGGTCAAGGGTGGTTTCCAGACTGAAACCAGCCCGTCGTCGAGCCACGACGGTTTCAAGACCAGCGCCAATCTGCTGGCCGGCGGCACCAACGCCAACGGCCTGGGCGGCGCCTTGCTGTACTCCGGCACCCGTGGCGGTGACTGGCGTGAGCACAGCGATAGCGAGATCGACGACCTGATTCTCAAGGGCAAATACCAGCTCGACGAAGCCAACAGTTTCAACGCCATGGCCCAGTATTACGAAGGCAAGGCCGACATGCCCGGCGGTCTGAACGTCGCCGATTACGATGCCGATCCCTATCAGTCGACGCGTCCGAAAGACCAGTTCTGGGGGCGCCGGACGATGTTCAACTTCGGCTATCGCTATCAGGAAGATCGCCGCGAGTTCACCGCCAACACCTTCTTCACCAAGACTCTGCGCAGCGGTTATCTCGATCAGGGCACGTTCCTTTCGCTGTCGCCACGAGAGTATTGGGTGCGTGGTCTGGAAACCCGTTTCGCCCAAGGCTTCGACCTCGGTCCGAGCAGCCATGAAGTGGGCGTCGGCTACCGCTACATCAACGAGGCGGGCCACGAACTGCGCTACCGCACGCCGATCAGCGCCAACGAATACCCGACCACCAGCAGCCGCAACGACCGCGATACCCGTGGCGGCACCGAGGCCAATGCGTTCTTCGTCGACGACCGCATCGACATCGGCAAATGGACCATCACCCCGGGCGTGCGCTACGAGATGATCGAGTCGCAGCAGACCAACAACCTGACCAACGTCAAATACAAGGGCGACTACAACACCGCGCTGCCGGCGCTGAACGTGCTCTATCACCTGACCGACAGCTGGAATCTGTACGCCAACACCGAAGGCTCGTTCGGCAGCGTGCAGTACAGCCAGATGCCCAACCGCGTGAGCAGCGGCGAGGTAAAACCGGAAAAGGCTCGCACATGGGAACTCGGCACGCGTTATGACAATGGTGCCCTGCGCGCGGAAATCGGCGCATTCCTGATCAACTTCGATAACCAGTACGAAAGCAACCAGACCAACGATTCGGTGATCGCCCGCGGTGAAACCCGTCATCAAGGCATCGAGACCAGCGTCAATTACGCCCTCGATGACTTGAATCCGGCGCTGGCCGGTTTCGATGTCTACGCCAGCTACGCTTATGTTGACGCGACTATCCGCGAAGACGGGCCGAACAAGGGCAATCGCGTGCCGTTCTCGTCGAAACACAAAGGCACGATTGGTGTCGGTTACACCGAAGGCCCTTGGAAGTTGAATCTGGATAGCAGTTTCCAGAGCGATCAGTTCGCCGACAACGCCAACACCTCGAAGGAAAGTGCCGATGGCAGCACCGGCAAGATACCGGGGTACATGCTGTTCAGCAGCCGCGCCGGGTATGACTTCGGACCGCAACTGTCGGATTTGAATGTGGCCGTGGGGGTAAAGAACATGTTCAACACGCAGTACTTCACGCGCTCGTTCGATGACAACAACAAGGGCAAGTACGTCGGGGAGCCGCGGACGGTTTATGTGCAGACTTCTGTGGCGTTCTGAGGGTTGAAAAGCCCCTCACCCTAACCCTCTCCCAGAGGGAGAGGGGACTGATCGTGGGATGCTTGCGACGTACGCCGACCTGATTCTGCTTTGCCGAATCCATAATCGACTCGACCTGAAACCACTTTGCCGAATCTATAATCGACTCGGTCTTTCAGGTCGATGTACCCCGCAAAACACCTCGGTCGGCCCCCTCTCCCTCCGGGAGAGGGCTGGGGTGAGGGGAATGGGCTACAGTGAAATATCAAACCAACTTCACAAGGATCGTGAAGCATGCAAACCCGCCCCACCCTCGCCCAATTCGCCCGCCAGTCACGCGTCAACCAAACCGATTGCGAACAGCTGCTCTGGCAAAAACTCCGCTCCCGCCAAATCGCCAATCTGAAATTTCGCCGGCAGTTTCCGTGTCCGCCTTACGTGCTGGACTTTTACTGTGCGGAGCTGAAATTGGCGATTGAACTGGACGGTGGTCAGCACTATGAAACAGCGGGATTGATTCATGACCAGCGCCGGACACGCTATCTGAACCAAAAGGGCATTGAAGTCGCGCGTTTCAGTAACCTCGAGGTGATCCAGCAGATGGACGATGTGCTAGAGCAGATCATAAGAATTGCGGCGAATCGAAAAATGCCCTCACCCTAACCCTCTCCCAGAGGGAGAGGGGACTGACCGTGGGATGCTTGCGAGGTACGCCGACCTGATTCTGCTTTACCGAATCCATAATCAACGCGGTCTTTCAGGTCGATGTACCTCTTCAGACACCTCGGTCGGCCCTCTCCCCGAGAGAGGGGGAACTGATCGCCCCCTCTCCCTCTGGGAGAGGGCTGGGGTGAGGGGCTTTTCTGCTACAAACAAAAAACGGGCCTGCTTCCGCAGGCCCGCTCTCATCGGGTGGCTTATGAAATCAGCGCATCAACTGTTGATCGCTGCCTGTTCGTTCTCGTCGAATTCCTCCGCCAGCAGCTTGTCGTTGGCCTTGCCGGTAAATGGCACTACCGCGGCGCGTGGTTTACCGCGCAGTTTGCCGAACAGATGATCCAGTTTGTGCTCGAGTTTTTCGGCAGCACCGTCGATCGCCTGTTCCAGCGAATCGGCTTTGTGGGTCACGGAAATCGGTTGGTGGCCTTTTGGCCGCGCTTCCAGTTGGCAGCGCAAGTCATGGGGACCTGGTTTCTCGCCGTTCTCGTCGCTGAGGTGGACTTCGACACGGGTCAGGTCTTCTTCATAACGGTCGAGCGTGCTCTCAATAGTTGTACGTACCCACTCCTCCAGTCGCTTACTGCTTTGAATATGGTTATCGCTGTTGACTTGGATTTGCATAGTTCATCCCTTATTTCAGCTAGCTCGCTGGAGGCCTTGAGTTGAATTTCCTGACCTCCTGGTTACAACAATCGGCCCGAGCGCCGAACATTTCAACCCCTGAAAAAAGAAAAATATTCATTCGCAAAAAAAGCCGGACAACCGAGCAAAGCGCTGCTAAGGTCGGGAGTTGGGTCGACCCGCTCCGCTGAAAAATCTACTCACATCTGCTGCTCATTCAGCGGGTGCAGACTGCGAAAAATCCCCGCCTCCTCCACCAGCCAATCGTGCACGGCACGTACGCCCGGATGGCTCAACGCCCCCGGCGCATACAGCAGCACGTAGCGTTTATGGTTGGGCACCGACAAGCCGAACGGCACGATCAGAGTGCCGCGTTCCAGCTCGTCGTTGAGCAGTGTGCGCCGGGCAATTGCCACGCCCATGCCGGCAATCGCCGCTTCGATGGTCAGGTGATTGCGATTGAACGTATGCCCGCGGCGCACATCGGCGCCTTCGAAGCCGATCGCATTCAAATAGAACTCCCATTCCGCGTATTCGTAACTGCCACGCCAGGCGGTGATGTCGTGCAGCAGCGGGAAATGCCCCAGATCCGCCGGCCCGTGCAACGGCGGTCGCCCACGCAGCAGGCTCGGCGCGCATACCGGAAATATCTGCTCGTCGAGCAAGGCTGTGGATAACAATCCGGGGTAACTGCCATCGTTGAGATCGATGGCCAGATCGAAATCGCCTTGGTGCAACGGCACGCTGCTGTCCTCCGCCACCAGGCGCAACTGGATGTCCGGAAAGCGTTGCTGCAAACGCGGCAGACGCGGCGTCAGCCACTTGCCGAGAAACGACGGAATCGAACGCAGCCGTAACGTCCCGCTGATCATCCCGGCATCCAGTCGGCGCAACTCCGCATCGATGCTGCCATAGGCTTCGTTGACAGTAATCGCCAGCCGCTGCCCCTGCGCGCTCAACTCAACGCCGCGCGCTCGCCGATGAAACAGGCGAAAGCCCAGGCGCTCTTCCAATTGGCGAATCTGCTGGCTGACCGCCCCCGGGGTGATGTGCAGCTCTTCGGCGCAGCGGGTGAACGACAGGTGCCGGGCCGCACAGGCAAATACCTGCAGCCAGACATAGGTCTGGGCATGCAATTGACGACTCATTGTTTAGTCCTGCTAAAGGCTGTCTTAGGAGGTTTCGTTGGTCACCTCGAACCGAGGCAGGCAGTATCGCCGACATTGCGCTTGTCCGACAAAAAATGGCAGCGATTCCTACTCCATTGCTTGTGAGGGTTTAGCATGGCTATCAGTGTTTTCGATCTATTCAAAGTCGGCATCGGTCCGTCCAGTTCCCATACCGTCGGTCCGATGCGCGCGGCGGCGACGTTTGCCCAGGCCCTGATCGACCAGCATCTGCTCAATGACGTGCGACGGGTGGAAATCCGTTTATATGGCTCGCTGTCGGCCACCGGCGTTGGCCATGCCACCGACCGCGCGACCGTCATGGGCCTGATGGGCGAGTGGCCGGACAGCATCGATCCCTCGACCATCGATCCACGCATCCAGCAACTGCGCGAAACCGGGCAACTGTCCCTCGCGGGTCAGCGTTCGATTGCTTTCGATTGGCAGAGTGATCTGCTGCTGCTCGACGAGAGCCTGCCCTACCACCCCAACGCCATGTCGCTGACCGCCTTTGGCGAAAGCGCCGAGTTGTTCACGCAAACCTATTACTCGGTGGGCGGCGGTTTCATCGTCGAAGCCGCTGAAGCCGAGTCAGGCGTGGCGCCGACCAGTGACGTGGTGTTGCCGTACGACTTTTCCAGCGCCGCCGAATTGCTCGCCCTGTGCAAGCAACACAATCTGCGCGTGTCGGAATTGATGATGGCCAACGAACGCGCCTGGCGCAGCGATGCCGAGATCCGCCAGGGCCTGCTGCACATCTGGTCGGTGATGCGCGAATGCGTCGAACAAGGCCTGCGCCACGAAGGCATCCTGCCCGGCGGTCTGAAAGTACCGCGCCGCGCAGCGAAACTGCACCGCAGCCTTTTGGAAATCGGCAAACCGAATGTGATCAGTTCGACTTTGTCGGCAATGGAATGGGTCAACCTGTTCGCCCTCGCCGTCAACGAAGAAAACGCCGCGGGCGGGCGCATGGTCACCGCGCCGACCAACGGCGCCGCCGGGATCATTCCGGCCGTTCTGCACTACTACATGAAATTCAATCCGGATGCGTCTGACGATGACGTCGTCGCGTTCTTTCTCGGCGCAGCCGCCGTCGGCATTTTGTGCAAGAAAAATGCGTCGATCTCTGGCGCCGAGGTCGGGTGTCAGGGCGAAGTCGGCTCGGCTTGTGCGATGGCCGCCGCCGGCCTGGCCGACGTACTCGGGGCAACGCCAGAGCAATTGGAAAACGCTGCCGAAATCGGCCTCGAACATAACCTGGGTCTGACCTGCGATCCGGTCGGCGGCCTGGTGCAAGTGCCGTGCATCGAGCGCAATGCCATCGCGGCGGTGAAGGCGATCAATGCCACGCAAATGGCCCTGCGCGGCGATGGCAATCACTTCATCTCGCTCGACAGGGTGATCCGCACCATGCGCGACACCGGCGCCGACATGCACGACAAGTACAAGGAAACCTCGCGGGGCGGCCTGGCCGTGAACTGGGTGGAGTGCTGATTGACCTGACTGCACCGTCAGCGGTCGTTGACTCATTCCTGCCCTGAAAACGCGCCCCAAAAAAACGGCGAGCCCCGAGGCTCGCCGTTTTTTTCACCGGGTTTATTGTTCGACAATTTTTCCGGCATGCGCCTTGCTACATCACTCTTGAGGCAAACGGACATTGCGAACCTCAGCGAACGAGATGCCAGTGGTCTGGTGTTGCGAACCAAATCGGATCATGGCCGGTCAACAACTGCACGTTCAATCAGGCGGTGACGCATCATGGACAACCCATTTCAAATCATTACCGATGCTTTTGCGTCGGACTATCAGATCAATCTGAGCATTCAGGGCCTGGACGGCAGCATCATGCTGACCCTGTCCAACGCCGGCCGCATCGTGGCCAAACGCATGATCAGCGCCGAACAGCGCAACGATCCGGAGCGGCTGAAGCGGCTGGTGCAAAGCATTCAATTCGGCATCGCCATCGAACAAGGCCACAGCGCCATGTCGATTCTCGAGGCCATGACCAACGGCGCCGGGCTGACCCCGCCACCGCCACGGGTCAAAGGCCAGCCCGGCCAGGCGGCGGGCCTTTAAAGCTCGCCCTTCTCCACTTCAGGATGTTCACTGGAGCCCGTGCCGATCTTGCGCTGCGGGTTCTCGATCTTCACGGAGGGGAACTGCGACGAGGCGTAACGCACCACCAGGATCGCGAACGCCAGCAGCAGAATGCCGCCGCACAGGTAGATGATGCCCATGTCCGGCGGGTTGTGGTGCGAGACGTTGGAGATCAGCAGGCGCGTCAGCGCGGTGATCGCCACGTAGATCAGAAAGCGCACCGGCATGTGGTTGGTCTTGAAATAAATCCCGACCATCGCGCCCAATTCCAGATAGATGAACAGCAACAGAATGTCATCAATCTTGATATGCCCGACTTCGAGCATGCCGAGAAACTCCATCACCGCCGCCCACGCCGTCACCGCACCGATGGCGAACAACGCCAGGTAGTGAAAGGTTTCGACGAACAGGTTGCCCAGGGACTCGGCCAGTTGATGCACGTTACGCCGCAGTTTCTCGGCCCAGTTGATTTTCACGATGAGTTTCCTTAGCCCGTATCGGGCGGATGATGCGTATCGCACGTGACGGTTTTGCGCGTGCGCCTTGTAGCCACGGTTTTCATGCAGGTTCAGGGCCATGCATCATGGCGATCCGCCGCAAATCCCGCGCCGTGGCGTTTGGTCGCACCGCTGGGGTTCTGTGGGAGCAAACCTGCTCGCGATAGCAGCGACACCGTCCCCCTGACAAACGCCAAATCCGGTCTACATTGAAAAGCCACTACCCAAGGCGCAGGGATTCGCTTATCCTTTTCGCTGTATATGGATACAGTAGTCGTCAAGACAACTTAACGTGAAGGCATGTGAGGTGGTGAATGGCCGTCGAAGTGGTATACCGCAGCAGCCGAGATCTGGAGCGCTTGTTCATGGATAAAGCCGAAGCTGATCGTCATGACAAAATGCTCGAACTGGCCGAATATCTGGCCGATGTGCTGCAACAAGCCGTTCCGTCCCTGACCGAACAGCAAGTGGAAGAAGCCGGGATCTACATGGCGAAGAACCGCGATGTGTTCGCCCGGGCGTTCAAGAGCCAGCCCGATGCGCTGTCGGAGCTGATCAATGCGCCGGCCGAGCCTGTGGAAAAGACCGAAGTTGCAGAACCTGACGAGGCACCGGCAAAGCCCGCCAAAGCAGCGAAAGCGCCGAAGTAATTCGCGCCCAATAAAAAGATCGCAGCCTTCGGCAGCTCCTACACTCGGAATGTAGGAGCTGCCGAAGGCTGCGATCTTTTGCTTTTCAGCGATACAAAACCTTTTCGGCCAACTCATCTGCCACCCGTGCCGGCGAACGTTTTTCCGCCTGGGCGTGAGCGAACACTTCAGTCAGCCGCGAACTGATCTTCGACAGATGCGCCGTGATGGTCGGCAACTCCTCGCCACGATGTTTCAGCGAAACATAGATAAGCCCGCCGGCATTGATCACATAGTCCGGCGCATAAAGAATCCCGCGTCGTTCCAGTTGATCCGCCACGTCCAGATGGGAAAGTTGATTGTTCGCTGAACCCGCCACAGCGGAGCAGCGCAATTGCGAGACTGAATGACTGTTGAGCACACCGCCCAATCCGCACGGCGCCAGAATGTCGCAGGGCGTGCTGAGCAGCGCATCGTTGGCGATCGGGTGGGCATTGAGCTGTTCCATCGCCAGTTGCACCTTGCCGTGATCGATGTCACTGACCAGCAACTCGGCGCCTGCCGCGTGCAGTTGCTCGGCCAGCGCATAACCGACATTGCCAAGGCCCTGAATGGCGATGCGCAAACCTTCCAGGTTGTCGCTGCCCAGGCGCGCCATCGCCGTGGCGCGGATGCCGGTGAACACGCCCATGGCTGCGTGCGGCGCCGGGTCGCCTGCCGAAGTGGTGCTGGTGACATGCCGGGTCTGCTGGGCAATGCAGTCCATGTCCGCCACCGAGGTGCCGCTGTCGATGGCGGTGATGTAGCGGCCGTCGAGCTGCTCGATGCAACGACCGAAAGCTTCGAACAACGCGCCACGATTCTCGACATGGATCGGCCGCACGATTACCGCCACCCCACCACCCTGCGCAAGGCCGGCCAGCGCCGCTTTGTAGCTCATGTTTTGCGCCAGGCGAATGGCGTCCTCGACCGCAGATTCGTCGTTGGGATAGGCAAGGTAACGGCACCCGCCCAAGGCTGGCCCCAGACGGCTGTTATGAATGGCAATGACCGCCTTCAACCCGGTGACCGGGTCAACGCTCAGGTGCAGCGATTCCAGGCGAGTGCTTTGCATGAGAGCGAACATCGACAGGCTCCCGAATCACTTCTTGTAGAACGCCAGTATAGGCTCGCCCCTGAAAATTGCTGGCGCGCGCCGGCATAAGCCGCCGAGCGGGCAATGTCGTGCCGCGATAACTTGCGCTCAATGAGCCAGACACTGGACGAAGCACCCGGACGGGGCTAAAACGAGGCATTGGAGGGAGATTCAGATGAGTCCGCGCCAACGCTTTTTCGACTGCCTGCACCGTTCGCCGCCAGCCCTGCTGGAAGCTGCGCTGTGGATAAGTGCCGAGCACGACAAAACCCTTGAACCCGAAGCTTGGTTGCGCACGTTCAAGGATCTGCAATTACGGGTCAGCTACGGCCTGCCGATGCTGCCGGTCAGCGAAATGGCGCAACCGCTGTTGCGGCGCATGGTCGATCTCGGTTTCGCCCAGGATGATTTCCTGCCGCTGCGTCCACAGGCGGCGCTGCTGCATCGCGTCTTGCACACTCAACGTGGTCAACCGCTGGCGTTGGCGTTGATTGCGCTGGAATTGGCCCACGGCCTGGAAATTCCTCTGGTCGGGGTGAATTTCCCCGGGCATTTTCTGCTGCGGGTTCCCGGCGCCGATCATTTGCTCGACCCTTGCGGCGGGCGGCGGTTGTATCCCAATGACTGTCGCGAATTGTTGCAGCGCCAGTACGGGCCGAACATGCAGCTCAGCGCCGAGCATCTGCTGACGGCAACGCCGGCGCAGATGCTGCAGCGCCTGTCACGCAACCTGCGGCAATTGCACCTGACCCACGACGATTACATCGCCGCGCTCATTGACGCAGAACGAGTGCTCGAACTGGGCGGCGCCAAGGCGGCTGATTACATGGCCCGGGCCAGTCTGTACCAGCGGCTCGACTGCCCCAACGCTGAGCGCTTCGATCTGGAGCACGCGCTGTTGCTCAGCGAAGACCCGATCCAGCGCCTGCGCCTGACCGAACGCCTCGGCCATCTGCCACCCAACTCCGTCGTCCATTAACCACCTTCTGCAGGCTTGCCCCCATCCTTGAGGCCCGTACAAACCTGTGTGGGAGCGAGCCTGCTCGCGAAGCAGGCACCTCGGTCTCCCGGTCAAACCGCGTTATCGTTCTTCGCGAGCAGGCTCGCTCCCACACTGGATCGGCGGATCTCAGTCGGCGAGCGCACCTGAATGATCAGCAGCGCAGCTATCACCGCCGGGATCGCGCAGAAGAAGAAAATCTGCTCCACCGGTATGTGCATTGCCAAGAGCAGACTGCCAAACAGCGGCCCGAGGATCGAACCGAAACGCCCCACGCCCAGTGCCCATCCGGTACCGGTGGCACGCACATGAGCCGGGTAAAAATTGCTGGCAAAGGCATTCAGCGTCAATTGCCCGCCGATGATGCAGAACCCGGCGGCAAACACACAGGCCACCAGAAAACGCGGATCATCGTGGTTGAGCCCGAGCAGAATCGTGCACAGCGCCGCACCTGCCAATACCCCGGACAGCAGGCGCACCTTGCGGTGCAAACGGTCGGCGAACCAGGCCATGCAAATCGCGCCAAGGGTCCCGGCGAACAGGAACATCGAGGTAACAAGGTTGGCCTCGTTAAGTTTCAAACCGCTTTCCAGCAGCAGCGTTGGCAGCCAACTGATCATGAAATACAACAGAATCAGGCTGACAAAAAATGTCGCCCAGATCAGCAGGGTCGGCCGCCCATAGCCGTTGCGAAACAACTCGACCACGGTCAGTTTGCTGCCCAGCTCGCGCTCGTTCTGCTCGACGCTGGCCACCGGTGGCTGCCAGTCCGGCAACATCCGCGTGGTGACCTTGCGCAGCCGTGCATACGGCGGTGCATCACGCAGCAAGCGCGGAAGCGACTCCGGCAGCATCCACCACAGGAAAGGAAACAGCAGCAATGGCGTCACGCCGCCGGCGAGGAACACTGCCTGCCAACCGAACTGGTCGATAAAACCGGCCGCGACAAAACCGCCCGCGGCGCCACCGAACGAGAAGCCACAGGCTGCCAGGGTCACCATCAAGGTGCGCAGACGCGGCGGCGAATATTCCGACATCAAGGCCATGGCGCTGGGCATCGCGCCGCCCATGCCGATGCCGCAGATGAACCGCGCAATCATCAACGTGTTCAGCGAATCGGCGAAAACCATCAGCATCGTAAGCGTGGCGTAGATCAATACGCAGGCAAGCAGAATTCGCCGCACACCAGAGCGATCAGCCAGCGGCGTAACCGCCAGAGACCCGAGAGTGAGACCGAGCAGGTTGGCGCTGAAAACCGGCCCGAACGCGGATTTTTCCAGCCCCCAATCCTGGGCCAGCGCGGGCACTACATAACCGAGCACCTGGGCATCGTAACCGTCGGTGACCAGCAGCAAGGCGAGCAGAATCAGCAGCAACCACTGATAACGAGACACAGGCCGGGCGTCGAGCGCCGCGCGGAAGCTGGCAATCTGGTTATGCATCGCAAGGTACCTGTTTTTGTTTTTATGGTTTTTATGTCGCAACCCAGCCCTTGTCGGAGCGAGCCTGCTCGCGAAAGCGGTGGGTCAGCTGAATGAAAGGCCACTGACACCACGTCTTCGCGAGCAGGCTCGCTCCCACAGGGACTACGGGGTGTCCGGTTGATTGGCAGGATGCGCCTTGATAAACGCCGGATGTTCAGCCGCCAACGCGGCCACGCGGCGGATTTTCGGATACGCCTCAAGGCTGACGTTGAACCGTTCTGCCGCGTACAACTGCGGCATCAGATACACATCCGCCACGCACGGCCATTCGCCAAAACAAAAGCCACTGTCACCGATCAACTGCTCCACCGTCGCCAGTCCTTGGCTGATCCAGTGACTGATCCACTCCACTACCTGCGCCTCATCCTGCCCCGACTGGCGCAGGCGATTGAGTACGCTGACGTTGTGCAGCGGATGCACATCGCAGCCGATCACCGCCGCGACACCGCGCACCTGCGCGCGCGCCACCAGATCATCCGGCAGCAACGGCACCTGTGGATAACGTTCCTCCAGATACTCGATGATCGCTGGCGACTGAATCAGCACCGCGCCGTCATCGGTACGCAGCGCCGGCACTCGACCCTGCGGATTGATCGCCAGATACGCCGCTTGCCGATGTTCGCCACCCGACGGTGCGATCAGGTTGACCGGCAGCGCCTGGTAATCGAGCCCCTTCAACGCCAGCGCAATCCGCACCCGATAAGAGGAAGTGGAGCGGTAATAGGAATAGAGATCCATAAGCCGCTCCTGTCAGCGCGCCGCAATCACGGTGCCGCGGCATTCGCCGAAGCCGATCGACGCAAAACCGTCGCGGGCGCAGCGGGCGCGCAAGATGATTTCGTCACCGTCCTCAAGGAATTTGCGCACTTCGCCGGACGCCAGTTCGATCGGTTTCTTACCGCCCTCAGTGATTTCCAGCAAGCTGCCGAACTGACCGTTTTCCGGGCCGGACAAGGTGCCCGAACCGAACAGGTCACCGGCCTGCAACTGGCAGCCGTTGACGCTGTGATGCGCGACCATTTGCGCGACGGTCCAGTACATGTACCGGGTGTTGCTCAGAGTCAGGCGATGGGCTGGCAGGTTCTGCTCGCGCATGGCTTCGGTGCGCAGCAGCACCTCCAGTTCGATGTCGAAGGCACCGCCGTCCTGATCGCGCTTGTCGAGCAGATACGGCAGCGGCTGTGGATCGCCTTCAGGACGCGCCGGCTGTGCCGTGCGGAACGGTTCCAGCGCTTCGGCCGTTACTACCCAGGGCGAGACGCTGGTGATGAAACTCTTCGACAGAAATGGCCCCAGCGGCTGGTATTCCCAAGCCTGGATATCCCGCGCCGACCAGTCATTGAGCAGACAGAAACCGGCGATGTGCTCGGCGGCGTCCCCGATGGCAATCGGCTCACCCATCTCGTTGCCCGGGCCGATCCAGATGCCCAGTTCCAGTTCGTAATCCAGACGTGCGCAGGGTCCGAATACCGGTTCGGTCTGCCCGGCCGGCAACGTCTGGCCTTTCGGCCGGCGCACGTCGGTGCCGGATGCACGCACGGTGGACGCGCGACCGTGATAGCCAATCGGCACGTGCTTGTAGTTCGGCAGCAGCGGGTTATCCGGGCGGAACAGTTTGCCGACGTTCTGCGCGTGCTCGATGCCGACGTAGAAATCGGTGTAATCGCTGATTCGCGCCGGCAGGTGCATCTGGCAATCGGCAGCCAACGGCAGCACTGTCGCACCTTGCGCTTCGATGTTGCCGCGCAGGGTGCTGCCTTCACTGAACAGTTCGATCAGGCGCTCGCGCAAGGCAACCCGTGCCTCCCGGCCGAGTTCGAAGAACGCGTTCAAGTGTCCGCCGTGCATGGCTTCCACGGCACTGCGGGCGACACCGTCGAAGAGACCGGCCTCAAGCGCCACCTGCAAATCGAAGATGTGCTCGCCAATCGCCACGCCCGCGCGCGGCGTCGAACCGTTCAGGCTGAACACGCCCAGCGGCAGGTTCTGCAAGGGGAAATCACTGTGACCATTGGCCGAAGCGACCCAACTGCGGGGGATGGAATTGTGTGTCATGGGTTATCTCCGGGTCGGGTCGAACGTGGCGGGCAGGGTCGCCCAGCAGGCGTCGTAACTGGATTGCAATTGTGGGCAGTCGAGGGCGAAACGGCTTGGGCGCAGCACCTGGCTGGTCTCGAACATGAAGGCCATGGTGTTGTCGATTTTCGCCGGCGCAAGCTCGGCATTGATGGCTTTGGTGCAGGTCTCGCCGTCCGGACCATGGGCGCTCATGCAGCTGTGCAGCGAAGCGCCGCCGGGCACGAAGCCTTCGGCCTTGGCGTCGTACTCGCCCTGGATCAGGCCCATGAATTCATTCATCAGGTTGCGGTGGAACCACGGTGGCCGGAAGGTTTTTTCGGCGACCATCCAGCGCGGCGGGAAGATCACGAAATCGAGGTTGGCCAGACCGTGCACACTGGTCGGTGACGTCAATACCGTGAAGATCGATGGATCCGGGTGATCAAAACTCACCGTGCCGATCGTGTTGAAGCGGCGCAGGTCATATTTGTACGGCACGTTGTTGCCGTGCCAGGCGACCACATTGAGCGGTGAGTGATTGAGTTCAGTGGCCCATAACTGGCCAAGGAATTTCTGCACGAGGGTGGTGGGTTGTTGCAGGTTTTCGTAGGCGGCGACCGGGGTGAGGAAATCCCGTGGATTGGCCAGGCCGTTGCTGCCGATCGGCCCCAGGTCCGGCAAGCGCAGCGGCGCGCCGTGGTTCTCGGCAAGGTAACCGCGCGCCTGCGGATCGAGCAGTTCGACGCGGAACTTCAGGCCCCGCGGCAGCACCACGATCTCCAGCGGCGCGACTTCCAGCACGCCCAGTTCGGTGGCGATGCGCAGGCGGCCCAGTTGCGGCACCAGCAGCATTTCTCCGTCGGCGTTGAAGAACACGCGCTCCATCGAACGGTTGGCGGTGTAGTTGTAGATGCTGATGCCGGACGGTTTTTCGGCGCCAGCGTTGGCCGCCATGCTCACTAGGCCATCGATGAAGTCCGTCGGCTCGGTCGGCAGATCCAGTGGATTCCAGCGCAGACGATTGGGGGTCACTTCACCCAACGGTCCGCCCGCCAGTTGCCGCTCCAGTCTGACGAACGCCGGATGATTGGCCGACGGCTGAATCCGGTACATCCAGGTCCGCCGCGCTTCGCTGCGCGGCATGGTGAACGCGGTGCCGGAAAACAATTCGGTATACAGGCCGTACGGGGCTTTCTGCGGGGAATTCTGGCCAACGGGCAGCGCGCCGGGCAACGCTTCAGTGCTGAATTCGTTGCCGAAGCCTGACTGATAAGCCAAGGCCTGCGCGGTTGAATCGAGGTTCATGGAGCCTCCTGAACAGGGAGTCGGCAGTGGCCCATCGCTCTGGCTCAGAGGTCTCGGCACGCCGGGGTTGTTATTATCGTAATCTGATTACGCATAACGTAATTTGCTCGCTATCCAGCGTCAAGCTATAAAGACGCCCATTCGAACCGGAACCGCCAGCCCCATGGAAAAAACCAGCGACAGCAACGGCAAACAGAAAGTCCGCTCCGCCGAAGTCGGCACCGACATCCTCAAGGCCCTGGCCGAGTTGTCACCGTCGACTTCGCTGTCGCGTCTGGCCGAACACGTGCAGATGCCGGCGAGCAAGGTGCATCGCTATTTGCAGGCGTTGATTGCCTCGGGATTTGCCGAACAGAACACCGCTACCAACCATTACGGCCTCGGCCGTGAAGCGCTGCGCGTAGGGCTGGCGGCACTCAACAGCATGGACGTGCTGAAAGTCGCCGCCCTGCCGCTGTCCGATTTGCGTGATGAACTCAATGAAACCTGCTTCCTCGCGGTATGGGGCAATCAGGGCGCAACCGTGGTGCACATCGAACCGGCGGTGCGCGCGGTGACGGTGGTGACGCAACTGGGTTCGGTGCTGCCGCTACTCAGTTCGTCCACTGGACTGGTGTTCAGCGCCTACCTGCCGCACCGGGAAACCGATGAATTGCGCGCGCAGGAAATCGCTGTCGCGGAGCATCCGCTCAAGGACGAAAAAGCCTTTGCAGCGCTCTGTGAACAGATCCGCGAACGTGGCCTGCATCACGTGCATGGTTTGTTGATGCCGGGGGTGGATGCGCTCTCTGCCCCGGTGTTCAACGCGGTCGGGCAGATCGCCGCCGTGCTGACCATCGTCGGTCCGACCTCGCTGTTCCACGCCGACGAAAACGGCCCGGCGGCGCAGCGGTTGTTGGCTGCGACGCGGGCCGTAAGTTGGCGAATGGGCTATGAACGATAAGCCTGGCCTATCAACGAACCGTGGTCTTGCTCAATGCGGCGTCAGCATCTTGCATCAGTGATTTGAAGAAGCCGATCAGCTCATCCTGGGGGTCTTCATGGCCGGTGTAATACGTAACGAGTTCGGCGACCGTCCGCGCGTCTTCGAACATATCGAGAAACGAGCGCTGCACACGGGTAAGTTGTTTCACGGTTGCGCCCGCCGCCGCAGCCTGCCCCAACGTCAGCAGTCCGCTCATTACGTCCCGTACATGCCCGAGCGCAGCGGAATAATCACCACGTCGGTCCGATTGCGAGGCGTCGTAGATGCTTTTCATCACCTGCACAGCTACCACGACGGTGCCCACGGGAGGCACCAGCAGGCTGACGATATTCGCGACTTTCAACAGGTTGTTGTAGACAATGCCGGCGATTATTTCATTGAGACTGATAGTGCGTTCATCGATATCCTTCAATACACGGCGCACTCGTTCGTCGTGGAAAGTGAACAGATCAGGCAATAACGAGCGCTCCGCCGTGCGAATAACCGGTTTGGTGTCGACCGTTGCGACCAGATTATCGAAGTAGTCACTGATCACTTTCTGATCAACCAGCAATATCCGCTCGCTGTAGTAATGACGGAACGGGCCGTTCCGAAAACGAATCGAAGGGATGAACTCAGCGATTGGCCGGAAGCTGACGAGATCCGGCGCGTCAGGCGTATAGAGCAAATCGAAGAACCCTGACGACAACTTCAGCCGGAAAATATAAACGCCGCCCACTGCGCGATCCCCGGCAGCCGTCAGCCCCAGCCGGCCAATGTTGAACTTGTACAGCCCGATGCCACCTTCAGAGCTGCTGTCTCGAATTGAATGATAGCCGCCGCTCTCTTTCAGATTATCGATAATCCCCTGGACAGCAGAGAACAACTCTGTCGATAACCTGCCATTGGTAAAGTCCGCATAAGCGTTGCGGTACATCTCACAGCGGATTTTCCGTGCGTGTACAGCGCGTTTGAACGCGTAATCAGGATGAGCCTTGTTCTGAAATTGCTCCTTAAGCATCGCGGTATATCTGTCACCGGGACGGAAGGTCTTCGACAGCGAAGAAAGGTCACGGATATCAAGTTTTTCGACAACAGGATGCCCATTCACCAAATAATATTTCGGGCTGAACTTCGTTTGATAGGCCGGATGCACCGCTTCAAAGGCGAGTCCCTCGAGCAGAACGTCGGTCACGCTCTTACGAAACTCTTCGGTCTGAACCATGATGTGGTCGGGGTTGACCGAAACGCTGCTGCCACGCTGGCGCAAAATGTCTTCGATCTGAGCTTTCACCGCGTCATAGGTGAACTGTTCGAATGTCGGGAAACCATTGTCTCGTGCATCAACGGTGGACAGCGCCTTGAGTTCGGTTGTCAGACGCGAGTAGCGCTTGCGGCCCTCGACGCCAAGTGACCGATAACCTGCAGGGGCAATGGCCTTGTGCAGGGCAACTTCGGCTCGGTAAGCGACATTTACGTAGTCCGCCAGCGGTGTTTTGGCATTCAGGCCAAGATCGACCGGTCGGCTATCGAGCTTATAGCGGTAGTGCAACTGTGTTGGATCGCTGCCGAGCAACTCACCCGCGTCGTGCAGGTAGTCTGGATGGATCAGCAAAGCAGCATATTCACGATTTGCGGACAATGCCGACTCCAGCCAGCGATTAGCTGCGTAAATATCCGAGAATTTTTGCAGTTCGAATTCACCGTCAGGTGTTTTTACCAGCATCAGCGACGGTACATATTCTCTGGCCGAAATCATCAGGACGTCTTTCAACGCTGGTACCTGTAAATTGATTCGCACGCCCTGAATAGTCACCGCGGGGTCATTTGCCATGGCGCGAGCGATGATGTTCGCATCGGTGGAATCCAGCTTCCCGGAGTAGCGAGCGACAAAAACTGCAAACTCCATCTGGCTGAAGAGATAGTTGCGATAAGCCTCCTGGTAATCAACCGACGGCGAGAACGCCAGGCTGCCGCTATATTCCAGCCGCAGGTTGCGATTTGCCAGCCACTGCTCAAGCGCTGCGGCCGTCAGCCGACTTCCGTCGGGCGCGCCGGTGATAGTCAGGGTCGCTTGATAACCCGTGTCATGCAGCCCGAAAACGATAAATTCGGTCAACGTCCGGGTGTCTTCCTGCTCGATGGTACGCCCGGCAATTTGCAGCCTGTACGAGCTATGGACACTTATCGTCTCCGGGTCCAGGTGTTCCCCGAGCACTCTGTCTGCCCATTCAGCGAACGTTCGCGCCACATAATCCTTGAACGAAAAGCACGCATCGAACGCGCTCGAATAGGCTGCCTGGTATTCATCCCTGGATTCTTCAAGTTCAGTGTAGCGCTGTTGCACATCGCTACCTGCGGCATGAAGCCAAAGCGGCCAATCGGTACGTTTCAATGCTGCCCAAAGCAGATAGAAGCGGGTGTCCATACCGTAGCGCAGCACATGCAGGCCCTGGTTTTCCTGCAGCACGGAGGTAAGTGGACTCTCCAGTTGTTCCCGGCCGCTGATCAACGAAGACACGCTTTCCAGCTGACCCTTCAGGTGAGTCTCTGCGCAGAAGGTGTGAGGACTCTGTGTCGCTTTCAGGTATCGGATCTGCTCGCTGCGCAAAGACAGCCGCTGCTGGAGTTTGCTGTGCAGCTCGGTATTCTTGTCAAAGAACTCAAAGCCATTTTCCGGCGTGTGCATAAGGTAGGAAGTTGACTCATTGCCCAGCGGCATTTCAGCGTCCGCACGCTCGGCATTGTCCAGAACGAAACACGGCTGGAGCGAAAGCAGGTAATCCTGCGCCGGTTGCAACTTGACTTCAAACGCTGCGCGACCGGCGTCTGCGTCGAGCAGATGGGCGAACCGCTCACCCAACCGGGCATCGAAATTGTTGGCCATGACCGACAGCGACAGCTCCGCGCTCGTGACCACGGCGTACGCTTCGATGAAAGCCTGCTTATTGGACAACGGTGCAGAGTCCGGGCGCATGGATCTGGCTGGCGCCGCCCAGAACTTTGCGATCTCGGCTCGCAACGTTTTTTCAAATCCGCCTGCTACGGCAGCGATCAGATCTTCGACAATAAGAGTATTGAGAACATTGACTTTGAATTGTTCACTGAATGTGTTTGGCAGAAAGAAAACACCATCACCGCCGAGTATGTAGGCGGGACTGACATCATTATTCAGACAATGAACAGTAACATCCCAAAGAGTCCCCGAAGGGCGCTTTTGATCAGCGGGGAAAGCAGGGTCGGTGTTGATGTAGACCTTGTCGATATCAACCGTTTTGCCCAAACGCTTCAATTCATTTTCAAGCATGTTGCGAAGAATACCCAGCACGCTCGGCATGGCGTCGATAATCTTGAACAGGTCTGCTTTTGCCCGGCTGGCCTTCTCCCATTCCTCAGCCCAGGAAACTTGCTCCCCCAAAGAACCACGCATCAGACTTTTGAACAACTTAACCATAACTTTCCCTTACTTATACTATCCAGAACTGCGAATGCAGCCGCTGTAGATAGTTGCAAGGTAGTTTCTTTTCCAACCGACATGAAGGGCGAACAATTTACAAAACATGCCAACAAACAGACAGAACCTTTTTGCACTACAAAACTTCACTGATCAGACCAGTATCCCCATCAACTTCGCTTTCGCCACCGCCTGAGTCCGGCGTTCCACACCCAACTTTCCGTTTATTCGCCGCGCATGGGTCTTTACTGTATGCAACGAAATAAAAAGTTGTTCGGCAACTTGCTGATTCGATGCACCTTGAGCAATCAACATCAGCACTTCGCGCTCGCGTCGGCTGAGGCCCGGGGCAAGGTCACCGTTATCGCCCGGCCAGACAGGAACCTGTTTGCCAGACACCGTGCCAACGCCGCCTCGGCGTAATTCCCACTCCCGCATGGCTTGCTGCAACCGGCAACGTTCCACCAGCGTTGCGGCTCGCTGCAAAGCCTGCTGCGCCGCCAGCGTGTCACCGTTGGATTCCGCCAACTGGGCGAAGGCCAGCAGCAACTCGGTTTGTGCCGTCAACATGCCTCTGGCCTGGGCGTGATCCAACCATCGCTCAATGGTTGGCAGACGGTTTTCGCCCGGATTCAACTGCGCCTGAGCGCAGGCCAGCAGATATTCAATACGGATGATCAGCTCGAATGTCGCGGGCGGCGCCTGTAGCCCGGAGGGTCCACGGTAATGCCGTAACAGCCGGCTCAACGCCTCCTGCACCCGTTGCGGCCGGCCCTGCTGTAACCAGAACTGACTGCTGACCTGCAGCACGACACCGCGATAGACGGTATCGGGAATCTGTCGCTGCTGCATCACCCTTTCGGCCTCGCGCAGACGCTCGAACGCGCAGGCATAATCACCGCGATTGCCGGCCAGTTGCGCCTGCCCCACGTAGCCATACAAGACCCGCTTGTCCTGGCTGCGCAAGCAATCCTCAAGACCCCGGCTGAACAGATCCGCAGCCTGCGCTTCAAGTCCCATGCACAGCGCCAGCCGGCCGCGTCGCAGCGCAATCCGGCCCAGCAGCGGCGTGGGTGCCATGGCGCGCTGGCGCAGCAAGTGCTCGATGTCCACCAGCAGACTTTCGGCGCGCACAGGCGCTCCTCGCTGCTCGAGCCATTGCGCATGGTCAAGCTCGAGCAACCCTTCGAACAGCAGGGAACCGTGCGCACGCGCCAGGCACAGCGCTTCGCGGTTGAGGGCATGGGCCTGATCGAGCTCACCGCACAGTAACGCCTGCTGGGTCAGCCCCGACAGGCACAGCAAGCGCGCCTGCCAGGCGTCGTCAGCCAGCGCTGACAACGCCTCCTGAAAGCACGCGCGCGCAGGCTCCATCTGCCCTTGCAGGTGGCACAGCCAGCCGTGTTGCGCCAGCCAACGGGCCAGCAATTGCTGCTCAAGGTGTGCGGTCGGCTGCGGCATGAAGCGGGCGAGATTGCCGAGGCATTGCCCGGCCTGTTCGAAGCGGCCGGCGAACAGCAAAGCCCCGGTGACCAGCCCGATCAACTGCGGTGTCATCAGGGTCAGCTCCTGGCTTTGACGCTCATGCAGGCGCAACAGCAGGACCACGATCTGGTCTTCGAACAAATCCTCGAAACTCAAATGCTGCAGCAGACTTATGGCGGTTTCGTATTCCTCGGCCAGCAACGCTTGCTCGAAAGCAGCTCGCCAATCCAGCGTCGCGGTGAACCACTGACAGGCGCGCCGGTGCCAGGAACGCGCACACGGCCAATGCGATTCCTGCATGATGCGCGACAGCGGGCGGAAGACCTGAAGCCAGTCAGCGGATTGCTGCCATGGTTCGATAAAGCAGCCCAGCACTTGCAGATCATGCAGCAGCTGCGCGCCTTCGCCGGGGCCGAACAAATGCTCGCATAACGGCGCGTTGAACCGTGGCAGATGAGCCAGAACACGCCACGCCTCGTCCTGTTCCGGGGTCAGGTGGCTGAAGAGTTCGTGCTGCAGGTAATCGAGCAGCGTGTCGACACGCTGCTGCGGCTGCAGGTTTTGCGACCAGTCGCATTTTTGCAGGATCGCCATGCGCGCCCCCGCGCACCAACCGCCGGTACGCTGGATGATATGGGCAGCGACACGGCTCGCCTGATCTGGCGGCAAATGGCCCAACACCGCTACGATCTCATCATGAGTCAGCGCCAGACTGGCGCCCTCGGACTCGTAGAGTTCGTCATCGAGCAACAGACGCGGCCAGTTGCACTGTGGCCGGCGGCGAGTGCTGATCCACCAGGTCAGCGCCGGGCTGCTGACCGTCAGCAATCGATCCAGTAAAGCATCCAGCGCCGGATCCGGCAGACGGCTGTAGTCGTCGATAAACAGCGAGGTCGGCCTGGACCAATGTGCCAGCTCCGCCATCAGTTGTGTAACGTCCAGGCCTTCGGCCAGCCCGAGCGCCCGAGTCAGTCGCAGGCAGAATGCCTCGGGGCTGAGCGCAACTCCCGCCAGCGGCAGCCAAATCGCCTCGCACTCCCCACGCACTTGCAGCAGACATTCAGTGAGCAGTGCGGTTTTGCCACTGCCCGCAGGCGCACACAACAGCCTGACCCGCGCGTTCGCGGCCAGCAATGGTTCGCTCAAGCGAGTGCGAGGCTGATGATGTGAAGAAAGCCTGGGCTGAAATCCGGGTCGATCCAGGCATGCTGTCATGGCGGTCATCGGCTGAGCCTTCTTATCGTTATGCGCTCACCCTAGCCCTCTCCCGCGAGCTTGTTGACGAGTATTCAGCACGCTGATTGACGACCATAAAAAAGGCGACCGTGCGGTCGCCTTCTGTCCAGCGGTGTGGCAGAACCGTCAGCGCACGCCCTCGGCGCGCAGGGCCGATGGGGTGTAGTCGGCGGCCTTGGCTTCGAAGCCGAATTCGAAGCTGTGTTTCTCTTCGTTCTTCATGCCCAAGGCAATGTAGCGGCCGGCGATGATGTCGTAGAGCGCTTCGAGTGTGTAGGCCTGGGCCTGGTGATCGTAGTAGTACTGCGCGTGACCTTCGGCAACGCGCCACAGTTGCCCGCGACCGTCGTAGTGATCGGCCAGTGCCACTTGCCAGCTGTCCTCGTCGATGTACATGTGGCGCTTGGCATAGATGTGTCGCTCGTTCGGCTTCACCGTGCCGATCACCTCCCAGACGCGGTGCAGTTCATAGCGGGTCAGGTCCTGATTGATGTGCCCGGCCTTGACGATGTCGTCGTACTTGAGCTTCGGCGAGTCGAGCTTGTAGCTGTTGTAGGGAATGTACATTTCCTTCTTGCCGACCAGTTTCCAGTCGTAGCGATCCGGCGCGCCGGAAAACATGTCGAAGTTGTCGGAAGTGCGCAGACCATCTGCCGCTGTGCCCGGGCCGTCATACGCCACTTGCGGCGCGCGCCGGACGCGGCGCTGACCGGCGTTATAGATCCACGCCAGACGCGGTTCCTTCACCTGATCGAGGGTTTCGTGGACCAGCAGCACGTTGCCGGCCAGCCGTGCCGGGGCGGTCACCGATTGCTTGAAGAAGGTCAGCACGTTGGCGGCTTTATCCGGGTCGATGTCCTTCATCAGTTGCGGCACGGCGATCTCTTCTTCGAAACGGATCGGCGTGTAGCTGCCATTGGTCTGCGGCGTGACCTGGGTGATGATCCGCCGCAAATTGCCGCCGTGATAACGGGTGATGTGGTTCCACAGCACCTCGACGCCGTTCTTCGGAATCGGGAAGGCGTAATAGCGATTGCCGGTGAAATTGGCCAGGCCGTTACCGTCGTTGATCGCATTCACATTCAGGGCGCTGCGCTTGGCCGACTCGTAGATTTCCGCCGGTGCGCCCACGGTGCGGTGGGTCGGATAAACCGGGATCTTGTAGGTTTCCGGGTAGCGTTTGAACATCGCTATCTGGCCATCGGAGAGCTTGCTCTTGTACTGCTCGACGTTCGCCGCAGTGATGGTGAACAGCGGTTTTTCGTTGGCGAAGGGGTCGGCAAGGAAACCCTTGCTGTCCACCGCGCCGGCGTTTTTCGCGATGCCGCCGGTCCACGCCGGAATCGAACCGTCGGCATTGCCGGCCTTCTCGGCACCAAGCGGGGTCAGGCTGGTGCCGAGTTTGTTCGCTTCATCCGGCGACACCGCCGCCATCACATTGGCCGCCAGCAGACTCAAGGCCAGCACGCCACATTGCAGAATCGTTTTGCGCATTGCAGTCATCCTTCTCGGGCAGATCAGAAGTTCACGCCGAAGCTCAGGGCCACGAAGTCACGGTCTTCGAGGACGTTGTAATCGCCACCGAAAAAGTCGGTGTAACTGAGGCTCGCGGTGTAGGTGTTGCGGTAGTCGGCATCGACGCCGAAGCTCACGGCTTTCGCACCTTCGTTGAACAGACCGTTGGGGCCGTAACCGGCGACGTCGTGCGACCACGACAGGTTGGGCTTGAGGTTGATCCCACCGATGACGTTGGCGTAATCGAGAATCGCCCGGGCGCGATAGCCCCACGAGGTCGAGGTGACGAAACCGTCGGTGTCGCCGCCGAAACCGTACTGGCCGTAGACCGAATCACGGCCATAACGGAGCTCACTGCGCGACTCCAGGCCACCGACATGCACCACGGCCGCTTCGCCGACCACGGTCAGGCGTTCAGCGCCCAGCACCTGATCGAAGAAGTGTGTGAGGGTGCTCTGGATCTGCGTGACTTCCTTGCGCCGGTAGCCTTTGTTGTCCGCGCCCGGCGAAGTGGCGACTGGCGATGCGGTGCCGCCGGCAATCGGGTTGACCAGCGCCAGGGTCAGGTCGTTGGTGTTGACCTGCACCGGCGCGTTCGGCCGGTAGCTGATCTCGCCGGTCCACGCGGTACCGGTCGGCAGAGTGGTCGAGAAGCTCGCGCCGTACAGGCGAATGTCTTCCGGGTATTCGAGGTAGTACTGACCGCGCCCGAGCATCACGCTTTGCGCCAGCCCCGCGCCGCTGCCAGGCGCCAGGCCGTTGGCAATGCCGACCAGGCCAGGCAGTGCCGCCAGTGTCGACAGCCCCGCCGTGGTGGTGCCGACCGTCGGCGTACGGCTGTGGTAGTTCATGAAGTAGAGGCCGTATTCGGTGTCTTCGCCGAGCCAGCGCAGCGCCGTGCCCCACTGCCCCGAATCGCGCGCATCGCGGTCGCCGCCACGGGGGATCACCACGCCTTCGCGGGTGACCTGAATGCCTTGGCCGAACGCGGTGGTCAGCGGCACCAGTGGCGCCACCGCCGGACTGCCGACGGTGTAGCCGTTGTTGCAACCGTCCGCGGCTACGTCGACACCGAAGAACGTGCCGCAGTTGTCGAGAACGGTCTGGTCCCATTCCAGTTGATAGAAACCTTCGACCGAAAGTTTGTCGGTCAGGCTTTGCGAGCCGAACAGCATGTTCACCGGGATCAGGCCTTCCTTGATCTCGGCACCGGGCCGCCGGAATGCCGAGACGTCGATCGGGTTGATGCTGTTGATCGAGTTGCCAATGAACGTGCTTTCGCCCCAGCTCACCACCTGCTTGCCGGCGCGCACGGTGCCCGGCAGATCGGCGATGGCGTAGTTGTGATAGACGAAGGCATCGAGAATCTGCGCGCCGGAAGACTTGGCGCCTTCCTTGCGGCCGCTGTCGCTGATCTGCTTGAACTCGCGGTCTTCGTCCTTGAGTTCGAAGTCGTACCAGTATTTGCCACGAACGAACACGCCAGTGTCGCCGTACTTCAGTTCGAGGTCGTGGATGCCCTTGAAGATTTTCGAGAAGGTTTCGCCCTTCTTGAAATTCAGACGCCCGTCATCACCGGTGGAGGATTGTCCGCTGCCGCCATTGACCGTGCTGACCAGCGAGCTGTCGGCATCGCGCAGGCCCCAGCTCGCGCCGATCGAGAGTGACGAGTCGAAGGTGCCTTCGATTTCGCCGATGTTGAAGGCAACCGCTTGCGCCTGGGCACAGCAACCCAAAGCCACCGCAGCGGCCAGCGCCTGCGGTGTGAAGATGGCGCGCATTGTTGTTTTTGTCATGCGTCTTCCCCGGTGAGTGACAGAAGGCCCCACCCTACTGCCGGCGGAAGCGGTCGATAAGCGCACCAAGGAGGTATTTGCGTTGTCGCTCGAAAGGATGAATGTCCTTGCAGGGCGGGGCCTGGAACGGTTCATGGACTGGCTGGATGGCCCATCATCAGCGCCATGCATGGGCACGCAACTGTTGCGCGCCCCGTAACAGTGCATGTCTGGAATTGGTATTTTTCCTACAGACTCAAGCCCTTATCCTGAGCGCGCTTACCCGGAACACGCCGGAAAGCGCGAAGCCCGCTGCGCAGATAGCGCAAGCGATTGGCTACCGATTTCGGATAAATCGATTTTTCGGTCTATCGCCCCGCTGTTCACTGACGTTGATTTGTAGCTCCTTGATCCAACGTCTTACCTTGGCCGCTGCGTTTGCAGCGGCCTTTTTTATGGGCGATTTCTTGTGCGATGCGCATGGGAGCGGGAATCAGGGCTCGCTGGAGCCCTGTCGATCGAGGGTAGGGGTTAAACCGAATACTTCTGCAAATTCGCCATCATTTCCTTCAGCGCCTCGATATTGTCTTTTGGGTGCGCCGCCCCTTCGAAGTCACAAATCTGCTGCCAGTGCGCCGCGACATCTTCTGGCGAGAAGCCCTCGCGCGGATCGAAACCGGCGCCGAGGCTGCGTTCCCAACGCACCTTGCCCATCCAGCCGCCCCCGACCTCGAACAGCCCGGACGTTTCCTGGCATTGCTCGCTGGCCAGATACACCACCAGCGGGCTGACCAGTTCCGGCTTCAGTTGCTCGAATACCTGCGGCGGAATCAGGCCCTCAGTCATCCGTGTGCCGCCGGTGGGGGCGATGGCGTTGACCAGAATGTTGTTCTTGCGCCCTTCGATCGCCAATGTTCGGGTCAGACCGTAAAGCCCGAGTTTGGCCATGCCGTAGTTGGACTGACCGAAGTTGCCGTAGATACCCGAAGTTGACGCAGTGAAAATCACCCGGCCGTAGTTTTGCTCGCGCAGATGCGGCCAGGCGGCGCGGGTCACTTTATAGGCGCCTTCGACGTGCACGCGATAAACCAGATCCCAGTCGGCGTCGTCCATCTTGTGAAACGATTTGTCGCGCAGGATCCCGGCGTTGTTGACCACCACATCAACGCGCCCGAAGGCATCGAGGGCGTTCTGCACCAATTTGTCGCCGTCGGTGACCGAGTCATGGTTGGCTTCGGCAATACCGCCAGCCTCGCGGATTTCCGCCACCACGCGGTCGGCAGCCGAGGCGTTGGCGCCCTCGCCCTGTGTCGAGCCGCCGAGGTCGTTGACCAGCACCCTGGCGCCCTGTCTGGCGAACAGCAGCGCATGGGCACGACCGAGGCCGCCACCGGCGCCAGTGACTATCACGACTTTATCTTCGAAGCGCACAGGCTCATTCATCGCAGCTACTCCAGCAGGCCAGTATTGATCCTGAGTGTCAGGCACAGGGCTTTGAGTCACAACGAACACGGCTGAGGCTGAATGGTGCGCGATAAGGTTGCGCGATGATGAAGGCGTCAAAAGATCAAAAGATCAAAAGATCAAAAGATCGCAGCCTGCGGCAGCTCCTACACAAATCCAATGCAGGAGCTGCCGAAGGCTGCGATCTTTTGATCTGTCAGGAGTACGCCACTTTGCGCGGAGGCAATACCAGACGATCACGAAACGCCAGATAGTGCTTGAGTACCTGCACCGGCGCCTCGGTTTGCGGATAGTGACCGATGCCCGGCAACAGCACGGTGTCCGCATCAGCAATCAACTCGCGATAACGCTCAACCATGTGCACACCGGAAATTGGATCGACTGCGCCGTCGATTACCCGCAAGGGGATGTCACCACGCTGCATGGCCGTCACCCAGCGCTCACGTTGAACCCGGCGCTCGGGGATGTAAGTAATCAATTTGTGCAGGATGCGCGGGCCATGGTTGCTGTCGACCAGACTCCAGTAATCATCCAGTTCGCTTTCGCTCGGCTGCGTCTGCTGGCCGAAGATCTGCCGGAAACCTTTGACCAGCGCCTCACGACTGAATGTGCGACCGAGCAGCCAGCCAATCGGGCTGAGCAGCAGTTTCTGCATCAGTAACGGCCGGTGTGTTTCCGCAAACAGACCGCCATTGAGGAACACGCAACTGGCAACTTCGATGCGCTTCTCGTAATGCCGCGCGAGCAATTCCTGAGCAACGCTGTCGCCATAGTCGTGAGCGAGAATATGCACCGGCTGTTCGACCAGCAGATGGGCGAGCAACGCCTGTTGCAGATCGGCCTGTTCCAGCAGGCTGTAAGTGTGATTGCGCGGTTTCGCCGAGTCGCCGAAGCCGAGCATGTCGCAGGCGATCACCTGATAACGCTGCGCCAGTGGCTGCCAGAGGTAATGCCAATCCCAACTGGCAGTGGGGAAACCGTGGATCAACAGCAGCGGCTCACCCTGCCCGACCATCCAGTAGCGGATCGACTGACCACGAAAAACGAAGGTCCGGCTGCGCTTGCGCCAGACACACAGAGGAATCTCGGCGAGCGGCATTAGAATTTATACCCCGGGTCTTGTAGATCGAGTTTGCGCAGTAGCGCCGGCCAGGCCAGCGCGCCGCCCATGCCTTGCGCGCTCTTGGTGACGCCGGCAATCATCGCCTTGGCGCCAGCAAGAATCTGCGGTTCGATGGCGATCAGTTCCGCGCCGCCCGTTTGCGCCATGACCTGAATGTCGCAGGCACGCTGGAACGTGAACATCATCAGAAAGGTATCAGCAATGGTGCTGCCGCAGGTCAGCAGACCGTGGTTGTGCAGCATCAGGAAATTGTTGTCAGCCAGATCGGCCTGCAAGCGTGCTTTCTCTTCGTGATTGAGCGCCACGCCCTCGTAGGCGTGATAAGCCAGGCTCGACAACACGAACAGCGACTGCTGACTGATCGGCAACATCCCCTGCTTTTGCGCCGACACCGCAACACCCGACGCAGTGTGGGTATGCAGCACACAAACCACATCATGGCGCACTTCGTGGACGGCGCTGTGGATGGTGTAGCCGGCGGGGTTGATCTCGTACGGACTGTCCATCAGTTTGTTGCCGGCCTGATCGACTTTCACCAGGCTCGAGGCGGTGATCTCGTGAAACATCAGGCCAAACGGATTGATCAGGAAGTCTTCGGTGCCGGGCACCTTGGCGGAGATATGCGTAAAGATCAGATCGTCCCAGCCGTGCAGCGCGACCAGACGATAACAGGCGGCAAGGTCGACACGGGTCTGCCACTCGGCAGCGCTGACCTGGTCTTTGACACTCGGCGACGATTGGACGGGGGCTACGCTCACTGTATGCACCTCTGCGTTCTTCTTGTTCTGCTCGTGTCAGCAGTCTAGTCAGGCGCGGGGCATCGCGTAGTTGCATTGGCAGCCAGCTTGATGACTGAACGAGTCAGCCGGGCAAACAGCCTGTAGCCGTTCCAGTGCAACCACGCTTGCAAGGTGCAGCGAGAATGTCTGGCGATCAGCCCTTGAGCGCGTCCATCAACTGCGCCAGCCACGGTTCGGCATCGGTTTCCGGCGTGACGCTTTCGCTGGCGTCGATGCGCAGCATTTCCTGCACCTCGTTCACACCCAGTTCGGCAAACAATTCACGCATTTGCTCGCCACCGCCGCAAAAGGTGTCGCCGTAGCTGGCATCACCCAGGGCGATCACTGCGCCTGGCAGCCCGCGTAACGTAGCAGGCAACTGATCGCGCAGGGACGAATACAACGGTTGCAGGTTGTCCGGCAGCTCGCCCATGCCCGTGGTCGAAGTCACAGCGAGAAGGGCCTCAGGCCCGAACGCCTGAATATCAGCCAGCGAGGCGCGCGAGTTGTAAAAGGTTTCAAAGCCGGCGGCTTTCAGCAGATTCTGGGCGTGGCGGGCGACTTCTTCGGCGGTGCCATAGACCGAACCGGAGAGGATGGCGACTTTCATCAATCTGATCCTGAAACTGAAAAAAAGAGCCGCGATAGTAACAGCCCTCGCGCGGCAGTTGCGATCAGCTCCCACTCCACGCTGATGGCCTATAGACAGTCCGCGCCATTCTTCTAGAATGCCTGCCACTGACACAACGGAAGGGATTCTCGGATGATCAACGCCAGTCTGCTGCAATTGGTGATCAATGCCTCGAACGAGGGGATCGTGGTGGCGGAAAAGGAGGGTGATCAGGACAACATTCTCATCTACGTCAACCCTGCCTTCGAGCGCATGACCGGTTATAGCAGTGAGGAGATTCTTTATCAGGATTGTCGTTTCCTGCAGGCTGGAGACCGTGACCAACCGAGTCTGCAGCTGATTCGCGAGACATTGCGAGAGGGCGGTTCGTGCCGGGAAATCCTGCGTAACTATCGCAAGGACGGCACGCCATTCTGGAACGAGCTGTCGCTGTCGACGGTGAAGAATGCCGATGACGGGCAGACGTATTTCATCGGCGTGCAAAAGGATGTGACCGTTCAGGTCAAGGCGCTGCAACGGGTCGCGCAGCTGGAAGCACAAGTGGCGGCACTGCAAAGCGAGCTCGCGACAGTCAAAGCGACGAACGGCGCAAACAAAACCGCGAACTGACGGTCATTAACTACAATCACCAATGACTTTGTAACTATTCACTTCGAGTTAACCATGCAGCGCGACGCCCTCCTCACCCAGGACGAGCTGGATTTCATCCAGACCATGCAGCACAACCCGCAACTGAATGTGCGGGATGCGACGTCGAGTCTGCTGGTTAATGGCGGTTCGCAGATCCGTGATCTGCTGACCCGTCTTGCCGCTCATGAGCAAGTGACGATCCAGGCGAACTTCGAAAATCAGCAGATGACTTTTCCGCTGCATCTGGTGGAAGACGAGTTTCACGCGCTGCATCTGCGTCTCGGTGTGCCGAGCATTTACGAAGACGGGCCGATGGTGCGCCCGTGGCGCCTGGTACTTGAAGAGCCGGTGGCGCTGGAAAATGCCAAGGGCCAGCCTGGCATGCTGTGGGTGCACGAAGTGTCGCACAAAGGCGTATTGCTGGAAGTGCGCAACAAGACCAAACCACCGAAGAACTTCGCCCTGTGGTTCAGCCCTTCCGGTTATGAGCGTATCTCGTTACGCGGCCATTTCGAGCGTGAAAACGAGCAAGGTTTCTACGCCTACGAACTGAGCCAGACCGATGCAGACGAAACCGAGCGCCTGCGCCAGTTCATTCTGCAACAGCATCGGCTGACCCACCCCGCCCTGCACGCCTGAGGTTCAGGTATCCAGTTTGCCTGCCATGAATTGCTTCATGCGTTGCCGCATTGTCCCGCCCTCGTTCCCCAGGCACGCCACCGCCGAGCCGGCCAGGCTGTCTTCGGCCAGTTCGGAGGCATCGCCTGCCAGCATCAACTGACAATCCAGGCTCAGCGCCAGACGATTCAGGCGCCGGGGCAGCTCTGGCCCGGGCGCATGATTGGAAAACAGCACAAGTGCCTCAGGTTTGACCTTTTCGCAGACCAGCGTCAGCTCGTCGAAGGGTTGGCCGGTGGTCAGCACCCGTACGCCGGAATCGTTGCCGCTGAGAAACAGCGCCGCCACCAGTAACTCAAGCTCACGACACTGCCCGGCGAGCGCACTGACGATTATTCGCCGCGGCTGCGCGCCACGCAGCATGACGATGCGCTGCAACACACGCACTCTGAGAAAACCGTCGAGAAACAACCATTCGCTGGTTTGCCCGAAAGCCTCCTGCCGCTGCAGCAGTTGCCGCCACAACGGCATGATGATGGCCTCAAACACCACCGGCAGCGTGTACGACGAGAAGATCTGTCCATAAACGCGATCCAGTTGCTGGTCGTCGAACGCACTCACCGCCTGCTGAATCTGCTCCTGCCATTGCTTGTAATCGGCCTGCACATGGTCTTCGGGGATGAAGTTCGCCAGCACCTTCAAGGGCTCTGTCTTCGCCAGGATCTTGCCGACCTTGCTCACCGCCACGCCGCGGTCGATCCAGTCGACAATACTGCGAACGCGCTCGATATCGTTCATTGAATACAGGCGATGCCCGCTTTCGGTGCGGGTCGGCTGGATCAATCCATAGCGACGCTCCCAGGCACGCAGGGTCACCGGGTTGACGCCGGTCAGGCGCGCCACTTCGCGGATGGGAAACAGCTCCTCACGCTCGAGCGTGACGGGCACTGTCGAAGCCTGGCGAATGTCCGTAATTACAGGCATCTGGCGGTCAACTTCCATGTCGGTGAATTGGATCCCATTCTAAACATGATGGGGCGCAAGCGTTCAAGTAATGATCTGCGACGAAAGTGACTGGTTTAATCGACAAAATCAGGAATAATCCTTGCTTGTAGTAAAGCGCAGGCCTCTACCCCGGCCTGCGTCAGGCGAAGCTCCTACCCGGAGCAACGCACTCGAAATACGGAGATACAAAATGTCTACTTCCCCCGTCACGCTGATGGTAGCGCGTCGCGTCGCCGATGGCCGTTATCACGATCTGATCGCTTGGCTGCGCGAAGGCGAACAATTGGCTACCGACTTCCCCGGCTACCTCGGTTCCGGCGTCCTTGCGCCACCGCCCGGCGATAATGAATTCCAGATCATTTTCCGTTTTGTCGATGAGCAGACGCTGCATGCGTGGGAATATTCTGCGTCGCGCACAGCCTGGCTGAACCGCGGCAGCGACTTGTTCGAACACCCCAAGGAGCATCGGGTCAGCGGCATCGAAGGCTGGTTCGGCGCTGCCGGGCAACGCCCACCTCGCTGGAAACAGGCCGTGGCGATCTGGCTGGCGTTTTTCCCGGTGTCGCTGATATTCAATTTTGTCCTCGGCCCGCTGCTGGCTGAGCTGAGTCTGTTGCCACGCATCTTGATCGGCACGGCTTGCCTGACACCGCTGATGGTGTATTTCTTCATCCCGTTGTCGACGCGCCTGCTGGCAAACTGGTTGAACAGCACGCCGACGAGGCCATTACCGGCCACGGCGTCGACGCAGAATCGTTGATCTCCAAGGGGCGGCGAGCCTGTTATAGTTTTCGCTTCAACCGCGATACGAGCCGCCCATGCCAGATTCCGCAGCCCCGATCCTCATCACCGGCGCAGGCCAGCGTGTCGGTCTGCACTGTGCGCAGCGCCTGCTGGAGGATGGCCATCGGGTCATCTTCACGTACCGGACCGAACGCCCGGGCGTGCAGCGATTGCGCGATCTGGGCGCGACAGGCCTGTACGCGGATTTTTCCGGTGAGCCCGGGATTCTTGCCTTTATCGAAGTGCTGAAAGCCCACACCGACACTTTGCGCGCGATCGTGCACAACGCCTCCGAATGGCTGGCGGAAACCCAGGGCAGCGAAGCTGAAGCTTTCAGTCGCATGCTCAACATTCACATGCTCGCGCCCTATCTGATCAACCTGCACTGCGCCGAGTTGCTGCAGCGCTCGGCGCCAGCCGACATCATCCACATCAGCGACGACGTGACCCGCAAGGGCAGCAGCAAACACATCGGTTATTGCGCCAGCAAGGCCGGCCTCGACAGCCTGACCCTGTCGTTTGCCGCGCGCTTTGCGCCCGCCATCAAGGTCAACGGCATCGCTCCGGCACTGGTGCTGTTCAACCCCGACGACGACGCCGCCTACCGCGCCAAGGCACTGGCCAAATCTGCATTGGGGATCGAGCCCGGCAGCGAAGTGATCTACCAGAGCCTGCGCTATCTGCTCGACAATCCCTATGTCACCGGCACGACGCTCACCGTCAACGGCGGCCGGCACGTCAAATAGGCCGTCCCGCTTCGGCCGCGAGTCGAGTAAGATCCACCAGAACGCCTGCAATAGTCTGGACGGAGCTAATCAATGCCACAACTTCAACCGGGAATGGCGCGCATCCGGGTCAAGGATCTGCGCCTGCGCACCTTTATCGGCATCAACGAGGACGAAATCCTCAACAAACAGGATGTGCTGATCAACCTGACCATCCTGTACGCAGCTCAAGAAGCGGTGCGCGACAACGATATCGACCACGCGCTGAATTACCGCACCATCACCAAAGCGATCATCGCTCACGTCGAAGGCAACCGCTTCGCGCTGCTCGAACGCCTGACGCAAGAATTGCTCGATCTGGTGATGACCAATGCATCGGTGCTGTACGCCGAAGTCGAAGTCGATAAACCCCACGCGCTGCGCTTTGCCGAGTCGGTATCGATCACGCTCGCGGCAAGCCGCTAGCTACAAGCTTCAAGCCGCAAGCTGTAAACTTCGTTCACCGACACCCATCTTGCAGCTTGAAGCTTGCCGCTTGAAGCTGTCTCGCAGAGACTCCCATGACTGATCAACAACGCCTGGAACTCGAAGCCGCCGCCTTCCGCCGACTGGTCGCTCACCTCGACAGCCGCAAGGACGTGCAGAACATCGACCTGATGAACCTCGCCGGGTTCTGCCGCAACTGCCTGTCCAAGTGGTACAAGGCTGAAGCCGACCAACGTCAGATCGAGGTCAGCCTCGATGACGCCCGCGAAGTGGTGTACGGCATGCCCTACGCCGAGTGGAAGGCCCAATACCAGCAAGAAGCCAGCGCCGAACAGCAAGCGGCGTTTGCCAAAGGAAAACCCAATGACTGATCTGACCACCCTGCGCGCCAGCCTCAAGAGCGGCGAACACGCTTTTGCCGACACCCTCGCATTCATTGCCGCCGGTTACGACTACCAGCCTCAGGCGTTCAACAATGGGGGCGTGGAAAACGCTGCCGGGCAAAACGAAGGTTCGTGCAAGACGCTGGGGCTGGCCCTGCTGGAAGGCTTGAACGATGAAGAAGCGTTGCTGGCGTTCGGCGAGCATTACCGTTCGGTGCTGGCGACGCCTGAGGGCAGCGATCACGGCAACATCCGCGCGTTGATCAAGCACGGCCTGGCCGGGGTGAAATTCACCGCGCCACCCCTGACCCGCCGATGATCCCAACAGCCACCCATACCCCCTGTGGGAGCGAGCCTGCTCGCGAAGACGGACTGACATTATCGTTGATGTCGACTGATACACCGCTTTCGCGAGCAGGCTCGCTCCCACACTGGATAGGTGGTGGCGGTGAATAGCGAGCGTAAAAAAACCGGCCAATCTCTGGCCGGTTTTTTTGTGCCCTGCGGTCTTAGAACGTGGCGTTCTGCAGGCCGTCCAGGTAACGCTCGGTGTCCAGCGCCGCCATGCAACCGGCACCGGCCGAGGTGATCGCCTGACGGTAAACGTGGTCAGCCACGTCACCGGCAGCGAAGATGCCTTCGACGCTGGTGGCCGTTGCGTTGCCTTCACGGCCACCGTGCACCACCAGGTAACCGTCTTTGAGGGTCAACTGGCCTTCAAACAGCGACGTGTTCGGGGTGTGGCCGATGGCGATGAACACGCCGTCGACTTTGATCTCGTCGAAGCTGCCATCGTTGTTACGCAGACGCGCACCGGTGACGCCCATGTTGTCGCCGAGGACTTCGTCCAGGTTGGCGTTCAGCTTGAGGATGATCTTGCCTTCGGCCACACGGGCGTTGAGCTTGTCGATCAGGATCTTCTCGGCGCGGAAGGTTTCGCGACGGTGGATCAGGGTCACGGTGCTGGCGATGTTGGCCAGATACAGCGCTTCTTCCACGGCAGTGTTGCCACCGCCAACCACGGCGACCGGTTTGTTGCGATAAAAGAAACCGTCGCATGTCGCGCAGGCCGACACGCCTTTGCCCATGAACGCTTCTTCCGACGGCAGGCCCAGGTAGCGGGCGCTGGCGCCAGTGGCAATGATCAGCGCGTCGCAGGTGTAGACGGCGCTGTCGCCGGTCAGGGTGTACGGCTTGGCTGCAAAGTCCACGGCGTTGATGTGATCGAACACGATCTCGGTTTCAAAACGCTCGGCGTGCTCGCGCATGCGCTCCATCAGCACCGGACCGGTCAGGCCGTGAACATCGCCCGGCCAGTTGTCGACTTCGGTGGTGGTGGTCAGCTGACCGCCAGCCTGCATACCGGTGATCAGCAGTGGCTTGAGGTTGGCGCGGGCCGCGTAGACCGCAGCGCTGTAACCGGCAGGGCCGGAACCGAGAATGATCACTCGCGAATGACGGACTTCAGACATGAATCTGCTCCTGTTGGCCGGCCATGAAAGATCTCTGGCGCGGACGCCGGACTGCCGGCGGAATAAAAAAGGACCGTGGACACCTTGGGGAAGGCTTGAACTCGACAGTCCTGTAAAAAGTTGAGTGCAGCGTATCGAGGGGGGCAAGATTAAGGAAATACGGTTTAACAATCCAGCTCATAGGTGGTCTCTATGCCGAGTCGCTGACCAGATGAGCGTCTTTGTTACAGTGAATGTCGATCGCTCTGCCACGCTTTCGCCGCTGCGACAAAGCCGGTAACGTCGGCGCGTTTTCCCTAGCTTCGGAGCACCTTATGCCCGCCCCCGTTCTGTCCGGCCCGCAATACCTGCGCGAAGGCCTCAAACTGGTTTTGAGCCCGGGCTTGCGCCTGTTCGTGTTGCTGCCGCTGGCGATCAACCTGGTGCTGTTCGTCGGATTGATCTATCTGGCCGGCCACCAGTTCAGCCTGTGGGTCGACACGCTGATGCCGTCGTTGCCTGAATGGCTGAGTTTCCTCAGCTATATTCTGTGGCCGCTGTTCGTGGTCCTCGTGGCCTTGATGGTGTTCTTCACGTTCACCATGCTCGCCAACATCATTGCCGCACCGTTCAACGGTTTTCTCGCGGAAAAAGTCGAAGTGGTCGTGCGCGGCACCGATGATTTCCCGGCGTTCAGCTGGGGCGAACTGATCGCAATGATCCCCCGCACTCTGGCCCGGGAAATGCGCAAGCTCGGCTACTTCCTGCCGCGCGCCATCGGCTTGTTCATCCTCTCGTTTATCCCGGTAGTGAACATCGTCGCCGCGCCGCTGTGGTTGTTGTTTGGTGTGTGGATGATGGCGATCCAGTACATCGACTACCCGGCGGACAACCACAAACTGGGCTGGAACGAGATGCTTGCCTGGCTGCGCCAGAAGCGCTGGCAGAGCATGAGTTTTGGCGGGATTGTCTATCTGGTGCTGCTGATTCCGGTGGTCAACATTCTGATGATGCCGGCAGCGGTGGCGGGAGCGACGTTGTTCTGGGTGCGCGAGCGTGGTGCCGAGAATCTGGTGATACAACACTGATCGCGTCACAAATCCGTCATCCGAACGTCACAACGTCGACATGGCCTCAGCCGACACTGAGGTCATGACGACAGCTCTACACATCACCCTCATCAGCGAAACCTTCCCACCAGAAATCAACGGCGTGGCCAATACCCTTGGCCGCTTGTGCGAGGGCTTGCGCGCGCGCGGGCATCGGGTGGAGCTGGTGCGCCCACGTCAGGCCGGTGATCCGCAGCGCAGCCAAGACGATGCGCTGTTGCTGTGTCGCGGATGGCCGCTGCCGGGCTATCCGGGGCTGCAATGGGGCCAGTCGTCGATGCATAAATTGCTGCGCCGCTGGAAACGCCAGCGTCCGGACGTTCTCTATATAGCCACCGAAGGCCCGCTCGGGTTGTCGGCATTGCGCGCCGCGCGGCGCCTGGGGATTGCGGTCGTCAGCGGCTTCCACACCAACTTTCAACAATACACCAGCCAGTATGGTCTGGAGCTGCTGACACGTTTGCTCACCCACTACCTCCGCTGGTTTCACAATCGTTCGGCAATGACCCTGGTGCCTAGCGTCAGCCAACGCCTGGAGCTGGAGCGCCGGCACTTCGAGCGATTGGCGTTGTTATCGCGGGGAGTGGACAGCCAGCTGTTCCATCCGAGCAAACGGCAGAACGCGTTGCGTGAGCAATGGGGACTGTCCGAGCAGGATATCGCTGTGATTCACGTAGGACGACTCGCCCCGGAGAAGAATCTGGGACTGCTCAAGCGTTGCTTTGACACCCTGCGGGAAACCTATCCACAGCGCCGTTTGAAACTGATCGTGGTCGGAGATGGCCCGCAGCGTTCAGTGCTGGAAAAACAAATGCCGGACGCGATTTTCTGCGGTGCTCAGCGTGGAGAAGCACTGGCGGCGCACTATGCTTGCGGTGATCTTTTCGTGTTTCCCAGCCTGACGGAAACCTTCGGCAACGTTGTGCTGGAAGCCTTGGCTTCGGGACTCGGCGTGGTGGCGTACGACCAGGCAGCGGCGGCGCAACATATTCGCCACGGCTACAACGGCGTGTCAGCCATGCCCGGCGATGAGCAGGCGTTTTGCGAAGCGGCGGCGTGGTTGCTGGAAGAGGATGAGCGCTTGCGTTGCGTGCGGCTGAATGCGCGTCAGCATGGCAGTCGCCAAGGATGGGCGGCGATTATCGAGCAGTTCGAGGGGTATTTGCGCGGGGCTTGTATCGGGGAGCAAGCGATTCCTCGGGCGCAGACACAACCTTAGATTTTCGTCGACATAAAAACAGCTTTCGCGAGCAGGCTCGCTCCCACATGGGCACCGCATTCCGTCATATGAAATGCGATCAAGGGTGGGAGCGAGCCTGCTCGCGAATGGTTCGAACTGGCGCCGCTTAGACCAAGGTCATCAACGCCTCTCGGCTGAACGGCAGGATATCCTGCTCGCGCCCTTCACGAACTTTCTGCGCCCAGTCCGGATCGACCAGCAGCGCACGGCCTACCGCCACCAGATCGAATTCCTCTTTGTTCAGACGCTCCAGCAGGTTTTCCAGACTGGCCGGTTGCGCGACCTTGTCGGTGTTGACCATGAACTGCAGGAACTCGCCGTCCAGCCCCACGCTGCCGACGGTGATGGTCGGCTTGCCGGTCAACTTGCGCGTCCAGCCGGCCAGGTTCAGATCGGATCCGTCGAACTCCGGTTCCCAGAAACGTCGGGTCGAGCAGTGGAAAATGTCTACGCCGGCGTCGGACAGCGGCTTGAGAAATTCGCCCAGTGCTTCGGGGGTCTGCACCAGACGCGCGGTGTAATCCTGCTGTTTCCATTGCGAGAACCGGAAGATGATCGGGAAGCCGTCACCGACGGCCGCGCGCACGGCTTGAATCAATTCAATGGCAAAGCGCGAGCGGTTGGCCAGGCTGCCACCGTATTCATCGGTGCGCTGGTTGCTGCCTTCCCAGAAGAACTGATCGACCAGATAGCCGTGGGCGCCGTGGATTTCCACGCCGTCCATGCCGATGCTCTGCGCATCTTTGGCAGCCTGGGCAAACGCAACGATCACGTCCTGGATGTCCTGTTTGGTCATGCCGTGAACCACGACCTGACCATCCTTGAGTTTTTCCGACGGGCCGTAGCCCGGCACGCTGGCGTCCGGCTCGGTGCCGAGGCGGCGTACGCTGCCGACATGCCACAGTTGCGGGACGATCTTGCCGCCCTCGGCGTGTACGGCGTCGACGACTTTTTTCCAGCCGGCCAGCGGCGCGTCACCGAAGAATTGCGGAACATTCGGATATCCGTTGGAAGCGATGTGGCCCACCGTCGTGCCTTCGGTGATGATCAAACCGACGCCAGCCGCCGCGCGCCGACGGTAGTACTCGATGACCTTGGAATTGGGCACGCCGCCCGGCGAGAACGAGCGGGTCATTGGCGCCATGACCACGCGGGTCGGCAGTTCGAGGGCACCGAGGTGGAATGGTTTGAACAGGGCTTGAACAGGCATCGGGAGGCTCCATGGCGATCGCTTTATGACGGCGATAATATGGAGAGCCGGAGCCTTTGAACAGCATTATTGATTTTGGTGATTAAGGATTAAAAGAATGAAAAGCAAAAGATCGCAGCCTTCGGCAGCACCTACACGGAGTTTGTGGTCCCCCTGTAGGAGCTGCCGAAGGCTGCGATCTTTTGATCATGCTTTTCAGCTCAGCGCTTTTTCAATCGCATGCACGATGGTCGGATCATCCGGCGCCGTTCGCGGCGAAAACCGCGCCAGCACCCGGCCGTCCTTGCCGAGCAGGAATTTCTCGAAATTCCAGGTGATGTCACCGGGAAACTCGGCGCCCTCACCCGCCAGCAGGCGATACAACTGATGCCGCTCGTGGCCGTTGACTTCGAGCTTGCTCGACAACGGAAACGTCACGCCATAGTTGAGGCTGCAGAACTCCTGGATTTCTTTCTCAGAGCCCGGCTCCTGACCGGCAAACTGATTGCACGGTAGGCCCAGCACGGTAAAACCTTGGTCTTTGTATTGCTGATAGAGGTTTTCCAGTGCTGCGTACTGGGGGGTCAAGCCGCACTTGGAGGCCACGTTGACCACCAGCACCACTTGGCCCTTGAACGGCGCCAGCGGTAGCTCCTGACCATCCAGGGCTGTCAACTTAAGGTCGTGAAAAGCACTCATGCCGAACTCCAGGATTCTCGTGTTCTACTCGAAACAGCCACTTGGCGAGGCCACCAAGGACAGCCGCGGACTAAAAAGGCGCCCACAGGCGCCTCTCCAGTACTCGAAGCTTAGCGCAGAAAATCAGTGGTGATGGCCACCTTCGCCATGGACGTGACCATGAGCGATTTCTTCCTGGCTGGCGTCACGGATATCAACGATCTTCACTTCGAAGTTCAGGCGCTGACCGGCCAGAGGGTGGTTGCCATCAACGGTGACGTCGTCGCCGTCCAGATCACGGATGGTGACGATCTGCATCTGGCCGTCCGGCGCCGAAGCGTGGAACTGCATGCCGACTTCCAGCTCGTCAACGCCTTCGAACATGCTGCGGCTCAGGGTGCTGACCAGCTCGGCGGCGTATTCGCCGTAAGCGTCTTCCGGCTCAACGGCCACTTTCAGCTCGTCACCGACGGCTTTACCTTCCAGGGCTTTTTCCAGGCCCGGGATGATGTTGCCTGCGCCTTGCAGGTAAACCAGCGGAGCGCCGCCGGCGGAGCTGTCGATGACCTCACCAGCGTCGTTGGTCAGGGTATAGTCGATGGAGACAGCCTTATTGGCGGCGATCAGCATGGGGCGAGACCTTTTGCAGAAGAATATAGAAAGGCCAAGTTTAGCGAAGCAATCGCGTGAAAGCGACCACAACCCGGACAAACGGGTTTCGACCATCACCGGCTTCCATCAGGACGAAGACGGCCACTGGGTGGTCGAGCTTTCCTGTGGCCACACCCAGCACCTGCGCCACCAGCCACCATGGCAAACCCGCGCCTGGGTCCTGGATCCGGCGCAACGTATTGAAAAAACAGGTCAACCCTTTGCCTGCGGTTGGTGTGCACAGGGCTCGGTTAGCGCTAACCTTGGCGACTGAATTTCGGTAGTCGGCCAGACATAGGCTGACACCCTTGCATAGAGAATTCCCATGCAAACTTTTTTTATCGCACCCACCGATTTTGGCGTGGGTCTGACCTCCATCAGCCTCGGGCTGGTGCGCACGCTTGAACGCGCCGGCCTCAAAGTCGGCTTCTTCAAACCGATCGCCCAGCCGCACCCGGGCGACACCGGCCCTGAGCGTTCCACCGAACTGGTGGCACGCACCCACGGTTTGAAACCGCCGCAACCGTTGGGCCTGGCGCATGTCGAGCGCATGCTCGGTGACGGTCAGCTCGACGAGTTGCTCGAAGAAATCATCGCACTGTATCAGCAGGCGGCTGTCGGCAAGGATGTGCTGGTGGTCGAAGGCATGGTGCCGACTCGCAGCGCCAGTTACGCCGCGCGGGTCAATCTGCACCTGGCCAAGAGCCTGGATGCCGAGGTGATTCTGGTCTCGGCGCCGGAAAACGAAGTGCTCGCCGAGCTCTCTGGTCGGGTCGAGCTTCAAGCGCAATTGTTCGGCGGCCCGAAAGATCCGAAAGTTCTCGGCGTGATCCTCAACAAGGTCAGGACCGATGAGAGCATGGACGCCTTCGCTACGCGTCTGAAGGAGCATTCGCCGTTGCTGCGCAGCGGTGACTTCCGCCTGCTCGGCTGCATCCCGTTCCAGCCGGAACTCAACGCGCCGCGCACCCGCGACGTCGCCGACCTGATGGGCGCGCAGGTGCTCAATGCCGGCGACTACGAAACCCGGCGCATGAGCAAAATCATCATTTGCGCACGAACCATGCGCAACACCGTCGAGCTGCTCAAGCCCGGCGTGCTGGTGGTGACGCCGGGTGATCGCGACGACATCATCCTCGCTGTCAGCCTCGCAGCCATCAACGGTGTGCCGCTGGCCGGCCTGCTGCTGACCAGCGACACCCTGCCCGACCCACGCATCATGGACCTGTGCCGGGGCGCGTTGCAGGCCGGTTTGCCGGTGTTGTCGGTGAGCACCGGCTCGTACGACACCGCCAACCTGCTCAATGGCCTGAACAAGGAAATCCCGATCGATGACCGCGAGCGCGCGGAGATCATCACCGACTTCGTCGCCAGCCACCTCGACGCCAGTTGGCTGCACCAGCGCTGCGGCACGCCACGGGAAATGCGCCTGTCGCCAGCGGTGTTCCGTTATCAATTGATCCAGCGTGCGCAGGCGGCGAACAAGCGGATCGTCCTGCCTGAAGGCAGCGAGCCGTTCACCGTGCAAGCGGCGGCGATCTGCCAGGAACGCGGGATCGCCCGCTGCGTGCTGTTGGCCAAACCCGAAGACGTCGAAGCGGTCGCCCGCGCCCAAGGCATCGTGCTGCCGCCGGGTCTGGAAATTCTCGACCCGGACCACATCCGCGAACGCTACGTCGAACCGATGGTCGCCCTGCGCAAGAGCAAAAGCCTCAACGCACCGATGGCCGAGCAGCAACTGGAAGACACCGTGGTGATCGGCACCATGATGCTTGCGCTGGATGAGGTCGACGGGCTGGTGTCCGGGGTGATCAACACCACCGCCAACACCATCCGCCCGGCCCTGCAACTGATCAAGACCGCGCCGGGCTGTACGCTGGTGTCTTCAGTGTTCTTCATGCTGTTTCCGGAAGAAGTGCTGGTCTACGGCGACTGCGTGATGAACCCGCACCCGAGCGCTGCCGAACTGGCGGAGATCGCCCTGCAAAGCGCGGATTCAGCAGCGGCATTCGGCATCATCCCACGGGTGGCGATGATCAGTTATTCCAGCGGCGAATCGGCCCGCGGTGAAGAAGTCGAAAAAGTCCGCGAGGCGACCCTGCTCGCCCATGAGCAACAAAACTCACTGTTGATCGACGGCCCGCTGCAATACGACGCTGCGGCCAACGCCGACGTCGCCCGGCAACTGGCGCCGAACAGTCAGGTCGCCGGACGCGCCACGGTGTTCGTGTTCCCCGATCTCAACACCGGCAACACCACGCACAAAGCCGTACAACGCAGCGCCGATTGCGTCAGCCTCGGGCCGATGCTGCAAGGCCTGCGCAAACCGGTGAACGACTTGCCGCGCGGCGCGCAAGTCGATGACATCGTCTACACCATCGCGCTCACCGCGATTCAAGCCGCCAACCGACCTATGGATGTGTAAATGCTGGATTTTCTACCCGCACCCGTGCGCGGCGTGATCGCCTCGCTGCTGTTGGCGCTCAACACGATTCTGCTCTGCTCGTTCCTGTTCTGCGTGGCGCTGGTCAAGGCCCTGCCGTTTGCCTTTACCCAGCGCATTGCCGGTTGGCTGATGAGCCACACCCACGAGGCGTGGATCAGCAACAACAAGGGCTGGATGAATCTGGTACGGGGCACCCGCTGGCACATCAGCGGCCTGCAGGGTCTCGACTATCAGCACTCGTACCTGATCACCAGCAACCACCAGAGCTGGGTGGATATTCTGGTCCTGCAATACGTGCTCAACCGCAAGATTCAGCCGCTGAAATTTTTCCTCAAGCAGGAGCTGATCTGGGTGCCGGTGATCGGTCTGGCCTGGTGGGCGCTGGGCTTTCCGTTCATGAAGCGTTACTCCAAGGCGTATCTGGAAAAGCATCCGGAGAAGAAAGGCAAGGACCTGGAGACCACGCGCAAGACCTGCGCAAAATTCCGGCATAACCCGGTGGGGATTTTCAACTTCGTCGAAGGCACACGCTTTACCGAAGGCAAGCATGCGCAACAGCAGTCGCCGTTCAAGTATTTGCTCAAGCCCAAGGCTGGCGGGATCGCCTTTGTGCTCGATGCGATGGGCGAACAGCTGGAGTCGATCGTCAATGTGACGATTCATTACCCGGCCGGACGTCCGGGGTTCTGGGATTTGCTCTGCGGCAACGTGCGCGATGTGGTGGTGCATTTTGAAGAAATCAAAATCCCGCCGGCCTTCATCGGCAAGAACTACGACCAGGACGGCGAGTACCGTTTGCAGTTTCAGGGCTGGATCAATCAGCTGTGGCTGGACAAGGATGCGTTGCTGGAGCAGATGCACCGCGAGTATCCGCCCAAACACTGAGCCCCCTGTAGGAGTGAGCCTGCTCGCGATAGCGGTGGATCAGCCGCCACCATTGTTGAATGACACACCGCTATCGCGAGCAGGCTCACTCCTACAATTGACCGAGCTGGCCCGAATAAAAAAGCCCGCCGATGATTGCTCATCGGCGGGCTTTTTATTTGGCGCTAACGCTTATATGGCGCCACGCTGACGCAACAGCTCCAGCACTTGCTTGACGCTTTCTTCCAGACTCAGCGACTGCGTGTCGATCACCAGGTCGGCGTTGAGCGGCACGTCGTAGGGGAAGGATTCGCCAGGGATATTGTCGCCGCCAGCGGCATACAGACCTTGCGGATCACGTTCGGCGCATACGGTTGGCGAGGCCTGCACGTAGACCGTCAGCAAGCGATCCTTGCCGATCAGTTCCCTGGCCTGCTCGCGACCTTCAGCGCTCGGCGCAACGAAGGCGGCCAATGTCAGCAGGCCCGCTTCGTTGAACTGACGCGCCACGTGTGCAGCACGACGCCAGTTCTCCGTGCGGCCGGCGCGATCCTGTGGCAGACCTTTGTTCAGATCGTGACGCAGGTTCTGGCCATCCAGTACAAACACCGCACGGCCCATGTCGAACAGCTTGCGCTCGACCGCATACGCCAGGGTGCTTTTACCCGCACCGGACAGGCCGCTGAACAGCACGGTGGCCGGTTGCTGGCCGAAGCGCTGGGCACGTTCTTCAGTTGCCACGTGAGCCAGTTTGCCGTGGTGCGTGGCGGTGCCATGAGCCACTGGCTGAGCGACGATCATGCCGGCGCCAACGGTGCCGTTGGTCAGGCGATCGATGACAATGAATGCGCCGGTGGTGCGGTTGCTTTCGTAACCGTCGAGGGCGATCGGTGCATCGAGTGCAATCTTCACCTTGCCGATTTCGTTGAGCTGCAACGCGCTCGCCGGGCCTTCTTCCAGGGTGTTGACGTCGACCTTGTTGACGATGCTGGCAATCGAGCCCGGCACGTAACTGGTGGCACGCTTGATGTCGTATTTCTTGCCCGGCAGCATCGGCTCTTCGGCCATCCACACCAGCATCGCTTCGAAGCTGTCGGTGACCGGCGGCACGTTGTCGGCATGCACCAGCAGGTCGCCACGGGAGATGTCGATTTCGTCTTCCATGGTCAGCGTCACCGCCTGACCGGGACCTGCGTGTTCCAGCTCACCTTCGAACGTGACGATGGACTTCACCCGGCTGCTCTTGCCGGACGGCAGCACCACGACCTCGTCGCCCTTGTGCACGATGCCGCTGGCCAGAGTGCCGGCGAAACCACGGAAGTTCAGGTTCGGACGGTTGACGTACTGCACCGGGAAACGCAGGTCGGTGAAATTGCGATCGCCCGCCACTTCCACAGTCTCGAGAATTTCCATCAGCGACTGGCCGGTGTACCACGGCGAGCGCTCGGACTTGTTCACCACGTTGTCGCCCTTGAGGGCAGACATCGGCACGAAGTGCATGCTGGTCGGCTTCATCTTCAAGCCTTCGGCGAACTTCAGGTAATCGGCCTTGATCGACTCGAACACGCCTTCGTCGAAGTCCTTCAGGTCCATCTTGTTGATGGCGACGACGATGTGTTTGATGCCCAGCAACGAAGCGATGAAGCTGTGGCGACGGGTCTGGGTCTGCACGCCGTAACGGGCATCGACCAGAATGATCGCCAGGTCACAGGTGGATGCACCGGTGGCCATGTTGCGGGTGTACTGCTCATGGCCGGGGGTGTCGGCGATGATGAATTTGCGCTTGGCGGTAGAGAAATAGCGGTAGGCCACATCAATGGTGATGCCCTGCTCACGCTCGGCCTGCAGACCGTCGACGAGCAACGCCAGGTCGATGTCGTCACCGGTAGTGCCGGATTTCTTCGAGTCGCGGGTAATCGCTTCGAGGTGATCTTCGTAGATCATCTTCGAGTCGTGCAGCAGGCGCCCGATCAGGGTGCTCTTGCCGTCGTCGACGTTACCGCAGGTCAAAAAGCGCAGCAGCTCTTTACGTTCGTGCTGGCCCAGGTAGGCGAGGATGTCCTCGCTGATCAAATCAGATGCGTGCGACATGACAACCCCTTAGAAATAACCCTGACGTTTTTTGTCTTCCATCGAGCCTGCGCCATCGTGGTCGATGACCCGGCCCTGGCGCTCGGAAGTTCGCGTCAGGAGCATTTCCTGAATGATGTCCGTGAGGCTTTCGGCCTCGGACTCCACCGCGCCCGTCAACGGGTAGCAGCCCAGGGTGCGGAACCGCACTTTCTTTTTCACGATGCGCGCTTTGTCTTCGTCGGACAGGTGTTCGAGGATGCGCTCGTCGTCGATCATGATCAGCGTGCCGTTCTTCTCGATCACTTCGCGTTCGGCGGCAAAATACAGCGGCACGATCGGGATGCCTTCGAGGTAGATGTACTGCCAGATGTCCAGCTCGGTCCAGTTCGACAACGGGAATACACGGATGGATTCGCCCTTGTTGACCTTGCCGTTGTAGACGTTCCACAGTTCGGGACGCTGGTTTTTCGGGTCCCAGCGGTGCTTGCTGTCGCGGAACGAGTACACGCGCTCTTTAGCGCGGGACTTCTCTTCATCGCGACGGGCACCGCCGAAGGCTGCGTCGAAACCATGCTTGTCGAGTGCCTGCTTAAGACCCTCGGTTTTCATGATGTCGGTGTGCTTGGCGCTGCCGTGGGTGAACGGGTTGATGTTCTGCGCCACGCCATCGGGGTTGATGTGGGTGATCAGGTCCAGGCCCAGTTCTTCGACCATCTTGTCGCGGAACTTGTACATCTCCTGGAATTTCCAGCGGGTGTCGACGTGCATCACCGGAAACGGCAGTTTGCCCGGGAAGAACGCCTTGCGTGCCAGGTGCAGCATCACGGCGGAGTCTTTACCGATGGAGTACAGCATCACCGGGTTATCGAACTCGGCGGCCACCTCGCGGATGATGTGGATGCTTTCCGCCTCCAGCTGTTTCAGATGCGTCAGTTTGTCGACCATGGCTACTCACGAAAGCTTTCTTATGAACGGCCAGCGGGCCGTGTTCGAGCGGGGAATCCTAGCACAGCGACCTCTTCTAATCAGGACGCCAACTAGATCGAAAGGGTATATGAATATGCCCGCTCGTTTGGGCGCAAAGCCCCCTGTAGGAGTGAGCCTGCTCGCGATAGCGGTGAATCAGTCACAGCTATGTTGGATATGACAAAGCTATCGCGAGCAGGCTCACTCCTACAGGGGAAACGCGGTGTGTCAGATAGGGTTCGGGATGTCGATGAAGATGTGCTCAAGGGCAAAGCGCTTCGCCAGATAATCGCCCAGCGCCTGCACGCCATAGCGTTCGGTGGCGTGATGGCCGGCGGCGATGAAGCTGATGTCGTTTTCCCGCGCGCTGTGAAACGTCTGCTCGGAGGCCTCGCCACTGATGAACAGGTCGACCCCTGCAGCCACGCCCTGATCGATATAACCCTGGCCGCCCCCGGTGCACCAGCCGACGCGGCGGATCATGCCGCTGCCTTCGATCAACAGTGGCTCGCGGCCCATGACTTCCTGCACCTTGCGCGCGAAATCCCGGGCAGTCATCGGCTCATTCAGCGAACCCACCAGACCCACGACTTTCGGGTTGCTCGGGTCCAACGGCCCTTCGACAGTGATGTCGAGCTGACGCGCCAGTTGCACGTTGTTGCCGACGTCCGGGTGCAGATCCAGCGGCAGGTGATACGCCAGCAGACTGATGTCGTGCTTGAGCAGGGTTTTCAAGCGACGCTGTTTCATGCCGGTGACGCAGGGGTTTTCGCCTTTCCAGAAATAACCGTGGTGGACCAGGATCAGGTCGGCCTCGGCTTCCACGGCGGCGTCCAGTAAAGCCTGGCTGGCGGTGACGCCACTGACGATGCGCATCACCTGCGGGCGGCCTTCGACCTGCAAACCGTTGGGGCAATAATCGGCAATTTTCGCACTGGTCAGGTAACGGTCGGCTTCTTCGACGAGGGTGCTGAGGGCAACGGCCATGAAAGACTCCTAAATATCCCGTTCAGAGGCACGCGCGGCCTCGTATAATGCGCGACATTATGGGCGGTCTGACCTCGCCTGCAACCTTTCCAGGAACGTGCTTAATGCTCAAGGCGCTGCGTTTTTTCGGCTGGCCACTGTTGGCCGGTGTGCTTATCGCTCTGTTGATTATTCAGCGTTACCCCGAGTGGGTCGGGCTACCGAGCCTCGACGTCAATCTGCAACAGGCGCCACAGACAACGATCGTGCAACAGGGGCCGGTGTCCTATGCGGATGCGGTAGGTATCGCCGCACCGTCGGTGGTCAACCTGTACACCACCAAGGTCATCAACAAACCGGCGCATCCTCTGTTCGAGGATCCGCAGTTCCGCCGCTTCTTCGGTGACAACTCGCCGAAACAGAAGCGCATGGAATCGAGCCTCGGTTCCGGGGTGATCATGAGCCCGGAGGGCTACATTCTCACCAACAACCACGTCACCAGCGGCGCCGACCAGATTGTCGTGGCGCTCAAGGATGGTCGCGAGACGCTGGCACGGGTGATCGGCAGCGACCCGGAAACCGACCTCGCGGTGTTGAAAATCGACCTGAAAAACCTCCCGGCGATCACCGTCGGCCGCTCCGACAGCATTCGCATCGGCGACGTCGCGCTGGCCATCGGCAACCCGTTCGGCGTCGGCCAGACCGTGACCATGGGCATCATCAGCGCCACCGGGCGTAATCAGTTGGGCCTGAACAATTACGAAGACTTCATCCAGACCGACGCGGCGATCAACCCGGGCAACTCCGGCGGTGCGCTGGTCGATGCCAATGGCAACCTCACTGGCATCAACACGGCGATCTTCTCCAAGTCGGGCGGCTCGCAAGGCATCGGATTTGCTATTCCGGTGAAACTGGCGATGGAAGTCATGAAGTCGATCATCGAGCACGGTCAGGTGATCCGTGGCTGGCTGGGCATCGAAGTGCAACCGCTGACCCAGGAACTGGCCGAGTCGTTTGGCTTGTCCGGACGTCCGGGAATTGTCGTCGCGGGGATTTTCCGTGACGGCCCGGCGCAGAAAGCCGGCCTGCAGCTGGGCGATGTGATTCTGAGTATCGATGGCGAACCGGCCGGCGATGGTCGCCGTTCGATGAACCAGGTGGCGCGGATCAAACCGACTGACAAGGTGACGATCCAGGTCATGCGCAACGGCAAGGAGCTGAAGCTGAGCGCTGAAATCGGCCTGCGTCCACCGCCGGCACCAGTGAAAGAAAAAGAAGAGTAGAAATGTTTTCGCGCCAGCGGCGCGAATAACAGACATTCTCAACGGGCATGTTATATTGTTTCAATTCTGATAATTGGAACAACATAACATGTCGTCTCGAAAAAAGGCTTCGCTGCTGGGCCTGACCCTGGGTTTTCTCTGCGATCCCGCATTCGCCGATGAACCGCAGCCCGTTGAGTTGGAAGCCATCAGCGTCACCTCCGACTATGAGTCTCCTACCGGCCCGGTCAGCGGCTATCGCGCGACTCGCTCCGCCAGTGCGACCAAAACCGACACGGCAATTCGCGATATCCCGCAAGCCATCAGCGTGGTCCCGGCCAGCGTGCTTTCGGATCTGGGCAGTGCCAGCGTTGAACGCGCGCTGGATTTCGCTGGCGGGGTATCGAAACAGAACAACTTCGGCGGCCTGACCCTGTACGAATACAGCGTGCGCGGCTTCACCACGTCCGAGTTCTACAAGGATGGCTTCAGCGCGAATCGCGGCTACCCGAGCACGCCGGATGCGGCCAACATCGAACGCATCGAAGTGCTCAAAGGCCCGGCCGCCAGCCTCTACGGTCGAGGCGATCCCGGCGGCACGGTGAACATCGTCACCAAGAAACCCCAGCCGCAAGCGTTCACCACTCTACAAACCAGCGCCGGTAGTTGGGACCGCTATCGCACCGCGCTGGACGTCAATACGCCCCTCGATGAACAGGGCGACGTACTCTCGCGCATCAATCTCGCCGTCGAGGACAACCACAGCTTTCGCGATCACGTCGACAGCCAGCGGGTCTTCGTCGCGCCCTCGATCAGTTGGCAGTTGAACCCGGACACCTCGCTGCTGGTGGAAAGCGAAATCGTTCGTCACAACTCGACGTTCGATCGCGGCGTGGTGGCGCCCAACAATAAATGGAGCGGCGTATCGCGTTCGACGTTCCTGGGCGAACCCAACGACGGCAATATCGACAACCACAACAACCTGCTTCAGGCCACGCTTGAGCACCATCTGAACGACAATTGGAAACTGCGTCTGGCCAGCCACTACAAGGAAGGCAAGCTCTGGGGCGACGCCTCGGAACAACGCGCGCTGAACGCCGACGGCCACACGGTCAACCGCCGCTTGCGCGAACGCGATACGAATTGGCACGACAGCATCACCCAACTGGAACTGCGCGGTCTGTTCGACCTCGGCCCGTGGCAGCATGAATTGCTGGTGGGCACCGAGTACGAGAATTACCGCAAGGACGAACGCGTCACCACCGTCGCCGGCGGCCCCTACGCCATCGACATCTATAAGCCGCTCTACGGCCAGCCAAAACCCAACGGTGCGCGCTCGGGCACTGACTTCTTCGAACACGTCGAAAGCCATGCGTTGAACCTGCTGGACCAGATCATCTTCACCGACAAGCTGCGCGGCATGCTCGGTGCGCGCTTCGAGCACTTCGATCAGCGCATCGACGACCACAGCCGTAACGCCAAGAGCCAGCAGCGCCACGACGCGCTGACCCAACGCGCCGGCCTGCTCTATCAACTCACGCCGAACACTGGCCTGTTCGCCAACGCCTCGACCTCGTTCAAACCGAACAACGGGCTGGATGCTTCGGGCAAATCCTTCGATCCGGAAGAAGGCGTCGGTTACGAAGTGGGGATCAAGAACGAACTGTTCGATGAGCGTGTGAGCAGCACCCTCGCCTTCTTCCACATCGACAAGGAAAACGTCCTCGCCCTCGATCCGGGCACCGACACCAGCCGCGCCATGGGCAAGGCGCGAAGCCGGGGTTTCGATTGGCAATTGAGCGGCCAGGTGACCGACGCGGTGCGGGTCATCGGCGCCTTCGCCTACATCGACGCCGAGGTGACCAAGGGTGACGCGACCATTCCCGCCGGCAGCCGCGTCCTCGGCGTGGCCAAGCGCAGCGGCAGTCTGCTGGGTGTGTATGAATTTCAGGATGGCCGTCTGCGCGGTTCAGACGTCGGCGCAGCGTTCACTTACGTCGGCGATCGCTCGGGCGAGTCAGGCAGCGACTTCGAATTGCCGGCCTACCAGACCGTCGACCTGCTTGCGCACTACAAGGCCAGCGACAACGTCACGGTCGGCCTGAACCTGAACAACATCTTCGACGAGAAATACTACGAGCGCTCCTACAGCAACTACTGGGTCAACCCCGGCGAACCGCGCAATTTCACCGTCAGCCTGACACTCAACCTGTAAAAGGACGTCACCATGCACTACGGCAAACCCCTTCTGCTCATCGCTGCGCTGTTCGCAGGCCAGGTTTCGGCCCACGGCCTGTGGACAGAGGAACGGCGCGGCAATATCGAAGTGATCTACGGCCACGGCGCCGAAGACAACGCCTTCAAGGCGCAGAAAATCAGCGGTGCCTGGGCTTATGACGCGGGCGGCAAGATGATCCCGGTCAGCGTCGAGCGCCTGGCTGATCATGCTCGGCTGAAACCGTTGAAGCCGCCGGCAGTGATGGCCGTAGCGCTGAACAATGGCATGTGGTCGCAGACGGCGGACAAGAAGTGGATCAACGAAGGACGCAGCAAAGTGCCCGGCGCCACCGAGGCCACACAAACGTTCAAGTACAGCCTGGCGATTTATCAACCGGGGGCAAAGTTGCCGAAGCTGGATCAAATCAAACTGCTGATCCTGCCGGAGGTCGATCCGCTGACGGTAGGGCCGGGCAAATCGTTGCCGGTACGGGTGTTGCTCGATGGTAAACCGGCGGTGGGGGTGAAGTTGTACGGCGACTATCGCAGCGCGCCGAATACGCTGAGCACCGAGACCGATAAGGATGGGCGTGCGCAGGTGCTGGTGAGGAATGAGGGATTGAATGTGATTGCGGCGCAGGTTGAAGTGCCGGTGAAGGACAGTGTGGATGTGGATAGTCGAGGGCTGTTCAGTTCACTGACGTTCCTTGGCGAGCCGCATCACGAATAAAAAGCGCCCCTCACCCCAGCCCTCTCCCGGGGGAGAGGGAGCCGACCGAGTTATCTTGCGGGATACATCGACCTGAAAGAGCGAGTCGATTATGGATTCGGTGAAGCAAATTAAGGTCGGCGTACCTCAGTAATATCACCCGATCAGTCCCCTCTCCCTTTGGGAGAGGGTTAGGGTGAGGGGCTTTTTGCTTTTAGAGGTCGCCCAGTCCATCGATGAGTGCCTGATTCTGCTCTGGCGTGCCCACCGATATCCGCAGGAACTGCGCAATCCGCTCCTGTTTGAAGTGCCGTACGATCACGCCCTGCTCGCGCAACTTGGCCGCCAGCCCCGCCGCGTCATGCTGGGTGTGAGGCAAAAATGAAAGTCGGACGCTGAAGGCAGCACTTCAAAACCTCCGAGGGGGCATCGCGTAATCACTGGTGCATTCAACTGCTTCCTAAAACAAACAGGACTAAAACAAAAAAATATAAAAGACTGTCATTTATGACAGTGGCCATTCCCGTGCGAGATCAATACCCTCTTCACTTCCAAAGGAGATAGGAAGAGAAGAAAAATGGCTAACAAAAGTTTAAGAAAAATCGCAAACTCGGACTTTATCCGGTATCGAATCGATAATGGCGCGCCGGTAGAGTACTCGCTAGTAGTTATGCATAGCTTCCCTATTGGCGGCGGGTTCATATGGGGCTTTTACAAGGGAGACAGCATCACCATTGGCTACCCGGTACAGGTAGAGGATGGAGATAACAAGAAACTGTTTCGGAATGATTTCCCGGAGGATTATCACCCTACTTGGGAAGTAACTCTTAACTATACGAATTATTCTGCAGATAAGGGACGCCTGGAAATAACTTTTGCCGACAACTTCAAGTCGGCAAAAGGAGTTTTTCAATTTGAAACAGCAGATCAGCACACAATTTCAGGGAGCTTTGAAATTACCACGACTGACTCATAATCCATCAAGATCAAGAGCCTGATCGAATTCCTGTTCTATGTAGCAAGAACAGGAATCCCCTAATCCGCACATATTTTATAAATCGCCAAGCCCATCGATCAACGCCTGATTCTGCTCCGGCGTGCCAATCGAAATCCGCAGGAACTGCGCAATCCGCTCTTGTTTGAAGTGCCGTACGATCACGCCCTGCTCGCGCAGTTTCGCAGCCAGCCCCGCCGCATCATGCTGCGGGTGCCGGGCGAAGATGAAGTTCGCCGCCGACGGCAGGACTTCAAAGCCCTTGGCCTGCAATTGCGCAACGACCCAATCGCGACTCTCGATCACCTGACGACAGGTCTCGTCGAAATATTCGCGATCTTCAAACGCCGCCGCCGCACCGACAATCGCCAGACGATCCAGCGGATAGGAGTTGAAGCTGTTCTTGATCCGCTCCAGCGCCTCGATCAGATCCGGATGCCCTACCGCCAGACCGACACGCAGACCGGCCAGCGAGCGGGACTTGGACAATGTCTGTGTCACCAGCAGGTTCGGATAGCGGTCCACCAGACTGATCGCGGTTTCGCCGCCGAAGTCGATGTAGGCCTCGTCCACCACGACCACCGAATCCGGGCTGGCCTTGAGGATTTGCTCGACGGCGTCCAGCGCCAGCAGGCAGCCGGTCGGGGCGTTCGGGTTGGGGAAAATGATCCCGCCGTTCGGCTTGGCGTAGTCCGCCGGGTTGATCTGGAATTGCGCATCCAGCGGCACCGCGTCGAACTCAATTCCATAGAGCCCACAATAGACCGGATAGAAGCTGTAGCTGATATCCGGGAACAGCAGCGGCTGATCGTGTTGCAGCAGACCGTGGAAAATGTGCGCGAGCACTTCGTCCGAACCGTTGCCGAGGAACACCTGACTGGTTTGCACGCCGTAGTATTCGGCCACGGCGTTTTTCAGCAGGTCACTGTTCGGGTCCGGGTACAGGCGCAGGTTGTCGTTGAGCTCGGCTTGCATCGCCGCCAATGCTTTTGGCGACGGGCCGTAGGGGTTTTCGTTGGTGTTGAGCTTGACCAGTCTGGTCAGCTTCGGCTGTTCGCCCGGTACGTACGGCACCAGATCCTTGACGAACGGGCTCCAGAATTTACTCATGCTCATTCCCCCTGCTCTTTCAGAAAGTCTTCATCTTTGATGCGGTATTCGGCGCTACGCGCGTGGGCGCTAAGCGATTCGCCACGGGCCAGTACCGATGCAGTCTTGCCCAGCTCCGAAGCACCGGCCTCGGAGCAGAAGATGATCGAAGAACGTTTCTGGAAGTCGTAAACCCCCAGCGGCGAGGAGAAACGCGCAGTGCCCGAAGTCGGCAAGACGTGGTTCGGGCCGGCGCAGTAGTCGCCCAGCGCTTCGGAGGTGTGGCGGCCCATGAAGATCGCGCCAGCGTGACGGATCTGCGGCAGCCAGGCTTGCGGATCAGCGACCGACAACTCCAGGTGTTCCGGCGCGATGCGGTTGGCGACTTCGATGGCCTGCGCCATGTCGCTCACCTGGATTAGCGCGCCACGGCCATTGATCGAGGTCTCGATGATGGTTGCGCGGTCCATGGTCGGCAGCAGTTTGTCGATGCTCGCGGCGACCTTGTCGAGGAACTCGGCGTCGGGGCTGACCAGAATCGCTTGCGCGTCTTCATCGTGCTCGGCCTGGGAGAACAGGTCCATGGCGATCCAGTCCGGATCGGTCTGGCCGTCGCAGACCACAAGGATTTCCGAAGGGCCGGCGATCATGTCGATACCGACCTGGCCGAACACGTGGCGCTTGGCGGTGGCGACGTAGATGTTGCCCGGGCCGACGACTTTGTCGACTCGCGGCACGCTTTCAGTGCCGTACGCCAGCGCAGCAACCGCTTGCGCACCGCCGATGGTGAACACCCGGTCGACACCGGCGATGCAGGCAGCGGCCAGCACCAGTTCGTTGAGCTCACCGCGCGGGGTCGGCACGACCATGACCACTTCGGTCACGCCGGCAACCTTGGCCGGAATCGCATTCATCAACACCGACGACGGATACGACGCTTTGCCACCCGGCACATACAGGCCGGCACGATCCAGCGGCGTGACTTTCTGGCCGAGCACCGTGCCGTCGGCTTCGGTGTAGCTCCAGGAATCCTGCTTCTGCTTTTCGTGATAGCTGCGCACCCGGGCGGCGGCTTTTTCCAGTGCTTCGCGCTGCGGCACCGTAATGCGGGTCAGGGCCAGTTCGAGGCGCTCGCGCGGCAGGATCAGGTCGGCCATCGAGGCGACTTCGAGGCCATCGAACTTTTGGGTGAACTCGACCAGCGCCGCGTCACCGCGCTCGCGCACAGCCTTGATGATGTCCAGCACGCGCTGATTGACCGAGTCGTCAGACACACTTTCCCAGCTCAGCAGATGATCCAGATGATGCGCGAAATCCGGGTCAGCAGCGTTGAGTCGGCGAATTGCAGTGGTTGCGGTCATAGCGAGAGCCTCATAGGAATGGCAAATAACTCAGGCGCCCGAAACTAGCATTCGATCCGCTTGGGCACCTGAGAATTCTGGCTATGAGGCGGATAGACGGCGCGGCCTTGGGCCACGCAGGTAGATCAGCCGCGGTGTCGCGATTCCACTGCGTTGCGCAGGGTGTCGATCAACGCCTGGATTCGGGCGTGCTGCATTTTCATTGAAGCCTTGTTGACCACCAGGCGCGAGCTGATCGTGGCGATCAGTTCCTGTGGCTCCAGGCCGTTGGCGCGCAGGGTATTGCCGGTGTCGACCACGTCGATGATCTTGTCGGCCAGACCAATCAGCGGCGCCAGTTCCATCGAGCCGTACAGCTTGATGATGTCGACCTGACGGCCCTGCTCGGCGTAGTAACGCTTGGCAACATTGACGAACTTGGTCGCCACGCGCAGACGGCCCTTGGGCTCGGCCGCGCCGATCTTGCCGGCGGTCATCAGCTTGCACTGCGCGATCTGCAGGTCCAGCGGCTCGTACAGCCCCTGGCCGCTGTATTCCATCAGCACGTCCTTACCGGCGACGCCGAGGTCGGCCGCGCCATGCTCGACATACGTCGGCACGTCGGTGGCGCGCACGATCAGCAGACGCACGTCGTCCTGGGTCGTGGGGATGATCAGCTTGCGGCTCTTGTCCGGATTCTCGGTCGGCACGATGCCCGCTTCAGCGAGAAGCGGCAGTGTGTCGTCAAGGATGCGGCCCTTGGACAGTGCGATGGTCAACATGGGAAACGTCAGTCCTTATCAAGGTACTCATGCCCGGTCGCAATCGGCGCCGGACACACATCGAGGGTGCGCACACCCTCGACTCGAAACGAATTCAGTGGACACATCCGTGTGTCCCGATGCAGCGATCAGCCCGGAACGCGACGGATCTTGGCGCCGAGCATCTGCAGTTTTTCTTCGATGCACTCGTAACCACGGTCTATGTGGTAGATGCGGTCGATCAGCGTGTCGCCTTCGGCCATCAGTGCCGAGATCACCAGACTGGCCGAAGCCCGCAGGTCGGTGGCCATCACAGGCGCGCCCTTGAGGATTTCGGTACCGGTGACGATCGCGGTGTTGCCTTCGACCTGGATCTTGGCGCCCATGCGGTGCAGTTCGTACACGTGCATGAAGCGGTTTTCGAAGATCGTCTCGATCACCGCACCGGTGCCTTCGGCAATGGCGTTGAGCGAGATGAACTGTGCCTGCATGTCGGTCGGGAACGCCGGGTACGGCGCGGTGCGCACGTTGACCGCTTTCGGGCGCTTGCCGTGCATGTTCAGCTCGATCCAGTCTTCACCGCAGGTGATTTCCGCGCCGGCTTCACGCAGCTTTTCCAGCACCGCTTCGAGGATGGTCGGATCGGTGTCCTTGACCTTGACGCGGCCACCGGTGACGGCTGCAGCAACCAGGTAGGTGCCGGTTTCGATACGGTCAGGCATGACCTTGTAGAAAGCCGAACCCAGACGCTCGACGCCATCGATGGTGATGGTGTCGGTGCCGGCGCCGGAAACCTTGGCGCCCATGGCGTTGAGGAAATTCGCCAGGTCAACCACTTCAGGCTCGCGGGCGGCGTTCTGCAACACGCTGCGACCTTTGGCCAGTGCTGCGGCCATCATGATGTTTTCGGTACCGGTCACGCTGACGGTGTCGAAGAAGAAGTGCGCGCCGCGCAGGCCACCTTCAGGCGCCTTGGCCTTGATGTAGCCGCCTTCGACGTCGATGACCGCGCCCATGGCTTCGAGACCACGGATGTGCAGGTCGACCGGACGCGAACCGATGGCGCAACCGCCCGGCAGTGCGACTTCGGCCTCACCGAAACGCGCGACCATCGGGCCCAGTACGAGGATCGACGCACGCATGGTTTTCACCAGCTCGTACGGCGCGATCAGAGTCTTGATGGTGCGCGGGTCGATTTCGACGCTGAGCTTCTCGTCGATCACAGGCTCGATGCCCATGCGCCCGAACAGCTCGATCATGGTGGTGATGTCGTGCAGGTGCGGCAGGTTGCCAACGGTCACCGGGCCATCGCACAGCAGGGTCGCGGCCAGGATCGGCAGGGCAGAGTTCTTTGCCCCGGAAATGCGGATCTCGCCATCAAGACGAGCGCCACCGGTAATAATCAATTTATCCATTAGTATCTCGACGCCCTAGGGCTCAGGTGCGCTCGGCCCAGGCCGCGCTGCTGAAAAATTTCATAGTGACCGCATGGATGCTGCCATCGGTGATCCATGGGTTCAAATGGGCATAGACCTGCTGCTGACGCTTCACCGGGCTCAACGCCGCCAGTTCATCGCTGATCACGTTCAGCTGGAAGTTGCAGCCTTCGCCTTCAACTTCTACCAGCGTTCCTGGCAGCTTTCCTTCAAGGAAGCTCTTCACTTCTACGGCCTGCATGCTCAACCTCAATCGGCGCCCTGTGCGCACGGGTCGGACATCATACAAAAAAGCCCCGCGCCTGCGAACCCCGCAACGCAGGACTCTGACGGGGGGCTTCTTTATAGATGAGGGTTCAGGGGTGCGCCAACAGCTCGGTCAACTCGCTGACCTGAGCGATTTCGCGCATGTCTTCGGGCATCGCGCGGATGCTGACGGCCTTGCCGGCCGCCTGAGCATCACGCATGAAGCACAGCAGCAACGACAGGCCGACACTGCTGGACTTCTGCACCGCCGAACAATCGATGACCAGCGCCGACGCCTTGCTCGACTTGATCAGCGCCTGCCCTTCCTTGCGCAGGTCAGGCCCGGTGCGGTAATCCAGCACGCCGCTGAGTACCAATTCGTCGACATCACTCATCCGTACTGCCGCCTCACTCATTGGGCTGGCTTCGCGGCGGCTTTGTCGGTTTCCTGCTTGGCCTTGGCCACTTCACCGGCCCAGCCATCGATGGTCTTGTCCAGATCGTTGCCATTGCGCTGCATGGCGTCGGCGAACTGGTCACGGAACAGCTTGCCGATGTTGATGCCGTTGATGATCACGTTGCGCAGCTTCCACTCGCCATTGATCTTCTCAAGGGTGTACTGCACTGGATAGATCGCGCCGTTGCTGCCCTTGACGGTCATGTTGACGCTGGTGCGGTCGCCCGATTCGTCTTTGGCCGGGTCAACGGTGATGCCCTGGTTGTTGTATTCCAGCAGAGCGTTGCCGTAGAACTGGAACAGACCGCGCTTGAAGTTTTCCTGGAAGCGCTGCATCTGCGCAGGCGTGGCCTTGCGCGAATACTTCACGGTCATGATGCTTTTGGAGATGCCCTCGGCATCCACCACGGGACCGACGATGCTGTTCAGCGCCGCATAGAAATCCTGCGGATCCTGCTTGTACTTCTCTTTATTGGCCTGCAAATCGGCAAGCATCCGGTTCGTGGTGTCCTGAATCAGGTCATGAGCCGATTGTCCCGGTACAGCGTTAGCCATCAACGGCAGGGCCGCGAGCAACACCAACAGGCCACGTCGCAAGATAGAGATCATTCAAAAGCTCCTCATTTGGCGTCTTTGCTAACGGTATTGAGCAGGAATTTACCGATCAGGTCTTCCAGTACCAGTGACGACTGCGTGTCATGGATGGTTCCACCGTCTTTCAACTGAGTGTCTTCACCGCCGACGCTGATACCGATGTATTTCTCGCCCAGCAGGCCCGCGGTGAGGATAGACGCAGTCGAATCAACCGGCAGGTTGTCGACCTTTTTATCCACCTGCAGCGTGACCCGACCGGTGAAACTGTCGCGATCCAGATCGATGGCGGTGACCTTGCCGATGGTCACACCGGCCATGGTCACTTTGGCTCTGACCGTCAGACCGGCGATATTGTCGAAATAGGCATACAACTTATAGGTGTCGGTGGACGAAGTCGGAGACAGGCCGCTGACGCGCAAGGCGAGCAGCAGCAAAGCCAGGATCCCTGCCAGCAGGAACAGGCCGACACCGATTTCCAGGGTGCGGTTTTGCATCAGAAATCTCCAAACATCAAAGCGGTCAGAATAAAGTCCAGACCGAGCACTGCCAGCGAGGCAAACACCACGGTCTTGGTGGTGGCACGACTGATTCCCTCGGAAGTGGGTTCACAGTCATAGCCTTGGAATACGGCGATCCAGGTCACGACGAAAGCGAAAACGACACTCTTGATCACGCCGTTGAGCACGTCACTGGTGAAGGTCACGCTGTTCTGCATGTTCGCCCAGTAGGAGCCTTCGTAGACGCCCAGCCAGTCGACCGCAACCCACGAACCGCCCCAGATGCCGACGACACTGAAGATCATCGCCAGCACCGGCAGGGAAATGAACCCGGCCCACAGGCGCGGGGCAATGATGTACTTGAGCGGATCGACACCGATCATTTCCAGGCTGGACAACTGCTCGGTGGATTTCATGTTGCCGATCTCGGCGGTCAATGCCGAACCGGCGCGACCGGCAAACAGCAACGCCGTGACCACCGGCCCCAGTTCACGCAGCAACGTCAGGGCGACCATCTGCCCCACCGCCTGCTCTGAACCATAGCTGGAAAGAATGCTGAAGCCCTGCAGCGCGAGCACCATGCCGATGAAAATGCCGGAGACCACGATGATCACCAGCGACATGACGCCGACCGAGTGCAGCTGCTTGACCAACAGGCCGAAACCACCGCTGATACCGCCACGGCCCAGCAGGGCGTGAAACAGGAACAGGGTCGCCCGACCAAACACCGCGACCGCGTCGATCGCCGATTCGCCGAACCGACGCACGCGTTCCATCAATGAAATTCTGCGCATCAGCGCTTCCCCAGAAGATCTGCGCGGTAATCCGTCGCTGGAAAATGGTACGGCACCGGACCATCGGGATCGCCGGTCATGAACTGGCGGATACGCGGCTCATCCGAATTCATCAGCTCATCCGGCGTGCCCTGCCCCAGCACCTGACCATCGCCCACTACATAAATGTAATCGGCAATGCTCGCGGTCTCCGCCAGATCGTGGGACACCACGATACTGGTGATGCCCAGTGCATCGTTGAGCAAACGAATCAGGCGCACCAGTACGCCCATGGCGATCGGGTCCTGGCCCACGAAAGGCTCGTCGTACATGAGAATCTGCGGATCGAGGGCAATCGCCCGGGCCAGCGCGACGCGGCGCTTCATGCCGCCGGACAGCTCGTCCGGCATCAGTTCGATGGCACCGCGCAGCCCCACGGCCTGCAACTTGAGCAGGACGATGTCGCGGATCATGTCTTCCGGCAGTTGCGTGTGAACCCGCAGCGGAAAGGCCACGTTCTCGAACACATCGAGGTCGGTGAACAGCGCACCGCTCTGAAACAGCACGCCCATGTGCTTGCGCGCATCGAACAGATCGCTGCGCGACAGCGTCGGCAGGTTCTGCCCGTTGACCCAGACTTCGCCGCTGGACGGGCGCAACTGCGCGCCCATCAGACGCAGCAGCGTGGTCTTGCCGCAGCCGGAAGGCCCCATGATGCCGGTGACCTTGCCGCGCGGGATGCGGATATCGACGTTATTGAAAATGCTCCGCGCACCGCGCTTGAAGGAGACTCCCTTCAGCTCGACCGCGTAGGCGTTATCGGCACTCATCTAAACTCCTTGCGATGCAGCCTCTCACTGGGATGCCAGACTTTCCTCGGAAACACCTGCATCCCGGGCAGGCCGAACTGGCGGCGAACTATATCACTGCAAAGGCTGAGCGCCCAAGCGAGAACCCGGCCTGAATCGCCGACAGATGAGGGTCGCAGCGACTTTCAGAGGGTTTTGGTAACCAGTAATGACAAAGCACGACGAACTTGCGTGAGGCTTTGCCACATAACCGCTATAATCGCCGCCTTTTCATCGGCCCATACGATTCTGACATGAGCAAAACCCGCGACCTGATTCAATCGGCACAACGCACCATCCGCCTCGAAGTGGAAGCCGTCCAAGGCTTGATGGCCCATATCGACGCCGATTTCGTACGCGCTTGCGAGATGATTCTGGCCAGCAAGGGCCGTGTGGTCGTGGTCGGCATGGGCAAATCCGGGCACATCGGCAACAAGATCGCCGCGACCCTGGCCAGCACCGGCACTCCGGCGTTTTTTGTCCATCCCGCCGAAGCCAGCCATGGCGACATGGGTATGATCACCCGCGACGACGTGATTCTGGCGCTGTCGAACTCCGGCTCGACCAACGAAATCATTACCCTGCTGCCATTGATCAAACGCCTGGGCATCCAGCTGATCAGCGTCACTGGCAACCCGCAGTCGCCGCTGGCGAAGGCTGCCGAGGTCAATCTCAATGTGCACGTTGAGCACGAAGCCTGCCCGTTGAACCTGGCACCGACGTCTTCGACTACCGCAGCGCTGGTCATGGGAGATGCCCTGGCCGTGGCCTTGCTGGAAGCGCGCGGTTTTACCGCCGAAGATTTTGCCTTCTCGCATCCGGGCGGCGCACTTGGCCGGCGCCTGTTGCTGAAAGTGGAAAACGTCATGCACGCCGGGGAGGAACTGCCGCAGGTCCAACGCGGCACCCTGCTCAAGGATGCGCTGATGGAAATGACCCGCAAGGGCCTCGGCATGACCGCTATCCTTGAGGCCGACGGCAAACTCGCCGGGATCTTCACCGACGGTGATCTGCGCCGCACCCTGGACCGCACCATCGACATTCGCAACGCGACCATCGACGAAGTGATGACCGCACATGGCAAAACCGCGCGGCCCGACATGCTTGCCGCCGAAGCCCTGAAAATCATGGAAGACCATCGAATCAGCGCCCTGGTAGTCGTCGACGAGGAGGATCGCCCGATCGGCGCCTTCAACCTCTCCGATCTGCTGCGCGCAGGAGTCATGTAATGAACAACGATCTGCTGCAACGCGGCAAAGCGATCAAACTGGCAGTCTTCGATGTCGACGGTGTACTCACCGACGGTCGGCTGTACTTCCTCGAAGACGGCAGCGAGTTCAAGACTTTCAATACTCTCGACGGCCAGGGCATCAAGATGCTGATGAATGCCGGCGTGCAAACCGCGATCATCAGCGGTCGCAAGACCCCGGTGGTCGAGCGCCGCGCGAAGAATCTCGGCATCCCGCATCTGTTTCAGGGGCGCGAAGACAAATTGGTGGTGCTCGACGGCCTGCTCGCACAACTGGGCCTAAGCTATGAAGAAGTCGCCTATCTGGGCGACGATCTGCCAGACTTGCCGGTAATCCGCCGCGTAGGGCTGGGCATGGCGGTGGCCAACGCTGCCGATTTCGTCCGCGAACACGCCCACGGCGTTACCCGCGCCCGTGGCGGCGAAGGTGCCGCCCGCGAATTCTGCGAATTGATCCTGCGCGCCCAGGGCCGCCTCGAAGCGGCCAACGCCGCGTACCTGTGAGCCAGACCATGTTTAGCAAAAAGTTTCGCAACTTCCTGCTGTTCGGCTGCATCGCGGCGATTTTCGCCGCGGTCGGCTATTGGAACATCAGCCCGGAACGCTTCCTCGACAAGCCGCCGGTCTCGACTGCCGAGAACCCGATCGACTGGTACGCGACCAACACGCACACCATCCAGTACCTGCCCGACGGCAAGGTGCAATACGAGATGACCTCCGACAAGGCCGAGCACGTCAAGGCCACCGATGTCACCCTGGTGACCAAGCCTGATTTGAACATGTATCGCGGCACCGACTTCCCGTGGCACGTGACCAGCGAGCGCGGCGAAGTAAACTCGGGCGGTACCGAAGTGGAATTGATCGATTCGGTCCGCGTACAGCGCACCGATGAGAAAAAGCGCGGCACCCTGATCACCAGCACCCGCATGACGGTGTTCCCGCAGCAGGAATATGCGCAGACTGCGCAACCCGTTAGAATCGAGGGCGCTGGCGGCGTGTCGACTGGCGTCGGAATGAAAGCGTACCTGAAGGACAGCAGGATACACCTGCAATCGAACGTAAGAGGACAGTATGAGGCTCGTTAAAACCCTCCCTATTTTGCTCAGTCTGGGCGCAGCACTGGGAAGCGCGAGCGCCTGGTCCCTGCCGAACGATCAGCAGCAACCTATCCGCATTCAGGCCGACGACGCCCAGCTGGACGACAAGAATGGCATCGCCACCTATAAAGGTGACGTGATCATTACCCAGGGCTCGATGATCGTTAAAGGCAACACGGTGACCATGACTCGCGCGCCCAACGGCGATATCGACGTGGTGACCTCGGTGGGCAACCTGGCTTACTTCGAGCAGTTGCAGACCCAGGGCGACGCCAACCCGGTCAAGGGCTACGGCGTGACGATTCAATACCACGCCCAGCAGAACCGCGTGGTGCTGATCGACAAGGCCAAGGTTATCGACAAGGATAACAACGTCACCCAAGGCGAAAAAATCGTCTACGACACCGTGAAGAAACTGGCCAGCGCCGGTCGCGCCACGGGCAGCAAGGTCACCGAATCGCGTCCGCGCATCGACATGGTGATCCAGCCGAAGAAGAAAACCGAAGAGAAATCCCAGTAATGGCAACTCTGAAAGCTCAGCACCTGGCCAAGGCCTATAAAAGCCGCCAGGTCGTGCGTGACGTCAGTCTGTCGATCGACAGCGGGCAGATCGTCGGCCTGCTCGGCCCGAACGGCGCCGGCAAGACGACCTGCTTCTACATGATCGTCGGCCTGGTGCAGGCCGATCAGGGCCGGGTGCTGATCGATGATCTGGACGTCAGCCACCAGCCGATGCATGGCCGCGCCAAGGCCGGTATCGGCTATCTGCCGCAAGAAGCGTCGATCTTCCGCAAACTGTCGGTCGCCGACAACATCATGGCGATCCTCGAGACCCGTCCTGAACTCGACAAGGCCGGTCGTCGCAAGGAGCTGGAAAGCTTGCTGCAGGAATTCCACATCAGCCACATCCGCGACAACCTCGGCATGAGCCTGTCCGGTGGCGAGCGTCGCCGGGTGGAAATCGCTCGCGCTCTGGCCACTGCGCCGAAATTCATCCTGCTCGACGAACCGTTCGCCGGTGTCGACCCGATCTCGGTCGGCGACATCAAGCAGATCATCCACCACCTCAAGGCCAAGGGCATCGGGGTGCTGATCACCGACCACAACGTCCGTGAGACGCTGGATATCTGCGAAACCGCTTACATCGTCAACGACGGTCAACTGATCGCTGAAGGCGATGCCGAGACCATCCTGGCCAACGATCTGGTCAAGGAAGTGTATCTGGGTCACGAGTTCCGCCTGTAAGCGCGCCAGCGCTGTATCGATTCAAGGCGCATTTATCCGCTTTAATTGTTACAGCGCTCTAGGCAAACACTTCAGTTTCAGGCATATAATTTGCTTAAGTTTGGCGCTTCTGCGCCCTGTAGTGGATGGCGCAAAGCGCCGGCGAATAAGGTGTTAAGCCCCTGCCATGAAACCATCGCTAGTCTTGAGAATGGGCCAGCAGCTGACGATGACACCGCAGCTGCAACAGGCCATCCGCCTGCTCCAATTGTCGACCCTGGACCTGCAACAGGAAATCCAGGAGGCTCTGGAATCCAATCCGATGCTCGAACGCCAGGAAGAAGGCGACGACTTCGATAACGCCGATCCCTTGGCCGACAACGCCGAACAGAAGCCCGCCGAAATCCAGGAACCCTCCTATCAGGAAGCCGCCCCGACGGTGGACAACCTTGAAGATGGCGAATGGAACGAGCGCATCCCCAACGAACTGCCGGTAGACACCGCCTGGGAAGATGTTTATCAGACCAGCGCCAGCAGCCTGCCCAGCAGCGATGACGACGAGTGGGATTTCACCACCCGCACTTCCGCCGGCGAGAGCCTGCAGAGCCATCTGCTCTGGCAACTGAACCTGGCGCCGATGTCCGACACCGATCGCCTGATCGCCGTGACCCTGATCGATTGCATCAACAATCAGGGTTACCTGGACGAAACGCTCGAAGAAATTCTCGAAGCGTTCGACCCGGAACTGGACATCGAGCTCGACGAAATCGAAGCCGTCCTGCATCGCATCCAGCAATTCGAGCCCGCCGGGATCGGCGCACGCAACCTCAGCGAATGCCTGCTGCTGCAATTGCGCCAGCTGCCCGCGAAGACGCCGTGGCTCACCGAGGCCAAACGTCTGGTCGCCGATTACATCGACCTGCTCGGCAGCCGCGATTACAGCCAGTTGATGCGGCGCATGAAGCTCAAGGAAGACGAACTGCGCCAGGTCATCGAACTGGTGCAGAGCCTCAATCCGCGTCCGGGCTCGCAGATCGAATCGACCGAAGCCGAATACGTCATTCCCGATGTGATCGTGCGCAAGGACAACGAGCGCTGGCTGGTGGAACTGAACCAGGAATCGGTGCCACGTTTGCGCGTCAACGCCCAGTACGCCGGTTTTGTGAAGCGTGCCGACACCAGCGCCGACAACACTTTCATGCGCAATCAGTTGCAGGAAGCCCGCTGGTTCATCAAGAGCCTGCAGAGCCGCAACGAAACCCTGATGAAAGTGGCCACGCAGATCGTCGAACATCAGCGCGGTTTCCTCGAATATGGCGACGAAGCGATGAAGCCGCTGGTGCTGCATGACATCGCCGAAGCGGTCGGCATGCACGAGTCGACGATCTCGCGGGTGACCACACAAAAATTCATGCATACCCCGCGCGGTATTTATGAACTGAAATACTTTTTCTCCAGCCACGTCAGCACCTCCGAAGGCGGCGAATGCTCATCCACGGCGATTCGCGCGATCATCAAGAAACTGGTCGCGGCGGAAAATCAGAAAAAGCCGTTGAGTGACAGCAAGATCGCTGGTTTACTGGAGGCACAAGGCATTCAGGTGGCTCGCCGCACCGTCGCCAAGTACCGCGAATCCCTCGGAATCGCGCCTTCGAGCGAACGCAAGCGGTTGATGTAAGCCACGTTACAGCGTTCCAGTGGCAGGCTTTTCGGCCTGCCGCTTTATGCACTGGCAACGAAGGAGAAGCTGTATGCAAGTCAACATCAGTGGACACCAACTGGAAGTGACCCAACCTCTGCGTTCCTACATCGAGGAAAAACTCCAACGACTGGAGCGACATTTCGACAAGATCACCAACGTGCAGGTCACGATGTGCGTCGAAAAACTGCAGCAGAAAATCGAAGCCACCTTGCATATTCCCGGAAAAGAAGTGGTCGCTAACGCAGAAGATACCGACATGTATGCTGCGATCGACTCACTCACCGACAAGCTGGACCGCCAACTCAAAAAGCATAAGGAAAAGACCGAGAGCCTCCTCCAGGGCGCCACCGGTCGTTAACCCCCCTATCCCATGATCCGACTTGAAACCATCCTGACCCCCGGCCGTTCCCAGGTGAACGCGCCGGGCGGCAGCAAGAAAAAAGCCCTCGAGCAGATTGCCAACCTGATCCACCGCGAAGTGCCGGATCTGGCGATGCAGGATGTCTTCGAGGCGCTGATCGCCCGTGAGAAACTCGGCTCCACCGGTTTCGGCAACGGCATCGCCATTCCCCACTGCCGCCTCAAGGGCTGCACGGCGCCGGTCAGCGCGCTGCTGCACCTCGAAGCCCCGATCGATTTCGACGCCATCGACGGCGCCCCGGTGGACCTGCTGTTCGTGCTGCTGGTCCCGGAAGCTGCGACCGATGCGCATCTGGAGTTGCTGCGCCAGATCGCCAGCATGCTTGACCGCAAGGAAGTGCGCGAAAAACTGCGCAGCGCTCCGAGCAACGAGGCCCTGTACCAGGTTGTACTGGACGAGCAGAACGGGCACTAATCATGCGTTTGATCATCGTCAGTGGCCGTTCGGGCTCGGGTAAAAGTACCGCCCTGAATGTCCTTGAAGACAACGGTTACTACTGCATCGACAACCTCCCGGCCGGCTTGCTGCCGGAACTGGCCGAGCGCGCGTTGATCCACACCGAGCTGGCGCAGCCGCTGGTCGCGGTATCGATCGATGCGCGCAACCTGCCGAGCCATCTGTCTCGTTTCCCCGAATTGCTCGAAGACGTGCGGGCCAAGCATATCAAGTGCGATGTGCTCTATCTGGACGCCGACGAAGAAACCCTGCTCAAGCGTTTTTCCGAGACCCGTCGTCGTCACCCGTTGAGCAACGCCAATCGCTCCCTGGCCGAAGCCATCCACGATGAAAGCGCCCTGCTCGGCCCGATCGCCGATCTGGCCGACCTGAAAATCAACACCACCCACCTCAATCTGTATCAACTGCGCGACACCCTGAAGTTACGCCTGTTGAATCAGCCTGAGCCGGGTACGGCGTTCCTGGTCGAATCATTTGGCTTCAAGCGCGGCATGCCGGTCGATGCCGATCTGGTCTTCGACGTCCGCTGCCTGCCCAATCCGTACTGGAAACCGGAGCTGCGTGCGCAGTCGGGTCTCGATGCACCAGTGGCCGAGTACCTGGCGGAACAGCCGGATGTCGAGGAAATGTATCAGGACATCTACGCCTATCTGAACAAGTGGCTGCCCCGTTTCGCAGCCAGCAACCGCGCCTACGTCACCATTGCCATTGGCTGCACCGGCGGGCACCACCGCTCCGTCTACCTGACCGAACGCCTGGGTCAGGCCCTGCAGAAAACCCTGAAGAACGTCCAGGTTCGCCACCGCGACCTCACCTAAAGGATTCACACCGCGATGCCTGCTCGTGAAATCGAAATCATCAATAAGCTGGGCCTGCATGCCCGGGCATCGGCCAAATTTGTCGGCGTGGCCGGCAAGTTTCCGGAGACTACGATAAGAGTCGGCCGCACGCCCGAGACAGCAGTGGACGGTAAAAGCATCATGGCGATGATGATGCTCGCGGCTGGCAAGGGCACCAAAATCCATTTGAGCACCGAAGGCGAACAGGCTCAGGAAGCTATGGACGCCTTGGTCGAACTGATCAACAACTACTTCGACGAAGGCGAATGATCCGCCAATGAGGGAGCTTGCTCCCTCCTCACCTTCATTCAACCCAACGCCGTATCCATCACCATCATCAGACAAAAACCGATCAGCAAGCCAAGACTCGCCAGCTTGTCATGTCCATGCCGGCGCGACTCCGGAATCACTTCGTGAGTCACCACCAGCAACATCGCCCCGGCCGCCAGCGCCAGCCCCAGTGGCAACAGCACTTGAGCCAGACTGACCAGCCACGCGCATAACAACGCGAACACCGGTTCGACCAGCCCTGACGCCGCGCCGATCAGAAAGGCCCTGACCCGCGACATTCCCGCCCCGGCCAGCACCAGTGCAATCACCAGACCTTCCGGCACATCCTGCAACGCGATGCCCATCGCCAGACTGTCGGCATCCGCCATACCGCCACCGGCAGAAACGCCGACCGCCATGCCTTCCGGAATGTTGTGCGCGATGATGGCGAACACGAACAGCCAGATGCGCGGTGGAATCACCGGACGCTCAAGCGTGCCGACGAGCATCTCCGGCGTAGCACCGGAAACCCTGCGATCCACCAGATACAGGCCGAAGGCGCCGAGCAGGATGCCAAAGCAGATCAAACCACTGGCGGCCCACGGCGTCAGGCCAAGACTCTCAGCCGCAGCAATGCCCGGCACGATCAGCGAAAACGCCGTCGCCGCCAGCATCACCCCGGCACCAAATCCCAGCAAGGTGTCGCTGAGTGCCTGCGGCATGCGCCGGATTATCAGCACCGGCACCGCGCCGAGCGCCGTGCCCAAGGCGCAGATAGCGCCGCCCTGCAATGCGCGCAGCAACCTGGGTTCAAGATTCAGCCAGTGCAAACCTTGGGCGACCAGCAGAGCCATCCCCGCCAACAGCAACAGCGAGCCCACCGCGTAACGAAACATCCGCCCGCTGCCAATCGCCAGTGTTTCAGTGCCCATAGTCAGCCTTGGATTGTTTTTATTGAAGGCTCAAACCAGTGCGGCTTGGTAGCGCGCAGCAACTTCCGGCCAGTTGATCACGTTGTAGAACGCGTTGATGTATTCCGGGCGACGGTTCTGGTAGCGCAGGTAGTAGGCGTGCTCCCAGACGTCGAGCCCGAGAATCGGGGTATTGCCGTTCATCAACGGACTGTCCTGGTTGCCACTGCTTTCCACGATGAGCTTTTTCTCCGGGGTCACGCTGAGCCAGGCCCAGCCACTGCCAAAACGAGTCAGCGCGGCTTTGGTGAACACTTCCTTGAAACTGTCCAGTCCGCCCAGTTGCTCGTCGATGGCCCGGGCCAGCTCGCCGTCGGGTTTACCACCACCGTTGGGCACCATCACTTCCCAGAACAGCGAATGATTGGCGTGACCACCGCCCTGGTTGATCACCGCCGCGCGAAGTTTTTCCGGCAGTTGCTGAACGCTGGCGACGAGCTTTTCCACCGGCCACTCGGCAAACTCGGTGCCTTCCACGGCGGCGTTGAGGTTGTTGATGTAGGTCTGGTGATGCTTGGTGTAATGGATCTCCATGGTCTGCGCATCGATGTGCGGCTCGAGGGCATCGTAGGCGTAGGGCAAGGCAGGCAAGGTAAAAGCCATTTCAATGGACTCCGTACTGATGAGAAGTTGAGGTGCGGCGGGCATTGCCGGTGTCGGGATGCAGCAGGCGCTGGGTGCGCGGGTATTCACCGTGCTCACTGATGAAATTCAACAGTTCGACGTAGGTCTTGCTGCTCTGGCGCAGCGCCGCTTCCCGCAGGGCCGGGCGCAGGCGTTCGTCCTGCATGGTCTGCAACAGGCGTTGATGGATGGCGCACAGGTACTCGGCGCTCTCCTCCGGTTGGTTCAGGCGCAGATGCAGGTCGGCGAGGTTGTGATGAGAGACGACGCAGGCCGCCACTGCTTCGTCGGCATCCGCCCAGCGTTCGAACAGCACTTGCGCCAGGGCCAGGGCTTGCAGGTAAGCCTCGCGGGCGTCGATCAATTCGCCCAGCATGAAGCAGCGATTGGCCCGTTCGATCGTGCGTTTCCAGTGCTCCATGGTGAGCCTCCAAAGCAGTTGCGGGGTTTACACGCCGCCGGCGGTGAGCTTCTCGGGGTTGAGCAACTCTTCCAGCTGGCTGCGCGACAGGTCGGTGTGTTCCAGGGCAACGTCGATCACCGCGCGGCCTTCCCGGTAGGCCTGCTTGGCGACGTCTGCGGCTTTCTGGTAGCCGATGATGGGGTTGAGGGCGGTGACCAGAATCGGGTTGCGCGACAACGCTTCTTGCAACCGCGATTCGTTGACCTTGAAGCTGGCAATCGCCTTGTCACCAAGCAGGCGACTGGAATTGGCCAGCAGTTCGATGCTGCTCAGCAGGTTGTGCGCGATGATCGGCAGCATCACGTTCAGTTCGAAATTGCCCGATTGCCCGGCCACGGTGATCACCGAGTCGTTGCCGATCACTTGCGCGGCGACCATGGCGGTGGCTTCCGGGATCACCGGGTTGACCTTGCCGGGCATGATCGACGAGCCCGGCTGCAGCGCTTCGAGTTCGATTTCGCCCAGGCCAGCGAGCGGGCCGGAGTTCATCCAGCGCAGGTCATTGGCGATTTTCATCAGCGACACGGCGGTGGCCTTGAGTTGGCCGGAGACAGCGACGGCGGTGTCCTGCGAGCCGATCAAAGCGAAGAGATCCTTGCCCGGGGTGAATTGCACGTCGGTCAATTGGCTCAGATGCCGACTGAATCGCGCGGCGAACTCCGGATGCGCGTTGATCCCGGTACCCACCGCGGTGCCGCCCTGCGCCAGGGATTGCAGGCTCGGCAACAAATCCTGCAGATGTGCGACGTTGGCCTTGAGCTGCTGCGCCCAGCCGTTGAGCACCTGACTCATGCGCACCGGCATCGCGTCCATCAGATGGGTGCGTCCGGTTTTGACGTGATGATGCACCTGTTCGGCCTTGCGCTCGATGACCTGGACCAGATGCAACAGCGCCGGCAGCAGTTGTTCATGCAGCGCCAGCGCGGCGCTGACGTGAATGGTGGTCGGGATGACGTCGTTGCTGCTCTGCCCGCAGTTGACGTGATCGTTGGCATTGACCGGCTCACCGAGCATGCGGCTGGCCAGCGTGGCGATCACTTCGTTGGCGTTCATGTTCGAGCTGGTGCCGGAACCGGTCTGGAAGATATCCACCGGAAAATGCTGCATGAAATCGCCTTCGAGCAGACCTTGCGCGGCATCGCTGATGACTTTGCCCTGGGCCACGCTGATCTGGTTCAGTTCCACATTGGCCCGGGCCGCGGCGGCTTTGGCGAGAATCAGCGCGCGGATGAATTGCGTCGGCATCGGCTTGCCGCTGATCGGGAAGTTGTCCACTGCGCGCTGGGTCTGCGCGCCATAGAGCGCGTCGACCGGCACCTGCAGCTCGCCCATGCTGTCGCGCTCAATACGTGTCTTGGTCATTCGAATGTCCTTGCAGCAAATCAATAAGAGGAATCGACGGTTGCAACTCGCAAGTGGCGAGCTGCCAGGTGTAGCGTTGCCAGCGCTGCAGGCGGCATTGGCACAGCGACAGGCGCTCCATGTCACGCAACGGGCGCCAGGCTTGATCGAGACAGACGCTGCGCCAGTGCCACGGCAACGCGGTGTCGCTGGCCGTGTCGAGCAGCAGACGGAAAGACGTTTCGGCGACGGTCCAGGGCGAAGTGGCTGTGCAACAGGACAGATAGCGCCCTTCGGCGAGGTAGTGTTCGATCAGGCGCGGTTCGTCAGGATCCAGTGCGCAACGGATCTGGCGGCTCATCCAGCGCCAGCTTTCGAGGTAGGGCTGCTCGTGCAAGGCAGAACTCATGATCCGGGACTCGTTCGGAGATGAGATTCATTATTAGATGATAATGAGAACCAACACAAGCGATCGAGTTTGCGCTGCCCATTTGTGGGAGCGGGCCTGCTCGCGAATGCTTCTGCCCGGTTGGGATGTATTATCCGGTCCACCGCTTTCGCGAGCAGGCTCGCTCCCACAAGGAATTTGTGGCGAAGCGAATAAAAAAGGCGCGCCATCCAGAACGGATGGCGCGCCTTTTTGAATGGGCGGAATCGCGGTTTAGCTGCCGGCGACGGTCATCCGCTCGATCAATACCGAACCGGTGCGGATGTTGCTGCGCAGCTCCAGGTCGTTACCCACCGCAACAATCTGCTTGAACATGTCGCGCATGTTGCCGGCGATGGTCACTTCCTGCACGGCGAACTGGATCTCCCCGTTCTCCACCCAGAAACCCGCCGCCCCGCGCGAGTAGTCGCCAGTGACCATGTTCAAGCCATGGCCCATCAACTCGGTAACCAGCAGTCCTCGGCCCATGCGTTTCAACAGCGCTGCCTGATCCTCATCGCCATGGGTGACGAAAAGATTGTGCACACCGCCCGCGTTGGCGGTGCTTGGCATGCCCAGTTTGCGCCCGGAGTAGGTACCGAGGATGTAGGAGACCAACTCGCCCTTTTCGACGAACGGTTTCGCGTAAGTCGCCAGGCCATCGCCGTCGTAGGAAGCACTGCCCATGGCGCGCATCAGATGCGGACGCTCATCGATGGTCAGCCATTCCGGGAACAGCTTCTGCCCCAGGGTGCCTTCGAGAAATGACGATTTGCGATACAGACTGCCGCCGGATACTGCCGAGAGGAAGCTGCCGAACAGACCACCCGCCAGCTCGGCGGAGAACAGCACCGGCACTTCACAGGTCGGCACCGGACGCGCGCCCAGACGGCTGGCCGCCCGCTGCGCGGCACGCTGGCCGATGCTCACCGGATCGGCGAGCAGGCTGCCCTGGCGATTGACGTCGTACCAGTAATCACGCTGCATCTGGCCGTCGGCTTCAGCGATCATCACGCAACTCAGGCTGTGCCGGGTCGACGCGTAACCGCCGATGAAACCGTGGCTGTTGCCGTAAACGCGGCAACCCTGATGGGTGCTGAGGGTGGTGCCGTCGGCGTTCTTGATCCGCGCATCGGCGTCGAAAGCCGCGGCTTCGCAGAGCAGGGCCTTCTCGATGGCTTGCTCCGGGGTGATGTCCCACTCGTGGAACAGGTCGAAATCCTGCACATCCCTGGCCATCAGTGCCGCATCGGCGAGGCCCGAGGCTTCATCTTCGGAAGTGTGTCTGGCGATGGCCAGCGCAGCTGCGACCGTTTCACGAATCGCCTCAGGGCCAGTGGCCGAGGTGCTGGCCGAGCCTTTGCGCTGGCCAACGTACAGGGTGATGCCAAAACCCTGATCACGATTGAACTCAACGGTTTCGACCTCGCGCTGACGCACCGAGGTCGACAAGCCCTGCTCCAGCGACACCGCGACTTCACAGGCGCTGGCGCCCTGGCGCTTGGCTTCGGCGATGATCTGCTCGACCTGTTCTTGCAGTGCCGGCAATGCCTGCGGGCCGACGCTTTGAACTGCACTCATGCTCATCTCCACTCAAATTCTGCTTTCGGCTGGGGTCATCGAGCGACCGGGCCGGACAAGCGGCCCCCGACTGGTTATCATGGCGGCGTTTCTTTGCGGACTGCCACCATGGTTGATTCTTACGACGACTCCCTCGATACGGGAGAAAAAAGCAAATCTCAGGTCAAACGCGAGCTGCATGCGCTGGTTGACCTCGGCGAGCGCCTGACCACACTCAAGCCTGATCTGGTCGCCAAACTGCCCTTGACCGACGCTCTGCGCCGGGCACTGGCCGATGCGCCCAAGCACACCGCGAACATCGCGCGTAAACGGCATTTGCAGTTCATCGGCAAACTGATGCGCGATCAGGACACTGACGCGATTCTGATTCTGCTCGATCAACTCGATGCCTCCACTCGCCAGTACAACGAGCGTTTCCATAATCTGGAACGCTGGCGTGACCGCCTGATCGCGGGCGATGACGCCGTGCTGGAGAAGTTCGTCGTCGAGTACCCGGACGCCGATCGCCAGCAATTGCGTTCCCTGATCCGTCAGGCCCAGCATGAGGTTGCGCAAAACAAACCCCCTGCTTCGAGCCGCAAGATCTTCAAATACATTCGGGAGCTGGACGAGACTCAACGCGGCCTGCGTTGATCATCGCCACCGGGTGGCCGTCCTGCGCGCCACCCGAAAGCCCCACCGTTCTTATGCGCCCGTGCCACCCACGGTGATCGCATCGATTTTCAGCGTTGGCTGGCCGACACCCACCGGCACCGACTGCCCATCCTTGCCGCACGTACCCACACCGCTGTCCAGCGCCAGATCGTTACCGACCATCGACACCCGGCTCATCGCCTCTGGGCCGTTGCCGATCAACGTCGCGCCTTTGACCGGCGCGGTGATCTTGCCGTCTTCGATCAGATAAGCCTCGCTGGTGGAGAACACGAACTTGCCGCTGGTGATGTCGACCTGACCGCCGCCGAGGTTGGCGCAGTAGATGCCCTTCTTCACCGAGGCGATGATTTCCGCCGGATCGCTTTCGCCACCGAGCATGTAGGTATTGGTCATGCGCGGCATCGGCAGATGCGCATAGGATTCGCGGCGACCGTTACCGGTACGCGCCACGCCCATCAGCCGCGCGTTGAGCTTGTCTTGCATGTAGCCCTTGAGCACGCCGTTTTCGATCAGCGTGGTGCACTCGGTCGGCGTGCCTTCGTCGTCGACGCTCAGCGAACCGCGACGGCCGCTCAAGGTGCCGTCATCGACGATGGTGCAGAGCTTGGAGGCAACCATTTCGCCCATGCGCCCGCTGTAGGCGGAGCTGCCCTTGCGGTTGAAATCGCCTTCCAGACCATGACCGACCGCTTCGTGCAGCAGCACGCCGGACCAGCCGGAACCGAGCACGACCGGCAAGGTACCGGCCGGCGCCGGAATCGCTTCCAGATTGACCAGTGCCTGACGCAGTGCTTCGCGGGCATAGCCCATGGCGCGGTCTTCGGCGAGGAAGTAGCGGTAATCGGTACGCCCGCCGCCGCCATGCCCGCCGCGCTCGCGCCGGCCATTCTGTTCAACGATGACACTGACATTGAAGCGCACCAATGGGCGCACATCAGCGGCCAGACCACCGTCGGTGGAGGCAACCAGAATCCGCTCCCAGACACCGGCCATGCTCACGCTGACCTGCTGAATGCGTGGATCGAGCGCGCGGGTGGCGACGTCGATGCGTTTGAGCAATTCGACTTTTTCCGCGCGGCTGAGCACTTCCAGCGGGTTATCCGGTGCATACAGTTGCGCGACGTCCTGGCTGGTGAACGCCTGCACGGTGCCGTTCTGCCCGGCGCGGGAGATCGAGCGCGCGGCACGGGCCGCGGCGCCGAGGGCTTCGAGGGTGATCGCATTGCTGTAGGCAAATCCGGTTTTTTCACCGGACTGCGCACGTACGCCGACACCTTGGTCGAGGTTGAAGCTGCCTTCCTTGACGATGCCGTCTTCCAGCGCCCACGACTCGGAGATCTGGCCCTGGAAATACAGATCGGCGGCATCGATGCCCGGCCCGGCCAGATCGCCGAGCACGCCTTGCAGGCTCTCGATCGTGACACCGCCGGGTGCCAACAGGTGATCACTGACTGAGGACAACAACTCGCTCATAGGTTTACGCCTTAAATTCGTGTTCTGAAGCAGGCCGCTGGGCGCCCTGCGAGAAAAACCGCCGATGACGCGTCACCGGCATGCGCGCCCGGATGGACGCTTGTTCATCGCTGTCGCGGGCGGCCAGCAACACCGCCTCGCCTTGATCCTGCTGGGCCAGCACGCGCCCCCACGGGTCGACAATCGCCGCATGCCCGAAGGTTTCCCGAGGCCCCGGATGGCTGCCGCCCTGTGCTGCCGCCAGCACATAACATTGTGTTTCAATGGCCCGTGCACGGATCAGCACATCCCAATGCGCGGCGCCGGTCACGGCAGTAAACGCCGACGGTGCGGTAATCAACTCGGCACCGGCGGCGCGCAATTCGCTGTACAGCTCCGGGAAGCGCAAGTCGTAACACACGCTCAGACCGACGCGGCCTACCGGCGTATCCGCCACCACCACGCCACCGCCATAAGCATAGTCATCGGATTCACGATACCGGCCACGATTGTCGGCGACATCGACATCGAACAGATGCAGCTTGTCATAACGCGCGACGATCTCGCCGTGTTCATCGACCAACAGCGAGCAGGCATTGGCTTTGGCCGTGGGTTGGCCCAGCGGTGGCAAGGGCAATGTACCGGCGACTATCCATAAGGTGAGGTCGCGGGCGGTCTGTTTCAACCAGGGCAGGATCGGCCCTTCGCCCAAAGCCTCGGCGCGGCCGATATCGGCCACGTCGCGACGGCCCATGGCGGCGAAATTTTCCGGCAGCACCGCGAGTTTCGCCCCGCCGGCGGCTGCCTGTTCAAGCAGGCGTCGGGCCTGGGCGAGGTTGGCCAGCACGTCGCTCTGGCTGACCATTTGAATCACCGCTAAAGACATGGCCGCTCCTCGGGATTTACGCAGAACTGTGTAGGAGCTGCCGAAGGCTCGGGCCGCGATCGGACGATCTCTTGATCTTGATCTTGATCTTCAACAACAAGATCAAGAGATCGCAGCCTTCGGCAGCTCCTACAGGGCTAGTGTCTGCTAGTTAAAAAGGCTTGTCGAAGGTGATTTTCGGCTCTTTCCATGGGCCTTTGACGGTGTACTTGACGCTGGCGAAGCGCGCCACGCGGTCACCGATCAGTTTGTCGATGAGGAATAGCGCGCCGCCTACCGCCGGTGCGCCGACGATCAGCGCAGCAATCGGCAGATTGTTGGTCACCGGCAAGGTCACCAGCAATTTCGCATCGACCTTGTCGTCGACCAGATCCAGCGTGCCGTCCAGCTCGAGGTTGCTCGAAGGCCCGGTCAGGCGAATCGGCTCACGGGTGACGTAGACGCCATTGTTCGCCACCAGCAAACCTTTGACCCGGTCGTAGCTCAAGCCTTTGCCGAACAGGTCGGAGAAATCCAGACGCAAACGCCGGCCAATCGAGTTGAAGTTGAGCAGGCCGAACACCCGCAACGCCTGAGCGCCGCCCTCGACCTCGACGAACTGTCCCTTGTTCAGCGAAGCGTCGAGGGTGCCGGAGAAACGCTTGGTCGCCAGCCACGCCGGCGAGCCCGGCCAACGGCCGTCGACGTCCATGTGGAATTCTTCGCTGGTCACGCTCGGCGCGAAGCCCCAGCCCTTGAGCACGTCAGCCAGGTTCTTGCCGCCAATGCGGCCCTTGTACCAGCTGCTGGTCGAACCCGGCGTGCCTTCCCAGCCGCCGTTGCCTTGCAGAAGGATGCCTTTGAGCCCCATGTCGAGGTTGTTCAGGGCGATGCCTTTGGCGGTCGGCCTTACTTTCAGCGACCAGCCACCGACCAGATCGGGACCGAGGAACAGTTGGTTAAGGGTGATATCCAGCGCCGGAATTTTCGTCGGGTCGACAGAGGCCAGTGGATCCGGCGCGTTTTCGTCGGCCTGCACCGCAGGGTCCGGCGCCGGCAGTTTCACGTACTGCAGATTCACCGCGATCGGCACGCCTTTGGCGTCCGGCAGACTGGCGCTGCCCTTGGCTTGCTGGCTGTCGAGAGCGAGATTCCATGCGCCGGGCTTGCGATTGATCTGCACCGAGGCCTGATCCAGTGTGGTGCCGAACGCAGTCAGTTTGCCGACCTTGATGTCAGCGCTGCTGAGCAGTTGTTTGGCGCTACCGCCGGGATCCTGCCCGGCGTATTTATTGGCCAGATCCTGCCACGGCGCCACGTCCAGCTCCGACAGCACGCCGCGAATCCGCAGGCCTTTGGCACCCGGCAGGACGGCTTCGCCCGTGCCGAGAAACAGCTCGCCACGGCCATCGGCGAAATTGCTCGGTGGCGCGGCGAAGGTGAAATTGGCCAATTGGTCGTAGTTGACCCAGTAGCGCCGCTCCTGACCTTGCAGGGTCATGCGGAACACCGTGTCCCGCCCGACATCGGCGGCCATGCCGAAAGGCGCCGGCAGATCCACCGCCACGCCTTTGAGGCTGGAGCTGACCATCAACTGGCTGTCGGCCCCGGAAAGATTCAGCTGCAACTGATAAGGCAGGGTCCCGGACACCGGCAACGGTTGGGTGACGCCCAGCCAGTCGGTAAGCTTTTTGACTTCGACCTGCCCCGACGCCGCCACCCGAGTCTTGATCTGGTTGGGGCTGCCATCCGCGAAGATCTGCGCAGTGACCGGTTTGTCGAAGGCCCGCGCAGAAATGTTCTGACCGCTGAGGCCTTTGTTACTGTCGAAGCGGAAATCGCCCTTGAGCTGGCTCAGTTCCAGCTTCGGCTCGGCCAGTTTCAGCCGCGCATTGGCGGTTTTGAAGTCGACGAGGATTTTCGGCTGCTCGCCCTTGGCCAGCGGAATATCCAGCTTGAGCTTGCCGTTGAGATCGCCCGCGCCTTCCCAACCGGCAAAGGTCTCGCCAGTGCCGATCGGCGCGTCCTGGAGGATCTTCAAGCCATCGCCCAGGCCACCGGCAAATGCGCCATCAAGCAACAGATGCGAATTCTGTCCGGCCGGTACATGAGGAATATTGACGAAGACATCGCTGACTTGCGTGTCGAGCAACTGGCCTTTGCTGGCCCAGATGCGCACACCGCTGTCTTCGATGAAGACATCGCCACTGACCTTGCTCACATGTGGCCACCCCGGCTGAAAGGCCAGTTCGGCGTCGTGCACTTTGAAGAACAGACTGATGCTGCGGTCAGCCTCACCGGCGTTCTTGTTCAGCGAACCCTGATACTGGAAGAAGCCCTGATCCACCGCACCTTTGAGGATCGCCGTGCGCAGCCATTCATCAAGCGCGGGGCTCAACACGGCCGGCAGGTATTTAGCGGTATAGCGACCGTCGCCGTCGACCAGACCGACGCGCAGGTCCATGTAGTCTTCCTGGCTATGGTCGAAGTGCAGGCGGATGAGGAAGTCGCCGGCAATCTTGCCCTCCTCGCCCAACACCTTCAGATACGGCGCGATCAGGGTGAAGCCATCCTTGTCGAGTTTCCAGGTCAGGCGCGCATTGGCCTGCAGGTATTGCCATGGCTTGGCGAAAATCGGATCGAGGTGCAGGACGAAATCCTTGCTGTCGAGGCGCAACTCGCCGCCGTCGAGATTGCCGCTGAGGCTGCCGCTGACATTTCGCGCCGCCGGAGCACCGTGGTAGGCGTCAAAACCGACGTTGTCGAGGTTGGCGGCGAAGCCGAATTTATTGCCGTCGGTGGCAGTCGGGCGGAAATCCATCAGAACATTGCGCAGGCCGCCGGTCACTTTCAAGCGTTCAACCACCGTGGCAAGACTCTGTGGCAACGGCCCCAGCGCATTGAGCAGCGGCGTAATCGGGGTCAGATCGAGGCGATCCGCCTGCAAATGCCAGAGCTCTTCAGCCTTGGCGCTGGCGCGGGTCTGCTGTATCTGCACGCGGGATTCCCAGCGGGTTTCGCCAAAGCTCATCGCCAGTGAATCGAGGGTGACGTTCACGCCCTCGGCGCTGTTGCGGTAGTAGGCGTTGAGCGCCAGATTATTGATCTGGATTGGCTTGCGCTCGGCATAGGCGCCCGTCACTTGCGGCGCATTCAGGCGCAACGCGGCGCTCTGCAATGCGCCTTCGGCCCAATCGACCCAGAGTTCGCCGCCGGCCTTGATCTCGGAAAAATTCCATTGCTGGGTCAGCCGCTCGGGCAGCCACTTCGACCAGTCGCTCTGCGGCAGGCTGGCGTAACCCTCGATGGCGCTGTTCTGCCATTGATCGGGACGAAGCTGGCTGCGCAGGCTCAGCGCAACGGGCTGGCCATCAGGCAAGGTCAGACGCGCATCGAGCCGCTGACGGCTGGCGCCGGTGCGCAGATTGAGGCCGACATAGGTGAGCGTCATGGGCGGGTGATCGAGTGGTTGCAGGGTCACCTGGCTGTCGAGCACCGACAATTGCCTGATCATCTGCGAGCGCTGGAACAGTTGCACCGCATCGAACGGTTGATCCTTCTGCACCGGCAAGCCTTCCAGCGCCCAGGTGCCGTCTTCGGCTTCCTTGAGGCTGATCTTCAGACCATTGAGTTCGATATGCGCGAGGCGCACTTCGCGAGCCAACACACTGGCCCACAGATCCGGCACTACCCGCACGCGATCAAGGCGCAGTGCGTTGGCACCGTCGCCGACCATCACGTCATGGGCCAGCAGGATCGGCGCGAAACCGCTCCAGTTGCCTTCCAGCTCACCGATCTGCAAGGGCATGCCGAGGGCGGCACTGGCCTTGTCTTCGATGTCGGCGCGGTATTCGGCCACCAGTGGCGTCAGCTCGCGGCCGAGGCTGACGTATAGCGCCATCAACACCAGAATCAACGCGCACAGGCCCAGCCCCCAGCGGGTGAGTGCGGCCAGTATGCGTGTCAGACGCTCCATGTCAGTTGGCTCCCATGGCAAAAAAACTGCGAAAAGCTGAGGCCAGCCGCGTTGAATGAAAGGTGTTGCAGGGCTTCAGAGCAGCACCACGTCATATTGTTCCTGGGAATACATGGTTTCCACCTGGAAGCGTATGGTGCGACCGATAAAGCCTTCAAGCTCGGCGACGTTACCGGACTCTTCGTCGAGCAGGCGATCGACCACTTTCTGGTTGGCCAGTACCCGGTAACCCTCGGCCTGATAGGCACGAGCCTCGCGCAGAATCTCGCGGAAAATCTCGTAACAGATGGTTTCGGCGGTTTTCAGTTTGCCGCGTCCCTGGCAACTGCTGCATGGTTCGCACAGCACCTGTTCAAGGCTTTCGCGGGTGCGCTTGCGGGTCATCTGCACCAGGCCCAACTCGGTGATACCGATGATGTTGGTCTTGGCGTGATCGCGCTCCAGCTGTTTCTCCAGAGTGCGCAGGACCTGACGCTGGTGCTCTTCATCTTCCATGTCGATGAAGTCGATGATGATGATCCCGCCGAGATTGCGCAGGCGCATCTGCCGGGCAATCGCGGTAGCAGCTTCGAGGTTGGTCTTGAAAATGGTTTCTTCGAGGTTGCGGTGACCGACGAACGCCCCGGTGTTGACGTCGATGGTGGTCATGGCTTCCGCCGGATCGATGACCAGATAGCCACCGGACTTCAGCGGTACCTTGCGCTCCAGCGCGCGCTGGATTTCGTCTTCGACACCGTACAGATCGAAGATCGGCCGCTCACCCGGATAGTGCTCCAGACGATCGGCGATTTCCGGCATCAGTTCGGCGACGAACTGCGTGGTTTTCTGGAAGGTTTCCCGGGAATCGATGCGGATCTTCTCGATCTTCGGATTGACCAGATCACGCAGGGTGCGCAGGGCCAGGCCGAGGTCTTCGTAAATCACGCTTGGCGCGGCGATGGTCTTGATCTGCTCATTGATCTGGTCCCAGAGCCGGCGCAGGTAACGGATGTCCATGAGGATTTCATCAGCGCCCGCGCCTTCGGCGGCGGTGCGCAGAATGAAGCCGCCGGCTTCCTTGATGCCCTCTTTGGCCACGCAATCACTCACCACCTGCTTGAGGCGCTCGCGTTCGGCTTCGTCTTCGATCTTCAGGGAAATGCCGACGTGAGCGGTGCGCGGCATGTACACCAGGTAGCGTGAAGGGATCGACAGTTGCGTGGTCAGGCGCGCGCCTTTGGAACCGATCGGATCCTTGGTGACCTGCACCACCAGACTCTGGCCTTCATGCACAAGCGAGCTGATGCTTTCTACCGCCGGGCCTTCGCGCAGGGAGATTTCAGCGGCGTGAATGAAGGCGGCGCGATCCAGACCGATGTCGACGAATGCCGCCTGCATGCCCGGAAGAACACGGACGATCTTGCCTTTATAGATGTTGCCGACGATCCCGCGTTTCTGCGTGCGCTCGACGTGGACTTCTTGCAGCACACCGTTTTCGACCACCGCCACGCGCGACTCCATCGGCGTGATGTTGATCAGAATCTCTTCACTCATGGCAGGATCTCGTTCAGGCATGTTCACGATAGTGGCCGCATCTGGATTCGTACGACGCTCAGGGCGTGTTCAGGTTTTGCCAACAGGGTATGCCGAAATGGCCCAACAGCTCGCAGGTTTCGCACAACGGCAGGCCGACCACCGCCGAATAGCTGCCTTCGAGCCCGGCGACAAACACCGCACCGAGGCCTTGAATGCCGTAACCGCCGGCCTTGTCACGCGGTTCGCCACTGGCCCAGTAGGCGGCGGCCTCATCGCGGCTGATCGTGCGGAAATGCACCCGACTGCGCACCACCCGCGACTCGCAGCGCTCGCCTTCGAGCACGGCGATGGCCGTCAGCACTTCGTGTTCGTTGCCGGACAACATCATCAGCATGGCGCATGCATCGGCTTCGTCCACCGGTTTGCCAAGAATTTTGCCGTCGAGCACCACAGCGGTGTCGGCGCCGAGCACGCAGAACGGCTGGTCAGAGACGACCGAGCGGCGACCGGCCTCAGCCTTGCCGCGCGCGAGGCGTTCGACATAGGCCGAAGGGGATTCATCAGGAAGCGGGGTTTCGTCGATATCCGCACTGATGGCGGAGAACTGCACGCCGACCTGCGTGAGCAATTCACGGCGACGCGGTGAGCCGGAGGCGAGGTAAAGCAGTTTCATCAAAACATCTCCCTGTTCAGTGCCCTGCTTCACCGGCTCAATAGATTCTGTAGCGTCGGCACATCCCGCGCAGGGCGAAGCTGACCCACGGCCAGAGCAAGGCACTGACCAGTGCCGGCAAGACCAACGCCAGGGTTGGTTGGCGATTGCCGGTCAAGGCGCTGAGCCACAGTTGCGCCAGTTGTGCGAGGCCGAAGATCACCAGGATCACCAAGCACTGTTGCCACATCGGGAACATGCGCAGACGCTGCTGCAACGACAGTACAAGGAACGTGATCAGGGTCAGGATCAGCGCGTTCTGCCCAAGCAGGTCGCCCTGCAGGACATCTTCGGCCAGCCCCAGACAGAACGCGGTGACCATGCCGACCGTGTGCGGCATGTACAGCGCCCAAAAGGTCACGAGCAAGGCCAGCCACAGCGGGCGGAGGATTTCCATGAAGATCGGCAACGGTGAAACGCTGAGCAGGATGCCGACGAAGAAGGTCAGCCAGATCATCCAGCCGTTTGCGGATTTTTTCGCGCCGACCATTATTCTCGTCCCCCGGTAGTCGCTGGCGGTTTCGCCGGTGGTTTGCTGGCGGCCGGTGGCTTGGCCGCGGCGGGCGCGGCAGCGGGCGGTTTGCTCGCGGCGGGCTTGGCTGGCGTGGCGGCAGGCGCTGCGGCTTCGGCGGCCGGCGCGGCGGTAGCGGTGGAAGGCGTGGCAGGCATGATCAACGGTTTCGGCACGCTGGCCGGCAACATCGGGCCGCCACCGTGGGCGTCGAGCTGTTCCTGGGCCTGGGCGGCGTCATTGGCGCGCTCCTCGGCGGTGCGGCTGTCGCTGAACACCAGCAGCAGGTAGCGGCTGCGATTCAGGGCGGCGGTCGGCACAGCGCGGACAATCGCAAACGGTTGGCCGGAATCGTGGATGACTTCCTTGACCGTGGCCACCGGATAGCCGGCCGGAAAACGTTGGCCCAGACCGGAACTGACCAGCAGATCGCCTTCCTTGATGTCCGCCGTGTCGGCGACATGACGCAATTCCAGGCGCTCCGGGTTACCGGTGCCACTGGCAATCGCGCGCAGACCGTTGCGGTTCACCTGCACCGGAATGCTGTGGGTGGTGTCGGTCAGCAGCAGGACACGCGAGGTGTAAGGCATCAATTCAACCACCTGGCCCATCAGCCCCCGTGCATCGAGCACCGGTTGGCCGAGCACCACGCCGTCGCGCTCGCCTTTGTTGATGATGATGCGATGGGTGAAGGGGTTGGGGTCCATGCCGATCAACTCGGCCACTTCGACCTTTTCGTTGACCAGTGCAGAGGAATTGAGCAACTCGCGCAGCCGAACGTTCTGCTCGGTCAGGGCCGCGAGCTTTTGCATGCGTCCCTGCAACAGCAGGTTTTCGGTCTTGAGTTTTTCGTTTTCGGCGACGAGCTCGGTGCGGCTGCCGAACTGGCTGGCGACCCCTTCCCACAAGCGGCCGGGCAGGTCAGTGATCCAGTAGGCGTCCATGAGCACCAGCGACGCTTGTTTGCGCGCGGGCTTGAGCAGGTCGAAACGCGCATCGACCACCATCAGCGCGACCGCGAGCACGGCCAGCACCAACAGGCGCACGCCCAACGAAGGGCCCTTGGTGAAAAGCGGTTTAATAAGCCGCTCCTCCCAGGCAAATGTTCTGTTTATTCATACGGCATCAAACCGGCCTGGATGAAGACTGACAGAAGATAAACGCCAACAGGCAGCACTGCAAAGTGCTGCCTGTGCGTTCACCCACGTATTGCATTCGAAGCATCAAATGGTGTGAAAGCGTAGCGAGCGACGGCAAGACAAGGCAAAAACAGGCGAGGAAGCGGAGTTTACGGGTTGTAAATGAGCATTCCGAGCCTGTTTTTAACGCAGTATTGCGCGCGTAAAGCCGAAGGCTCCCAGCCCTGAGTAGCTTTCACGCCGTTTGATTATTCGCTCGAAAGCAGATCCATGGTGTGCTTATCCATCATTTCCAATGCACGGCCACCGCCGCGAGCAACGCAAGTCAACGGATCTTCGGCAACGATCACCGGCAGACCGGTTTCCTGGGCCAGCAACTTGTCGAGGTCACGCAGCAGCGCGCCACCACCAGTCAGCACCAGGCCACGCTCGGCGATGTCGGAAGCCAGTTCCGGCGGCGATTGCTCCAGAGCGCTTTTCACGGCCTGAACGATGGTCGCCAGCGACTCTTGCAGAGCCTCGAGCACTTCGTTGGAGTTCAGGGTGAATGCGCGTGGAACGCCTTCGGCCAGGTTGCGACCGCGAACATCGACTTCGCGCACTTCGCCGCCCGGGTAGGCGGTACCGATTTCCTGCTTGATGCGCTCAGCGGTGGATTCACCGATCAGGCTGCCGTAGTTGCGGCGCACGTAGGTGATGATCGCTTCGTCGAAACGGTCGCCGCCGACACGGACGGATTCGGCGTAAACCACACCGTTGAGGGAGATCAGGGCGATTTCAGTGGTACCACCACCGATGTCCACGACCATCGAACCGCGCGCTTCTTCGACCGGCAGACCGGCACCGATCGCAGCGGCCATCGGCTCTTCGATCAGGAACACTTCACGGGCACCGGCGCCAAGGGCCGATTCACGGATGGCACGACGCTCAACCTGGGTGGACTTGCATGGAACGCAGATCAGCACACGAGGGCTGGGCTGCAGGAAACTGTTTTCGTGAACCTTGTTGATAAAGTACTGCAGCATCTTTTCGCAGACGCTGAAGTCGGCGATCACGCCATCCTTCATCGGACGAATGGCAGCAATGTTGCCCGGCGTACGGCCGAGCATACGCTTGGCCTCGGTGCCGACAGCGACGACACTTTTCTGGTTACCGTGTGTCCGAATGGCCACAACCGATGGCTCATTCAGGACGATACCGCGCTCGCGCACGTAAATAAGGGTGTTGGCAGTGCCCAGGTCAATGGAAAGATCGCTGGAAAACATGCCACGCAGTTTCTTGAACATGGGAAAGGGACCCTAGGCAACGCGTGGGTAAAAAAGTGCGGCAAACTCTAACAACGACAGGGATTTTGGGCAAGGCGCCAATATGTTAAATTGGCCGCTTTTCTGTGCACCAAGCCCCACAATCGCGGCCTTATGACCGTAGAAGTGCGGTAGTGTTCCGACAATCTAACACACGGACGCCGTCCGTTCTGTTTTCCACTGGAGAATCCCGATGGCGCTAGAACGCTCCGACGTGGAAAAAATCGCGCACCTGGCCTGCCTTGGCCTCAATGATGCCGATCTTCCGCACATTACTTCCGCCCTCAACAGCATTCTCGGGCTGGTCGACGAAATGCAGGCCGTTGATACCGACGGTATCGAGCCGCTGGCCCACCCCCTGGAAGCCAGTCAGCGCCTGCGCGCCGACGTGGTGACCGAGACGAATAATCGCGAGGCCTACCAGTCCATCGCACCAGCGGTCGAAAACGGCCTGTATCTGGTTCCGAAAGTCATCGACTAAAGGGAAAGAGCCTGCAATGCATCAAATGACTCTGGCCGAGATCGCCCGCGGTCTCGCCGATAAAAAGTTTTCCTCCGAAGAGCTGACCAAAGTCCTGCTGGCGCGTATTACCCAGCTCGATCCGCAGCTCAACAGCTTCATCAGCCTCACCGAGGACCTGGCCATCGAGCAGGCGAAAGCCGCCGACGCACGCCGGGCCAACGGTGAGAGCGGCGCCCTGCTCGGCGCGCCGATCGCCCACAAGGATCTGTTCTGCACCCAGGGCATTCGCACCAGCTGCGGCTCGAAAATGCTCGACAACTTCAAGGCGCCCTACGACGCCACCGTGGTCGCGAAACTGGCCGCTGCCGGCGCCGTGACCCTGGGCAAGACCAACATGGACGAATTCGCCATGGGTTCGGCCAACGAGTCGAGCTGGTACGGCGCGGTGAAAAACCCGTGGAACCTGGAACATGTGCCGGGCGGTTCGTCCGGTGGTTCGGCGGCGGCGGTTGCTGCTCGTCTGTTGCCGGCGGCCACCGCAACCGACACCGGCGGCTCGATCCGTCAGCCGGCGGCGTTCACCAACCTCACCGGCCTGAAGCCGACCTACGGTCGCGTTTCGCGCTGGGGCATGATCGCCTACGCGTCCAGCCTCGATCAGGGCGGTCCGTTGGCGCGCACGGCCGAAGACTGCGCGATCCTGCTGCAAGGCATGGCCGGCTTCGATCCGAACGACTCCACCAGCATCGATGAGCCGGTGCCGGATTACTCCGCCAGCCTCGGTGATTCGCTGCAAGGCCTGCGCATCGGCGTGCCGAAGGAATACTTCAGCGCCGGTCTCGACCCGCGCATCGCCGAGCTGATCCAGAACAGCATCCAGCAGTTGCAGAAGCTCGGTGCAGTGATCAAGGAAATCAGCCTGCCGAACATGCAGCACGCGATTCCTGCGTACTACGTGATCGCCCCGGCAGAAGCGTCTTCCAACCTGTCGCGTTTCGACGGCGTGCGTTTCGGCCACCGCTGCGAAAACCCGGAAAACCTCATCGACCTGTACAAGCGCTCCCGTGGCGAAGGCTTCGGCGCGGAAGTACAGCGCCGGATCATGGTCGGTGCTTATGCGCTGTCCGCCGGTTACTACGACGCCTACTACCTGAAAGCGCAGAAGATCCGTCGTCTGGTGAAAAACGATTTCATGGCTGCCTTCAATGAAGTCGACATTATCCTCGGCCCGACCACACCGAACCCGGCGTGGAAACTCGGCGCGAAGAACAGCGACCCGGTCGCTGCCTATCTGGAAGACGTCTACACCATCACCGCCAACCTCGCCGGCCTGCCGGGCCTGTCGATGCCGGCCGGTTTTGTCGACGGTCTGCCGGTGGGCGTGCAGTTGCTCGCGCCGTATTTCCAGGAAGGCCGCCTGTTGAACGTTGCCCACCAGTATCAGCTCAACACTGACTGGCACACCCGCACCCCAACCGGCTTCTGAGGAGACACACATGCAATGGGAAGTCGTGATCGGGCTGGAGATTCACACTCAGCTCACCACCCGGTCGAAAATCTTTTCCGGTAGTTCCACCACCTTCGGTTCCGAGCCGAACACCCAGGCCAGCCTGATCGACCTGGGCATGCCCGGCGTGCTGCCGGTGCTCAACCAGGAAGCGGTGCGCATGGCGGTGATGTTCGGTCTGGCGATTGACGCCGAGATCGGCCAGCACAACGTGTTCGCCCGTAAGAACTACTTCTATCCGGACCTGCCGAAGGGCTACCAGATAAGCCAGATGGAATTGCCGATCGTCGGCAAGGGCCACCTGGACATCGCCCTGGAAGACGGCACGGTCAAACGCGTCGGCATCACCCGTGCGCATCTGGAAGAAGACGCCGGCAAGAGCCTGCACGAAGAGTTCAACGGCGCCACCGGCATCGACCTCAACCGTGCCGGCACGCCGCTGCTGGAAATCGTCTCCGAGCCGGACATGCGCAGCGCCAAGGAAGCCGTGGCTTACGTCAAGGCGATCCACGCGCTGGTGCGTTACCTGGGCATCTGCGACGGCAACATGGCCGAAGGCTCGCTGCGTTGCGACTGCAACGTCTCGGTGCGCCCGAAAGGCCAGGTCGAATTCGGCACCCGCTGCGAGATCAAGAACGTCAACTCGTTCCGCTTCATCGAGAAGGCGATCAACTCCGAAATCCAGCGCCAGATCGAACTGATCGAAGACGGCGGCAAAGTGATTCAGCAGACTCGCCTGTACGATCCGAACAAGGACGAGACCCGTCCAATGCGTTCGAAAGAGGAAGCCAACGACTACCGTTACTTCCCCGATCCGGACTTGCTGCCGGTGGTCATCGAAGAGTCGTTCCTCGGTGAAGTGCGTGCGACCTTGCCGGAACTGCCACCGCAAAAGCGCGAGCGCTTCCAGAGCCAGTTCGGTCTGTCGGCCTACGACGCCAACGTGCTGGCCACCAGCCGTGAGCAGGCGGATTACTTCGAGAAAGTCGCGGCCATCGGTGGCGACGCGAAACTGGCGGCGAACTGGGTGATGGTCGAGTTGGGCAGCCTGCTCAACAAGCAGGGCCTGGACATCGAGGATTCGCCAGTGTCCGCCGAGCAACTGGGCGGCATGCTCCAGCGCATCAAGGACAACACCATTTCCGGCAAGATCGCCAAAGTGGTGTTCGAAGCGATGGCCAACGGCGAAGGCAGTGCTGACGAGATCATCGAAAAGCGCGGCCTCAAGCAGGTCACCGACACTGGCGCAATCTCCGCGGTGCTCGACGAAATGCTCGCAGCCAACGCCGAACAGGTCGAACAGTACCGCGCGGCAGACGAAGCCAAACGCGGCAAGATGTTCGGCTTCTTCGTGGGCCAGGCCATGAAAGCCTCCAAAGGCAAGGCCAATCCGCAGCAGGTGAACGAACTGCTGAAAAGCAAGCTCGAAGGCTGACCACAATGGAGCCAGATCCAAAGCCTGGCTCCATCCCCTGTAGGAGTGAGCCTGCTCGCGATAGCGAAATGTCAGACATTGAAAAAGTGACTGTCGAACCGCTATCGCGAGCAGGCTCGCTCCCACATTTGTATCCGGGAAACCTTGAATGAAGCGCCTGTTTTTGAGCAGCGCCCTGCTCTCCCTGCTGGCCGGTTGCGCCAGTACTGACACCATCGACCCGCACGGTTACGACCAGACCGGCGTCGCCTCCTATTACGGAGCCAGACACCACGGTAAACGCACCGCCAGCGGCGAGGCGTTCAACCAGCACTCCCTGACCGCCGCCCACCGCCAGTTGCCGTTCGGCACGCGGGTAAAGGTCACCAATCTGAAAAACGATGAATCGGTCGTGGTCCGCATCAATGACCGTGGCCCGCACACCCGTGGCCGATTGATCGATCTGTCACGCGAGGCTGCCGACGAGATCGGCATGCTGCGCAGCGGCACCGCGCGGGTTCGCGTGCAGGCCCTCGACTGATGGAGCGCCGACCATTTTCGCACTAGCCGATCTGCCGCTGATCAACGTCATCGAACTGTTCAGCGGCTTGTGTCTCTTGATCATCGGCGCCGAGCTGATGGTGCGGGCCGCCGTGCGCCTGGCCGAGCGGCTGCATGTACGTCCGCTGATCATCGGCCTGACGATCGTCGCCCTCGGCAGCAGCGCGCCGCAGATGACCGTCAGCCTGCAAGCGGCGCTGACCCACAACCCCGACATCGCCGTCGGCAGCGTGGTCGGCAGCGGCATCTTCAACATTCTGGTGACCCTCGGCCTGTCGGCGCTGATCATCCCACTGCGCGTGTCGCGGCAACTGGTGCGCCTGGATATCCCGCTGATGATCGGCGCCAGCCTGCTGGTGTTCATCCTCGCCTGGAACAAAGATCTCGGACGCTTCGACGGCATTCTTTTGCTCGGCGCTCTGGCGCTGTACCTCGGCTTGCTGTTCCGCCAGTCGCGACATTCGACCCGCCCCCATGGCGCACAGCCGCAGAAAACGCAGCAATCCTGGCTGATCAGTGTGCTGATGATTCTCGCTGGTCTGACCCTGCTGGTTTTCGCCGGTCGATTGCTGCTCGGCGCCGCCGTGGCCGTGGCCACCGACCTTGGGCTGTCGGAACGGGTCATCGGCCTGACGGTCGTCGCGGTCGGCACTTCGCTGCCGGAACTGGCAACCTCGCTGATCGCCGCGTTGCGCGGGCAGCGCGACATTGCCGTGGGCAACGTGATCGGCGCCAATCTGTTCAACCTGCTCGGGGTGCTGGGACTGACCGCGTTACTCGCACCGGCGCCGCTTTCGGTTTCGCCCAACGCGCTGGATTTCGACTTGCCGGTGATGCTCGGCGTCGCCGCGCTGTGTCTGCCGGTGTTCTATTCCGGCTACCGCGTGACCCGGGCTGAAGGCTTGCTGCTGCTGGGTTTGTATCTGGTCTACGGGCTGCACGTGGTGTCGTTCACCACCGGCATGCCGCTGGCCGGCAAGCTCGAGCGCTTGATGCTGTTTTATGTCCTGCCGGCGCTGCTGACGTTTCTGGCGTACACGTCGATCCGCGCCTGGCGTCGCCAACACCACAAGAGAGATGTGCCATGAGCGAGTCGAAGCAGTCCGGGGTTGAAATCCGTCGTCAGGTCATGGGCGATGCGTTCGTTGATCGCGCGCTGGGCAATGCCACTGAATTTACCCAGCCTTTGCAGGATTTCGTCAATGAACATGCGTGGGGCGGCGTGTGGAATCGCGAAGGCTTGTCGCTGAAAACCCGCAGCCTGATCACCCTCGCGGCGCTGACAGCGTTGAAGTGCCCGCAAGAATTGAAAGGCCATGTGCGTGGTGCGTTGAACAACGGTTGCACGGTGGACGAGATTCGTGAGGCGTTGCTGCATTGCGCGGTGTATGCCGGCGTGCCCGCGGCGATCGATGCGTTTCGCGCGGCGCAGGAAGTGATTGAGACCTACCAGAAGCCGGAGTGATTCGGCGCGGCTGAAATAGCCATCGCGAGCAGGCTCACTCCTACAGGGGAACGCATTCCAAATGTAGGAGTGAGCCTGCTCGCGATGGGGCCATGAGCAACACCGCAAAATCCAGATCAGATCCACCCACCCCACTGCAACACGAAGATCCCGACATTTGTGGTGATCGCCGCCATCAACGTGGTCATCACGATAATCGCCGCCGCCAGCTCATGATTGCCCTGCGCCGCCCGGGCCATGACGAAACTCGCCGCTGCCGTCGGACTACCGAAGTAGAGAAACAGAATCCCCAACTCCGCGCCGCGAAAGCCCCACAACCACGCTCCGAGGGTTGCCAGTATCGGCAGACCGACCATCTTCACCAGACTGGAGCTGAGCGCCATGTTGCCGCTCTTGCGCAGCGCCGCCAGTGACAGCGTGCCACCGATACAAATCAGCGCCAGCGGCAAAGTGGTCTGCGCCAGATACTGGCCGGAGGTTTCCAGCCAGCCCGGCAGGCCGATCTTGAAATAGGCGAACGGCGCCGCCGAAATCACGCTGATGATCAGCGGGTTGCTGAACACGCTTTTACAGATACTCCACGGATCGGACTTGATCACCGGGCTGTACACCGCCAGCACAATGGTCGACAGCGTGTTGTAGAACAGGATCACCAGCGCCGCGAGAATCGCCCCGAGGGAAATACCATAATCGCCATACATGCTCGCGGCGAGCGCCAGACCGATCACGCCGTTGTTGCCGCGAAACGCGCCCTGGGTGTAAATGCCGCGATCTTCACGCGGACACTTGAAAATCGCCCAGCCCCAGGCCACGGCAAAGCTCACCAGGGTGGCCAGGGAAAAGTAAATGAGGAGCGAAGGTTGCAGCGCGGCGTGCAGGTCAGCGTGGAGGATGCCGAGAAACAGCAGCGCCGGCATCGTGACGTTGAACACCAGCGACGAGGCGGTGTGGATGAAGTTGTCGTTGATCCAGTCGATGCGCTTGAGCAGCACACCGAGAAACAGCATGGCAAACACCGGCGCGGTGATGTTCAGGGTTTCGAGAAAGATTGCCAGCATGCCGGAGAGCCTTGGGTGAGCGTCGATAGGGGGCTAATGATAAGCCACTTGCGGCGCTATGGCCTCAATCCAAAAGCCGAAAGCTGAAAGGCAGAAGCCCCTCACCCTAACCCTCTCCCGGAGGGAGAGGGGACTGACCGAGATGTCTTGCGTCATACATCGACCTGAAAGACCGAGTCGACTATGGATTCGGTAAAGCCGTTTCAGGTCGGTGTGCTTCGCGAATATTCCCGGGTCGGCCCCCTCTCCCTCCGGGAGAGGGCTGGGGTGAGGGGGCTTTTGATCTTCCCTGCAACAATCAGGTAATCGGCGCCGGGTTGAACAAGGTGATGTCGTTGTGCAGCTTGTGTTTCTCCGCCCAGGTTTGTTGCTTGCCACTGGCAACATCCAGGTAATAGTGAAACAGCTCCCAGCCGAGTTCTTCGATGGTCGCGCGCCCGGTAGCAATGCGCCCGGCATCGATGTCGATCAGGTCCGGCCAGCGCTGCGCCAGTTCGGTGCGGGTCGACACTTTGACCACCGGCGCCATGGCCAGCCCATAAGGCGTGCCGCGACCAGTGGTGAACACGTGCAGGTTCATCCCCGCCGCCAGTTGCAGCGTACCGCAGACAAAATCGCTGGCCGGCGTTGCGCAGAAAATCAGGCCCTTCTGCTTGAAACGCTCGCCCGGGCCGAGCACGCCATTGATCGCGCTGCTGCCGGACTTGACGATCGAGCCCAGCGACTTCTCGACAATGTTCGACAACCCGCCCTTCTTGTTGCCCGGCGTGGTGTTGGCGCTGCGATCAGCCTCGCCCTTGGCCAGGTAACGGTCGTACCAGTCCATCTCGCGCACCAGCTCTTCGGCGACGGTCTGCGTCTGCGCCCGTGAGGTCAGCAGGTAGATCGCATCGCGCACTTCGGTGACTTCGGAAAACATCACCGTCGCCCCCGCGCGCAACAGCAGGTCCGAGGCATAACCGAGCGCCGGGTTGGCGGTGATGCCGGAGAAGGCATCACTGCCGCCGCACTGCATGCCGAGAATCAGCTCGGAGGCCGGCACGGTTTCGCGGCGGCGCTGGTCGAGTTTCTTCAAACGGACTTCAGCCAGTTCCATGATCTGCTCGATCATTTCGGTGAAACCGTGACTGGAGTCCTGCAAGCGGTACAGCCACGGATCGCTGAGATCCACAGACGCATCGTCCTCGTGCATCACCTGCCCGGCCTGCAATTTCTCGCAGCCCAGACTGATCACCAGCGCCTCGCCGCCCAGGTTCGGGTTGCGCGCCAGATTGCGTACGGTGCGAATCGGGATATAGGCGTCGGTGGCGGTGATCGCCACGCCGCAGCCATAACTGTGAGTCAGCGCCACCACGTCATCGACGTGCGGGTACTTCGGCAGCAGCTCTTCCTTGATGCGCTTGACCGCGTGATCGAGCACGCCGGTGACGCACTGTACGGTCGTGGTAATCCCGAGAATGTTGCGCGTGCCGACGGTGCCGTCGGCGTTGCGATACCCCTCGAAGGTGAAGCCTTCCAGCGGTGCCTGCGCGGCCGGCACGTCGGTGGACAGCGGCAGGCTGTCGAGCGGCGGCGCGGTCGGCATGCGCAGTTGATCTTCCTTGACCCAACTGCCACGACGGATCGGCTGCAATGCGTAGCCAATGATCTGCCCGTAACGAATCACCGGGCCGCCCTCGGGAATATCTTCCAGGGTGACCTTGTGGCTCTGTGGCACGAAATCCACGGTGACCAGGCCATCGGCAAACTCGGTACCGGCCGGTACGCCCTGATCGTTGACCACCACTACAACGTTGTCCCGCTCGTGCAGGCGGATGTAGCGCGGCGAGTCGGAATGTTCAATCAACTGCATGACGCCGCTCCTCAGGAATGCGCTTGAGACAAATTGCCGGTGGCTTCATTACCGCCCTTCGCAGGCGGCTCTTTCAACACCACACGCTTGATCGGGCCGACGATCACCAGGTAGCTGAACACCGCGACCAGTGCGTTGGCGCCGACAAACACCAGCGCCCATTTGAACGAACCGGTGGAGCTGATGATGTAGCCAATCACGATCGGCGTGGTGATCGAAGCGATGTTGCCGAAGGTGTTGAACAGGCCACCGCTCAGACCGGCGATCTGTTTCGGCGAAGTGTCGGAGACCACCGCCCAGCCCAGTGCGCCAACGCCTTTGCCGAAGAATGCCAGGGCCATGAAGCCAACCACCATCCATTCCACTTCAACATAGTTGCACGCAACGATGCTGCTCGATACCAGCAGACCGGCGATGATCGGCGCCTTGCGGGCGAAGGTCAGCGAGTGGCCCTTGCGCAGCAGGTAATCGGAAATCACCCCGCCGAGCACGCCGCCGATAAAGCCGCAGATCGCCGGCAACGAAGCGATGAAACCGGCCTTGAGAATGGTCATGCCACGCTCTTGCACCAGATACACCGGGAACCAGGTCAGGAAGAAATAGGTGATGCCGTTGATGCAGTACTGGCCCAGATACACACCGAGCATCATGCGGTTGGTCAGCAGCTGACGGATGTAGTCCCACTTCGGACCGTCGGACTTCTTGCCCTTCTGATCCATGTCGACCATGCCGCCGTTGTCAGCGATGTGCTTGAACTCGGCCTCGTTGACGCGTGGGTGCTCGCGCGGGCTGTAGATGACTTTCAGCCATACCAGCGAGAACACGATGCCGAGGATACCCATGACGATGAACACGTGCTCCCAGCCGAAACTGTAGACGATCCAGCCCATCAGCGGCGCGAACAACACGGTGGCAAAGTACTGCGCCGAGTTGAAGATCGCCGAAGCGGTGCCGCGTTCAGCGGTCGGGAACCACGCGGCGACGATGCGCGCGTTGCCAGGGAACGATGGCGCTTCGGCCAGGCCCACGAGGAAGCGCAGCATGAACAGCGCGACCACTGCCGTGGACATGCCGAATTCACCGACGAAGCCTTGCAGCACGGTGAACAGCGACCAGGTGAAAATGCTCAGGGCATAGACTTTTTTCGAGCCGAAGCGATCGAGCAGCCAGCCACCGGGAATTTGCCCGGCGACGTAAGCCCAACCGAATGCGGAGAAGATGTAGCCGAGGGTAACGGCGTCAATGCCCAGATCCTTTTGCAGGCTGGAACCGGCAATGGCGATCGTGGCACGGTCGGCGTAGTTGATCGTCGTCACCAGAAACAGCATGAGCAGGATCAAATAGCGGACGTGAGTCGGCTTGGAGGATTGCATGCAGATGTACTCCCACTGATTATTTTTATGCGCGGGTGAAGCTTCTTTGGTCTTGCATTTATTCCCTGTAGGAGCTGCCGAAGGCTGCGATCTTTGCTTCTAAAGATCAAAAGATCGCAGCCTTCGGCAGCTCCTACAGGGGTATTGCGTGTATCAGGAGCCGATGTAACTGGTCTTCACGACGGTGTAGAACTCTTGCGCATAGCGGCCTTGCTCGCGGGAGCCATAGGACGAGCCTTTACGCCCGCCGAACGGTACGTGGTAATCCACGCCGGCAGTCGGCAGGTTGACCATCACCATCCCGGCCTGGGAGTGGCGCTTGAAGTGGTTGGCGTACTTCAGCGAGGTGGTCGCGATGCCGGCCGACAGGCCGAATTCTGTGTCATTGGCCATCGCCAGCGCGGCTTCATAATCGGCCACACGGACAATGTTGGCGACCGGGCCGAAGATCTCTTCGCGGCTGATACGCATCGACGCTTCACTGTCGGCGAACAGCGTTGGTGCGAGGAAGTAGCCTTCGGTATCGCAGGTCACCACACCACCACCGCTGACCAGACGTGCACCTTCGGACTGGCCGATGTCGATGTACTTCATGTCCTGTTCAAGCTGCGCCTGGGAGACCACCGGACCGATGTCAGTGCCGGCTTTCAGCGCGTGACCGACCTTGATCGACTTCATGCGCTCGGCCATGGCTTCGACGAACTTGTCGTGAATACCGGCAGTAACGATCAGACGGCTCGACGCCGTGCAACGCTGGCCGGTGGAGTAGAACGCGCTCTGCACCGACAGCTCGACCGCTTGCTTGAGGTCGGCGTCGTCGAGAATGATCTGCGGGTTCTTGCCACCCATTTCCAGCTGAACCTTGGCCTGACGCGAAACGCAGTTGACCGCGATCTGCCGGCCAACGCCTACCGAACCGGTGAAGCTGATGCCGTCGACTTTCGGGCTCTGCACCAAGGCATCGCCAACCACACGACCGCTGCCCATCACCAGGTTGAACACACCGGCCGGGAAGCCTGCGCGGGAGATGATTTCCGCCAGCGCCCAGGCGCAGCCCGGAACCAGATCGGCAGGCTTGAGCACGACGCAGTTGCCGTAGGCCAGGGCCGGGGCAATTTTCCACGCCGGGATGGCGATCGGGAAGTTCCACGGGGTGATCAGACCGACCACGCCCAGCGCTTCGCGAGTGACTTCAACGTTGACGCCCGGGCGTACCGACGGCACGTAGTCACCGGACAGACGCAGGCACTCACCGGCGAAGAATTTGAAAATGTTGCCGGCGCGGGTCACTTCACCGATCGCTTCCGGCAGGGTCTTGCCTTCTTCACGGGCCAGCAGCGTGCCGAGCTCTTCGCGACGAGCGAGGATTTCAGTGCCGACTTTATCCAGCGAATCGTGACGGGCCTGAATGCCCGAAGTGGAATACGCCGGAAACGCAGCGCGAGCGGCGTCGATGGCGGCGTTGACCTGAGTCAGATCAGCCTTGGCGTAGTCGCCGATGGTGTCGCTGAGTTCGGACGGATTGATGTTGGCCGAGTAATCGGCACCGGCGACCCATTCGCCGTTGATGTAATTGTCGTAGCGTTTTGCAGTTGTCACAGGGCAGCCCTCAACTCTAAAAGCCTTCACGCAAAAAGCCGCTGATTGCTCAGCGGCCTCGCTTTTCTCGTTTACTGCGCGCCTTGCTTGTCGATCAGCGCAGCGAGCATTTCGTACTCTTCGCCGGTCAGGTCGGTCAGCGGTGCCCGCACCGGGCCTGCGTCATAGCCGGCGATTTTTGCACCTGCCTTGACGATGCTCACGGCGTAACCGGCCTTGCGGTTGCGGATGTCCAGGTATGGCAGGAAGAAGTCGTCGATGATCTTGCCGACGGTGGCGTGATCTTCGCGAGCGATCGCGTGGTAGAAGTCCATCGCGGTTTTCGGGATGAAGTTGAACACCGCCGAGGAGTACACCGGCACGCCCAGCGCCTTGTAGGCAGCGGCGTAGACTTCGGCGGTCGGCAGACCACCCAGGTAGCTGAAACGATCACCGAGGCGGCGACGGATCGACACCATCAACTCGATATCGCCCAGGCCATCCTTGTAACCGATCAGGTTCGGGCAGCGCTCGGCCAGACGTTCCAGCAGCGGTGCGGTGAGGCGGCAAACGTTGCGGTTGTAGACGACCACGCCGATCTTCACCGATTTGCACACGGCTTCAACGTGCGCGGCAACACCGTCCTGGCTCGCTTCGGTCAGGTAGTGCGGCAGCAGCAACAGGCCTTTGGCGCCCAGACGTTCGGCTTCCTGAGCGTATTCGATGGCCTGACGGGTCGAACCACCCACGCCGGCGAGGATTGGCACGCTGGTGGCGCAGGTGTCGACGGCAGTCTTGATGATTTCCGAGTATTCGCTGGCGGCCAGGGAGAAGAACTCACCGGTGCCGCCGGCAGCGAACAGAGCTGAAGCGCCATACGGAGCCAGCCATTCCAGGCGTTTGATGTAGCCCGCGCGGTTGAAATCGCCCTGCGCGTTGAAATCGGTCACCGGGAAAGACAGCAGGCCGGCAGAGAGGATGGACTTCAGTTCTTGTGGATTCATTATTCGAACACCCTGGTAGCAACGTTTTATTGTGAGTGGACCGTTCAGCCTTCGCCGAAGTTGTAGGTCATCGTACAACTTAAAATATAGCCGTCAACTGCATTTCATCGTTGGCAGCGCTTTTTTGTCCGACAAAATCGCTTTTTGCGCTTGCTGAAATCGCTGGAAGGCCCGTCCTTGAAGCCTTCGCTCGCGGAAATATCTGGTCTGGATTCGTTTAATTCCTGAGGGACCAGCGGCTCGTAAAGTACGTCGACTGCCACGAAGGATCGTGGCGGACCACTCAAAGGAAGCCGTTATGTCGATGCATTTTGCCGCCCCCACCCTCCCCCACGCCGCCCCTGCGCAGGATGACTGCGTCACCGTTCAGCTCTCGCAACTGCCGGACATCCTCACCGTGCAGGTGCCGGATTCCAGCGATTTCGCAGCGAACTGGAGCGTTTACGCGATCCTCGGCAGCGATGCCGAAGAGCCTGAATGGGAAGGCGATGAGGTGGACACTGGCGCCTGGGACGACGCCGAGGATGAAATGGAAAAGCTGTTCGACATCGAGGTGCAACTGCCGAAAGAGGCGCTGCAACCGTATCTGAACCGCGAGGTGGAGCTGAGGTACAAATTTCGGGATGAGTCGAGTATGGAACCGTATTCGCAGGCGTTGAGGTTGCGGGTTGAGGCGTGAGCATTTCCGCGTTTGAGGCCTGACCGTTGGTCGGGACTGGTATTTCTTACAGGTGCCAGGCTTTCGCGATCCATACGTTAATCAGCTTGAGCTGCCAACGGCTCGTTTCGACAACTAAAAGGATTTTGAACATGACAGATAAACGTTTCGCTATCCAAATGCTGCCTGCACCTGTGCTGGAGGAAGCAATCAATAACGTCCTGCACGTACCTAGCCTGGTGGGCCCCGCTCACGGAATAGTACCTGCGTCTCAAGAAGCGGCCTCAGGGGACACAATTACACTGAACGTGTACGACTCTGACGGCGCCGAGCAGTGGTCACACTCCGTAGTACTGACTGAAAGCTCCGCCGGAAAGCCCGTTGAGCTTACAATCCCGAAAGCGCTATTTGAAAAAATGCTCAATGCTGGCATGAATGCGCGCTTGCAGTACTCCAACGACAGAGCAGGCAACGTCCGGCAATCATTACCATTGGAAATCACGCTTAAAGGCTGATCCAACCTCAGCCCTGCGCCTGCGCCTCTTCATGGGCCTGGCGCAGTCTTTCGCGGCTGTTGGTCAGGTGCAGACGCATCGCCGCACGCGCCGCATCGGAATCCTGCCGGGCAATCGCGTCGTAGATTTCCTCGTGCTCACGGCTCAGGCGGCTCATGTAATGCTGTTGATCGTCGTGGGCCAGGCGCGCCGAGTTCAGCCGCGTACGCGGAATGATACTGGTGCCCAGGTGGGTCATGATGTCGGTGAAGTAGCGGTTGCCGGTGGACAGGGCGATTTCCAGGTGGAAAGCGAAGTCCGAAGACACCGCATCGCTGGCATGCGAGGCGCTTTCGTTCAGGGCGTCGAGGGCGGCGCGCATGGTTGCCAATTGCTCGGGGCTGCGACGTTGCGCGGCGAGGCCGGCGGATTCGACTTCGAGGCTGATGCGCAATTCGAGAATCGCCAGGACGTCACGCAGAGTGACGACAGTGGCCGGGTCGATGCGGAAACCGCTCGGGCTTGGTGTGTCGAGAACGAAAGTGCCGATGCCATGGCGGGTTTCCACCTGACCGGCAGCCTGCAAACGGGAGATCGCCTCGCGCACCACGGTGCGGCTGACGCCATGGGCTTCCATGATCGCCGACTCGGTGGGCAACTTGTCGCCACGCTTGAGCAGGCCATCGCGGATCTGCTCGCTCAACACCGTCACCAGTTCCTGGGCGAGGCTGCGGCGCTTGCGGGGGAGGCGCGGGGTGTCGATCAGCTTTTCCATGATTTGTATCTTGTCTCGAAAGTTCGGCTTGCGGCCATCATAGCTCAAGCGAGTTGTACGATCACCGCCCAGATCACATACCCTTTGTAGGAGTGAGCCTGCTCGCGATAGCGTTCTATCAGCCACATCCATGTTGAATTTATCGACGCTATCGCGAGCAGGCTCACTCCTACAGGGTTTGTGTGGGCGTCAGGCAGTCACGGGTTGCTCCACCAGACGCCCGCTGTCGATCCGCACATGCCGTGGATGGAATCGTTTCAAACTGCTTCGGTGACCGACGCTGACAATGCTCAACCGCGGAATCTCATCGATCAACGCCTGATAAAGCGTCGCCTCGTCCTCTTCATCCATCGCCGAAGTGGCTTCGTCCATGTACAGCCACTGCGGTGCATAGAGAAGTGCGCGGGCGAAGGCCAGGCGTTGCTGCTCGCCCGGCGAGAGCATGCGCTGCCAGTGATTGGCCTCATCCAGACGTCCAACCAGGTGCGGCAGACGGCAGGTTTCCAGTACTTGTGCATAACGCTCTGGCGCGTAGGTGTCGCCCGGTTGTGGATAACTCAGTGCCTCACGCAATGTACCGATGGGCAGATAAGGTTTCTGTGGCAGGAACAGGTAGCGCGCCGCCGGCAGACGAATATTGCCGTGGCCCGCCGGCCACAAATGCCCCATCGCCCGCAGCAGAGTGGACTTGCCGCTGCCGGAACGGCCGCTGAGCATCACTCGCTCACCCGCCTCCACGGTCAAATCGGCGTTGGTCAGCAGGTGACGACCGTCGGCCAGATCCAGGCCGAGACGGTGCACCTGCAATTCGCTGCCCTGATTCTGCACATCGATGGCGGGCACGCGCTCCTCGTTGTTGCTCATGGCATTGCGGAAACTCAGCAGACGATCGCAAGTGGCCCGCCACTCGGCCAGATCCTGGTAAGCGCTGATGAACCAACTGAAGTTCTCCTGCACATTGCCGAACGCCGAGTTGATTTGCATCAGCTCACCCAGCTCGATCTTGCCGCTGAAATACCGCGGCGCTGCAACGATGAACGGAAAAATGATTGCGATCTGGCCATAGCCCGAAGTGAAAAACGTCAGGCGCTTGGACACGCGCATGATGTCCCAGAAGTTATGCCAGACCAGTCCGAAGCGATTGCTCAAACGACGGTTTTCATTCGGCTCGCCGTTGTACAACGCGATGCTTTCAGCGTTTTCGCGTACCCGAACCATCGAAAAACGCAGGTCGGCTTCAAAGCGCTGCTGGTTGTTGTTCAAACCGATCAGACGTCTACCAATCAAGTGCGTCAGCCAACTGCCGACCGCCGCATAGACCAGTGCACACCAGAACATATAGCCGGGAATAGTGAAACCGAACACCTCGATGCTCCCGGACACACCCCACAGGATGATCGAAAACGACACCAGACTGACGACCGTACGGATCAAGCCCAAGCCCAGCGCCAGCGTGTTCGCGGTGAATTTATTAAGGTCTTCGGAAATTCGCTGATCGGGGTTATCGGTGTAACCGCCCTGCTCCAGCTGATAGTAATTCTTGTGTTCAAGCCAACGGGTGAAGTGCTTTTCGGTCAGCCATGCCCGCCAGCGAATGGTCAGCATCTGCGTCAGATATTGGCGATAAACCGCAGCGAGAATCGCCACAGCCGCAATACCGCAGAAGTACAGGATCAACTGCCAGAACGCCGCCTCGTCCTTTTTCTGCAGGGCGTTGTAGAAATCCTTGTACCAACTGTTCAGCCACACCGCGATCCATACGCTGAACAACGTCAGCGCGATCACGGCAATCAGCAATGTCCAGGCCTTGCCCTTCTCTTCGCTGCGCCAGTAAGGCGTGGTCATCGCCCAGACTTTGCGAAAAAACTGCCCGCGCACAGCATCGTTGACCGCGGAATATTCAGCGTTCTGATTCATGGATAAGGCTCGATAGAAAAAACAACAGACACGCGCCGATCATAGATGATCGGCGCGATTTATCGCGAGGGCAGGCGATAGTCGTTCAGCGCAGGTTCAGCGACGCACCGGACGCTTCTGCAGTTTGCGCTGCAGGGTGCGGCGGTGCATGCCCAGCGCTCGCGCCGTGGCGGAGATGTTGCCTTCGTGCTCGGTGAGCACGCGCTGGATATGCTCCCATTGCAGACGGTCGACCGACATCGGGTTTTCCGGCACCAGACTGTCGAGGTCGGCGTGCTCGGACAGCAGCGCGGCCAGTACGTCGTCGGCATCGGCGGGTTTGCACAGATAGTTGCAGGCGCCGCGCTTGATCGCCTCGACCGCGGTGGCAATGCTCGAATAACCGGTGAGGATCACCACGCGCATTTCCGGGTCCAGCTCCAGTAGCTTGGGCAGCAACACCAGGCCTGAATCGCCGTCCATTTTCAGGTCCAGCGCGGCGTAATCAGGCAGATCGGCCTGGGCGATGGTCAGGCCTTCTTCAGCGGAACTGGCGGTGCTGACGCGAAAGCCGCGGCGGGCCATGGCACGGGCCATGACGCGGGTGAAGGTCGCGTCGTCGTCGACCAGCAGCAGATGCGGCAGTTCTTCGCCTTCGACTTGGATTTCGTCACTCATGTTGGTCTCCTCGGGCGCCGTGAGGCAGGCGCAGCTCGGTGAGCGTGCCGCCTTCCTCATGACTATAGAGTTTCACTGAGCCGCCGGCGCGTGTCACGCTGGCCTTGCTCAAAAACAGGCCCAGGCCGAAACCTTTGCCCTTGGTGGTAAAAAACGGTTTGCCGATCTGCTCGGCAATGGCCAGCGGCACACCGGCGCCGTGGTCGCGAATGCTGATGGTCAACGTTTCCGCATCCCAATCCAGCGTCACCTGGAGATTTTCCGGGCAGGCGTCAGCAGCGTTGTTCAGCAAATTAAGCAGCGCCTGAGTCAGATCCGGCGGCGGCGCCATGCGAGGCACCGTGCCCTGGCCGAGACGCTGGAAGCGATAACTGGCCTCCGGGCGCATCAGGTGCCAGCGGTTCAGCGCTTCGTCGAGCCAATCGGTGACGTCCTGCATTTCTACTGCCAGACGCCGGTTGGCCTCAGCGGCGCGGACCAGTTGCTGCAACGTTTCCTTGCACAGCTTGACCTGATCCTGCAGCACTTTCAGGTCGTCCTGCAGCAGTGCATCGGGGTGATCCTGTTGCATTTCCTTGAGCAACACGCTCATGGTCGCCAGCGGGGTGCCCAGCTCATGCGCCGCACCGGCAGCCTGGGTCGCAACGGCCAGCAACTGCTGATCGCGCAGACCCTCTTCGCGACGAATCGCGCGCAACTCTTCCTGCCGGCGCAGCTCTTCAGCCATGCGCGCGGCGAAGAATGTGATAACCGCAGCGGCGAGGGCGAAGCTCAGCCACATGCCGTAGATCTGCAGATTCTCACGGGCGACCGGCAAGGTTTCCAGCGGGTAGAAACGCGTCAGCATCACCGTGTACAGCGCCAGTGCGATGCCGGACAGAATCACCGAATAACGCCACGGCAACGTCACCGCCGCGATGGTCAGCGGCACCAGATAATAGGAAACGAACGGGTTGGTCGAGCCGCCGGAGAAATACAGCAGCGCACTGTGGATCACCAGGTCGCAGGCCAGTTGCAGCGCATATTCAAGCTCGGTCACCGGCCACGACGTACGCAGGCGCACAGCCGTGAACACGCAGAGCAGAATCGAACAGCCAAGGGTCATCGCCAGCTGCACCCACGGCAATGGCAACAATTGCAGCCAGTACGCCAGGCCCACGGACCCGGCCTGCGCGGCCAGCACCAGGGTGCGGATGAAAGTCAGCCGCCAGAGGTTCTGGCGAGTGGCGGAAGTCAGTTGTACGGGGGCGAGCATGAGCTCTCCTGATGAGCGCTCCAGGCGGATCGCACGGAGTATAACCAAGGCGCGGGGTTCAGAGGCGAAAGTGCGGCAAACGACCACATGGCGCTGCCCGTAAATTCAAACGAGGCGATTTTTTGTTGCGGCATATCACCTGTGGCGAGGGAGCTTGCTCCCGCTGGCCTGCGAAGCAGGCCCGAACCCGGCTACCTGATTTTTCTGAAACAGCGCTGCTGCTGATTTTACGACTGCTGCGCAGCCGAGCGGGAGCAAGCTCCCTCGCCACAAAGGCACTGCCGCCCCACCAGGCCGATCTGTATCGAAGTTGTAACTGGGCGAACCGGATCATAGAAGTTAGAGTCTGATGGTTCACGCAGGCCGAGACCCAACACCTGCGCCTCATTCAAGGAGCCTTCATGCACACATTTCGCCGCAGCGCCGCCCTCCTCGCCCTGACCGTCGGCAGCGTCGCCAGCCTTCCGGCGCTGGCCGCCGATGAGCTGCACTACAACCAGATTTCCCTGCGCGCCGAAGTCAGCCAGGAAGTCGCCCGCGACCAGATGATCGTGACGCTCTACACCGAAGAGCAGAACACCGACCCGGCCAAACTCGCCGCCGCCATCAGCACCACCATGAACAAGGCCACCGCCCAGGCCAAACAGGTCAAAGACATCACCCTGCGCACCGGCAGCCGCAACAGCTACCCGATCTACGACACCAAGGGCCAGAAAATCACCGGCTGGCGCGAACGCGCCGAACTGCGCCTGGAAAGCACCGACTTCGCCGCCCTGTCCAAACTCACCGGCGAACTGCTGACCGACCTGAAAATGGGCGGCATGGACTTCGCCATCGCCGACCCGACCCGCAAGGCCAGTGAAGACCAATTGCTCAAAGAAGCCGTCACCGCCTTCAAGAACCGCGCGCAACTGGCCACCGACGCCCTGGGCGGCAAGGGCTACAAAATCATCAACCTGAACCTCAACAGCAACGGTTACCCACAACCGTACCTGCGCGCACCGATGATGATGAAAGCCGCAGCCATGGATTCGGCGCCGGTGACGCCGGAAGTTGAAGCGGGCACCAGCCAGGTCAGCATGACGGCTGATGGCGCGATTGAAGTGTTGATGCAGTGATTTGAGCTTGGCTCAATGAAGGACCGCCGATCGGTGAATGATCGGCGGTTTTTTTATGCCCGGGATTTGTGGTGAATGTTCCACCGCCTTCGCGAGCAGGCTCGCTCCCACAGGTTGAACGCATTTGGATGTGGGAGATTCTATGGTTGTCCTCAAGCGATAACTGCCCCTTTTGGTTGATAT
>NZ_JARVSP010000013.1:0-180647 GCF_030209115.1 Pseudomonas sp. FR229a | reverse complement strand
GATCGCAGCCTTCGGCAGCTCCTACATTTGAAATACGGTGCAACTGTAGGAGCTGGCGAAGGCTGCGATCTTTTGATCTTCAAAGCCAAATTGGGTAATCCCCCAAGCGCCACCAGACCGGCTCGCATGGCGTCCTGCCTGCACAGAGTGCGGCGTCTTCGAAAATAAAAGATCGCAGCCTTCGGCAGCTCCTGCATTTGAAATACGGTGCAACCGTAGGAGCTGCCGAAGGCTGCGATTTTTTGATCTTCAGAGCCAGATTACGTCCCACAGCGGGTAGTCCCCGAGGCGCGCCACCAGACCGGCTCGCACAGGATTCTTGACGACATAGAGCGCAGCGGCTTTGAGATCTTCATCCCGCCTCAAGGCGCGGTCGTAATAACCTCGCTGCCATAATTGTCCCTGGCGCCCATGTCTTCGATTGTATGCCTGGCAACTTCGCGATTTGACGCGACACATCAAATCTGCAAGCGAACCCTTATCAAGCGCAACGAGCCAATGCAGGTGGTCTGGCATGACGACCCAAGCCAGAGAGGTAGCTAACCCGGCTTCACTGCACCGTCTCAACTCGTTGACCAGCAATCTACCGTCGTGCCAGTTGGTGAAAACACGCTCGCGTTGATTAACCACTGCTGTAAGCAGATAAATTCTTCCGGTTTCAGAGTACCGACCCTTTCTCAGACGACAGGCTTTTGCAGCAGCAGGCATTCCATTGCCTCCCTTTCAAGATCCTGAAAAAACCTTAGCGTCTGCACCCTGTTTAGCCAGCCCAGGCAATTACTGGATGTGTCGTTACAAGCCCCGGCCGCTCCATCCGTCCGGGGCTTTTTTACGTCGATTGAATTTTTCCGCCGCCGTGTCGCTCTTCTGCATAACAGAACCCGTCTGCCATCGGTGTGCTCATGAACAGGAACCTCGACGATTACAACCGCATGCGTGATTTTTCCGCGACTTCGGAACCGGCTGCGGTCAAGCGCCCGGGGCGCAAGTCTGCCAAGGATCATGCTTTGCAGTTCTGCATCCAGAAGCACGATGCTTCGCACCTGCATTACGACTTTCGCCTGGAACTCGATGGCGCGCTGAAGAGCTGGGCGGTGCCGAAGGGGCCGTCGCTGGATCCCAAGGTCAAGCGTCTGGCGATTCATGTCGAGGATCATCCGCTCGATTACGCGACGTTCGAGGGCAGCATTCCCGAGGGGCATTACGGCGCCGGCGATGTGATCGTCTGGGATCGCGGCGTGTGGATTCCGCTGGAGGATCCGCACAAGGCCTATGCCAAGGGTCGGCTCAAGTTCGAGTTGCAGGGCGAGAAGCTCGGCGGCGTGTGGAATCTGGTGCGCACGCACATGCCGGGCAAGAAAGAACAATGGTTTCTGATCAAGCATCAGGACAATGCGGCGCGTCCGCAGGATGACTTCGACGTGCTGGTCGCCGAACCCGACAGCGTGCTCAGTGAGCGCACGATTGTCGGCAAACCCACGCTCGCCGCCGAACAGGCCAAACCGCTGAAGAAGACCCCGGCCAAGCCACGCAAACAGGCGTCTGGACAGCTTAATGGCGCGCGCAAGGCCAAGCTGCCGGCGGTGATCAAACCGGAACTGGCCACATTGGTCGATAGCGCGCCAGAAGGGCAGTGGAGCTACGAGATCAAGTTCGATGGCTATCGGATCATGGCGCGGATCGATCACGATGAGGTGCAGCTGTTTACCCGCAATGGCCACGACTGGACGCATAAACTGCCGCAGCAGGCCAAGGCGCTGGCGGCACTGGGCCTTGAATCGGCGTGGCTTGACGGCGAAATGGTCGTGGCCAACGAGCAGGGTGTGCCGGATTTTCAGGCGCTGCAAAATGCCTTCGATGCCGGACGCAGCGGCAACATCGTTTATTACCTGTTCGACGTGCCGTACCTCAACGGCGTCGACCTGCGTGATGTTCCGGTCGAAGAGCGGCGTGCGGCGCTGAGCACGATCCTTGGCGCACAGAAAGATTCTTCACCTCTGCGCTTCTCCGAAGCCTTCGAAGAAACTCCCGACGCACTGCTCAACAGCGCCTGCCAGATGCAGATGGAAGGCCTGATCGGCAAGCGCCTCGGTTCGCCCTACGTGTCGCGGCGCAGTGGCGACTGGATCAAGCTCAAATGCAAGCATCGGCAAGAGTTCGTCATCGTCGGCTATACCGATCCGAAAGGTGCGCGCAGTGCCTTCGGTGCTTTGCTGCTCGGTCTGCACGACGGTGACAGCGGCGAGTTGCGCTATGCCGGCAAGGTTGGCACCGGGTTCAACCAAACCACGTTGAAAAGCATCCTCGGCCAGCTCAAGCCGCTACAGACCAAAAGCGCTGCGGTGGTCAATCCGCCCAGTGGTTTCGAGGCCAAGGGCGTGCACTGGCTGAAACCGAAATTGCTGGCGGAGGTGGCGTTCGCCGAGATGACCAAGGACGGCTCGGTGCGGCACGCCGTGTTCCATGGTTTGCGCGATGACAAACCGGCCAAGGACATTACAGAGGAGCGAGCGAAGCCTGTGAAAGCTGCCCAGTCTGAAAAATCCGAGAAGACCGAAAAAACCAGAACCACCGAAAAAACCAAAACCGCCAGGCAACCAGCGAAGAAAACCGCCGCCAGCAAAGCCGAAACTGCACCGTCGCAGGCGGGGCTGGCCGGCGGCAAGGTGCGCATCACGCACCCGGATCGGGTGATCGATGCAGTCAGCGGCACCACCAAGATGCAACTGGCGCAGTATTACGCCAGCGTTGCTGAACACATCCTCCCGCAACTCAAGGATCGCCCCGTGGCATTGGTGCGCGCACCGGATGGCATTGCCGGCGAACTGTTCTTTCAGAAGAACGCCGAACGCTTGGCCATCCCCGGGATTTCGACACTGGACAAGGACGTCACCGGCCAGCCAGTGATGATGATCAACAATCCCGAAGCGCTGGTCGGCGCGGTGCAGATGAGCACGGTGGAGCTGCACACCTGGAACGCCACGACGGTGGATCTGGACAAGCCCGATCGCTTCGTCCTCGACCTCGACCCGGATCCAGCGCTGCCGTGGAAAAGCATGGTAGAAGCCACCGCGCTGACCCTCACCGTGCTCGATGAACTGGGACTCAAAGCCTTCCTGAAAACCAGTGGCGGCAAAGGCATTCACCTGGTGGTGCCCTTGACGCGCAAGCACGGCTGGGACGAAGTGAAGGACTTCAGTCACGCCATCGTCAGCCACATGGCCAAGTTGCTGCCGGATCGTATTTCGGCGGTGTCCGGACCGAAAAACCGTGTCGGGCGGATCTTTATCGATTACCTGCGCAACGGCCTCGGCGCCACCACCATCTGCGCCTATGCCGCACGGGCGCGGGAAGGCATGCCGGTTTCCGTGCCGCTGTACCGAGAGGAGGTCGCGGAAATCAAGGGAGGTAATCACTGGAACATTTACAACGTGCACGAGCGTCTGACCGAAGTCGGCGATGAGCCTTGGGCGGACATGAAGAAAACCCGTCAGACCATTACCGCCGAGATGCGCAAGCGCGTCGGCATGAAAAAGTGATCAGGTGTCGCGCAGCAAGTCGTGGGCGTTGAGCAGTTCGAAGGCGATTTGCGGGTGGTTTTCCAGACCCTTGCGAATCGCCGCCGGGATCGCCGCACGGGTTTTTCGACACAGGCCCGGCAAGTCGTCGATCTGAATGGCAATGCCGCGCATGGTGCGTACCTCGTTGAAACCCGGTGCGACGTCGACGCGGATGCCCAACTGCTCATACATGCGCTGTTGCAGACGTTTGAGGTCGTCGAGGTCTTTGAGTTGTTCCAGACGCGCCAGGAGGATTTTTTCCTCTGCGCGAGTCAGGCGCAGGATGCGCAGATCCGCTCCGGGCGTTTCAAGCAAGGGATCGCGCCCGCAGATGCAGGCGCCGGGTGGGCAGGGTGAGCGCAAGGGCACGGTGGTTGTCATGGCCTCCATCATAGAGGCCGTCGGACGTTTTTGCCTATGCGCACTCAGCGGCCGTCCATCGGCCGCTGTATCCCTCGTGACTACTGCTGCACGCCTTCGTATTGCACCAGAATGGCGTTGGCCAGGTCTTCGTCGCTGGCGTTCAAGCCAGGGTTGGCCTGACGCACCTGTTGCAGTACCGACTCAAGATAAACCCCACGTATGGCTCCACCGCTGGCGACAAAGGCAGACACGTCGTCACGGGCCGGAATCACCATTTTGTCATCCTTGAAGGTCGAGTACAGCGACGCGGAGACACCTGCCGAAGTGGCGACGTCACCCGCATCAACACGGGCCAGCGCCGAACCGACCGGCAGGCAAAGCATTAGAGAAGAAATCAGGACTAACTTGCGCATGACGTGTTCCTCCACAAGCGCGAAGCAAAAAGAGAAGGGACTACATAGCTTCAGAGATAATCGGCGCGCCGGAGTTCCGTGAGCGGAAAAAAGCCTTGGGTCAGGGCATTATCCCGCTCAGTCGGATCAGATCACCCCGCACGCCATGCGATCGCCGCCACCGCCCAGTGGCTTGGGCATGTCGGAATGGTTATCGCCGCCGGCGTGAATCATCAGGGCGTGGCCCTTGATCTCGGAGATTTTCTTCAGACGCGGCGCCAGCACCGGGTAGTTGGCGACACCGTCGGCCGTGACATACACCGCCGGCAGATCACCCAGATGCCCATCGGCGTACGGGCCAAGATGCTTGCCGGTTTTCGCCGGATCGAAGTGTCCGCCAGCGGCCAGTGCCGCGCCTTTGACCCCATCCTTGGTGCCCGCTTCGCAGCTGCCGTTTTCATGAACATGGAAACCGTGAATGCCGGCCGGCAATGATTTCAGCTCGGGCGTGAACAGCAGACCGTAAGGCGTTTCGCTGACCGTGACCGAACCGATCGCCTGCGGCGCACCGTCGGCGCTGACCAGATTGATCGCGACTTTTTCCGTTGCCGCCTGCGCGGTGCCGATTGCCAGAGTGCCGAGCAGACCAAACCACAGTGCGCGTTTCATAAGCGTTTCCTTCAGCTGCATGAATGTTCGAAGCGCTGGATTGATAGCCTGCCCGGGTTAACCGGCGATGAAGGCGTTATCCAGCGGTGGTGCAAGGTGTGACTGGCCGCTCGATCCAAAAGTTTTGCCGGATTCAAGTCGCCGCTGACATCAGCCGATACGCTCTGTGTCGGCAGTTCCATGCCAATAGGCTTAACTGAAATCCGACAAGCGCAATCCAGCGTGCCCACGGGAGATTCCACGGTGTCGATCAAACTGCGTTTGGTGTTGCTGATTGCGACCAGCCTGCTGACAGCGCTGATCGTGAGTCTGGTCAGTTACGTCGGCAACCTGCGGATGGCCACGGCGGTCGGCGATAACACGGTGAGCATGAGCGCACTGCGCAATCACATGGAAGCCGACATGATGCACGACGCCCTGCGCGCCGACGTGTATTCGGCGATGTTGGTCGGCCTGGGCAAAGGCACCGGCACCGCGACGGAAGTGCGTGATTCGCTGGCCGAGCACGCCGGGCATTTTCGTGAAGTGCTGGATGACAACCTGAAACTGCCGATCAGCCCGCCGCTACGCACGGCGCTGGAGCAGATCAAGCCGAGCCTCGATACCTACATCAAATCCGCCGAGCAGATTGTCGCCGTGGCGCTGGACAACCCCGACGCCGCGCAACAGCAACTCGGTCGATTCAGCACCGCGTTCAGCCAGCTCGAAGAACAGATGGCGACGCTCAGCGAGTTGATTGAAAGCAACACCCGGCAAACCAGCGAAGGCACTGAAGCGGCCATTCGCAATGCCAATCTCGCCCTCGGCGTCGTCCTGATCGCCAGTCTGTTGTTGCTGCTGATTCAGGGCCGCTGGGTGATGCGCAGCATCCTTGGGCCGCTGAAATCCGCCAGTCGCATCGCCGAAAGCATCGCCCATGGCAATCTCAGCGAGCCGATTGTCGAGCCCGGCGGCAAGGACGAAGCCAGTGCGTTGATCCGCACCCTGGCAATCATGCAGCGTGACCTGCGCAACATGATCGACGTGGTCCGGCGCAACGCCCACGGTGTCAGTGGCATGAGCGAGCAACTCAGCCACGGCTGCCATCAGGTCGCCGACAGCAGCCAGCAACAAAGCGTTGCCGCCGGGACCATGGCCGCCGCTGCCAGCCAGATGACCGCCAGTATCGAAGAAATCACCCGCCACGCCGAACGTGCCCTGAGCATGGCCAACCAGGCTGAGACTCTGGCCAAGCAGGGCGGCGGGGTGATTCACCAAGTGGTCAGCGACATGGACGACATCGCCCGCTCGGCGCAGCAGTCGGCGCAAGTGATCCGCACGCTGGATCAGGAATCCGAGGCAATCTTCAACATCATTCAGGTGATCAAGAGCATCGCCGACCAGACCAATCTGCTGGCGCTCAACGCGGCGATCGAGGCAGCACGGGCGGGTGAGCAGGGCCGTGGTTTTGCCGTGGTCGCCGATGAAGTGCGCAGTCTGGCCGCGCGCACCAGCGCCTCGACCCAAGAGATCGCCGCGATGGTCGCGCGCATTCAGAACAGCACGCGCGAGGCGGTCAGCAGCATGGAGGCGGGCGTGGCGCAGGTCGACAAGGGCATGGCGGTGACGGCGGAAGTCGAGCGGGCGATTCGCGAAATCCTCGATGCGACGCTCAGCACCACGCAACTGGTGAATGACATCACTCGCACGATTGGCGAACAGAGTATGGCCAGCAACGAAATCGCCCATCAGGTGGAAATGATTGCCGGGATGTCCGAAGGGAATAGCCGGGTGATCGGGCAGACGGCAACGACTACGGATGAGTTGTCGGACCTGGCGGGGCAGTTGGCACGGTCGGTGGATCGGTTTCGGTTGTGATTTTCAGGTGAGGGTTTTTGGTTGTCTGGACTGGCGCTATCGCGAGCAGGCTCACTCCTACAGGGGATTGACGGTGTGAATGCGATCTGCGTTACGCCGCCGCCCCTTGTAGGAGTGAGCCTGCTCGCGATGAGGCCAGTTCAGGCTACATCTATCTCAGAGACTTACTTCAATCAAAATTTGAACGCCTGTCGCCCCACCAACAACCATTTCCCGCCCTGTTTCTGCCAGATCTGGAAATTCTCGATCTCGGTGGGAATGACCTCGGTCCCCTTCAACGCCTGCGCGGAAAAGTGGTGGCGCACCAGCGCGGTATCGCCGGACAGGGTGATGGTCTGCTTTTGCATTTCGAGGGTCTTGAATGCGCTGCGACCGGTCTCAATGTCGGCGATGAATTCCTGCTTGTCCTGAATTTTGCCGCTGGAATGGCCGTAGGTCAGGTTCGGTGCGGTGAGGGCGTTCAGTTCGGCGATGTCTTTGTGCAGCATCGCCTGGGTCAGATGATCGACCGCTTGCGCCACTTGTTTTTCCGCTGGGGCAGGGGCGGCCATGGCGCAGGCGCTGAAGGCGCAGAACAAACCGATGAGGAGGCGGGACTTGGTCATGTTGTTTCCTTGTTGTTATTGGATGGAAATGACTGAAGTTGAATTCGTCAGTCATCGTACAACGTAGCAGGTTATTTTCTTCAGGAGCAACGGGGCGTGTGCACTGAATCGCTGAGTTGCAATGCGCATCGCGCAAAAAACTGACGGTACCCGCCGCAGTGGCGTCATGTTCCGCGCGCTGTGGCCGATAAGCTTCAGAGCGGAAAAAGACTTTCAAGTCGGGAACAGACGCGCGGGTTCGCCCTGACGTGATATTCTCCGCGCCAATTTGCTTTGACCTAATTCGGTTGGCTTGCCTTTCAGGGCTGGCCGACGGGATCCCTGTCGCTCAAGCAGCTGAAGCCAATAACGATAAGAAGTCAGTTCAGAAGGGACATTAACTGAGGTCGATGCCACATATCGGCCTTGTGTGCCCACCCGTCAATATTGCAGTGTGCCGGATCGCGCGACGCCAGCCTGAGCGTCAATACAGCGCAACGCAGACTGATAACAACGACGGGCGGAAGGCGTTTTATCATAGGTGCAACAGATGTTTAAAAAAGTGAACACAGCCTTGCTGGGGCTGGCTTTGGCGATGGGGATGTCGTCTGCCAATGCTGCCGAAGCGAAGAAAGTTGACGTCCTGCTGATCGGCGGCGGCATCATGAGCACCACCCTGGGTGTGTGGATCAATGAGCTGGAACCGAGCTGGTCGATGGAAATGGTCGAGCGCCTCGACGGCGTCGCCCTGGAAAGCTCCAACGGCTGGAACAACGCCGGTACCGGTCACTCGGCCCTCGCCGAGCTGAACTACACCCCGGAAGACGACAAGGGCAACGTCACGATCCCGAAAGCCGTCGAGATCAACGAAGCGTTCCAGGTCTCCCGTCAGTTCTGGGCGTGGCAGGTTCAACAGGGCGTGCTGAAAAACCCTCGCTCGTTCATCAACACCACACCGCACATGAGCTTCGTGTGGGGCGATGACAACATCAAGTTCCTGAAAAAGCGCTACGAAGCCCTGCAGGCGAGCCCGCTGTTTGCCGGCATGCAGTACTCCGAAGATCCGGCGGTGATCAAGAAGTGGGTGCCGCTGATGATGGAAGGGCGTGACCCGAACCAGAAAATCGCGGCCACCTGGAGCCCGCTGGGTACGGACATGAACTTCGGCGAAATCACCCGCCAGTTCGCCGCTCACCTGCAGACCAAGCCCAACTTCGATCTGAAACTGTCGAGCGAAGTCGAAGACATCACCAAGAACGCCGATGGCACTTGGCGTGTCAGCTACAAAAACCTGAAAGACGGCAGCAAAACCGAAACCGACGCCAAGTTCGTGTTCATCGGCGCTGGCGGCGGTGCCTTGCACCTGCTGCAGAAGTCGGGGATTCCTGAAGCCAAGGAATACGCAGGCTTCCCGGTTGGCGGCTCGTTCCTGGTAACCGACAACCCAAGCATTGCCGAGCAGCATCTGGCCAAGGCCTACGGCAAGGCTTCGGTTGGCGCGCCACCGATGTCGGTTCCGCACCTGGACACCCGTGTTCTGGACGGCAAGCGCGTCATTCTGTTTGGCCCGTTCGCGACCTTCAGCACCAAGTTCCTCAAGGAAGGTTCGTACTTTGACCTGCTGACCAGCACCACCACCCACAACATCTGGCCAATGACCAAGGTCGGCATCAAGGAATACCCGCTGGTCGAGTACCTTGCCGGTCAACTGATGCTGTCGGATGAAGACCGTCTGAACGCGCTGAAGGAATACTTCCCGAACGCCAAGGCCGAAGACTGGCGCCTGTGGCAAGCCGGCCAGCGCGTGCAAATCATCAAGCGTGATGAAGCCGCTGGCGGCGTGCTGAAACTGGGCACCGAGATCGTGGCTTCGCAAGACGGCTCGATCGCCGGCCTGCTGGGCGCATCGCCAGGCGCGTCGACTGCTGCACCGATCATGCTGAGCGTGCTGCAGAAAGTCTTCAAAGACAAAGTCGCAACCCCTGAGTGGCAGACCAAGCTGCACCAGATCGTGCCGAGCTATGGCACCCAGCTGAACAGCGATCCGGCCAAAGTGGCTGCCGAGTGGGCTTACACCGCGAAAATCCTCGAACTGCCGACCCCTCCGGTGATCGGTCAGGTAGCTGCTCCAGCGGCACCTGCGGCTGATAAAGCCGTAGCACCGAAGGAAAACGCTGCACGTGACATGGCTTTGTAACCAGAACCCTGACACACAAAACCCACTGAACCGGCGACGGTCAGTGGGTTTTTTGTGGCCTGGTTCCTACGCGCCTACGGTCCGGCGGGGATTCAGGCTTTTGCGGACGCGAGATAGGCACCGAGGCGCCGGCCCATTTCTTCGCCCAGTGCCTGCAATCCGCTCAACGGCCGAACCATCACTTCGAACTCGACGATCTTGCCGCTGGCGTCGAAGCGAATCATGTCGATGCCTTTCAGTTCCTTGGTGCCGACCTTGGCACTGAATTCCAGGATCACATTCAAGCCATCCGCCGTCGCCAGTTCGCGGTGATAGGCGAAATCCTCAAAAACTTCGAACACTGTGTTGAGGATCATCGCCACCACCGGCGCGCCTGGGTAGGGCGTGTGGGCCATCGGCGAGCGAAACACGGCTCGGGCATCGAGCAATTCGGGCAGGGCGTTGAGATTGCCGTTGCGGATCATCTCGTGCCAGCGCTTGAGGGATTCGGCGACATTGGGCTGCAAGGCGAGGTCGGGCATGGTCACTCCGGTTTTTATTATGGTTGGCGGCAATGACTGTAGATCAACCCGGCGCAGAGTGGATCGTCAAGTTTCGGGCTGAATACCGGTCCATGCCCGAAGCGGATCAGATGCGCATCTGATCCGTATTTTTCTGTTTCATCTGCCTCTGTATTCAGTACAGCCACAGCCTCAGAATGCCCGGGCAGTGCGGACATTCACCCTCCGACCTCATCCCGAAGCGTCCGGTGCACCGCACACTCAGCATCAAGGAGCGCAACATGTACAAGATGGCAATTTTCCTCGGCGGCTTTCTGACCTTGACCATGCTGATCGGCGTACTGGCAACGATCTCTCCAGTCTGATCCGCACGCAGCTTTTTCGAACTCTGCCGTTCTCCTGCTTTCAGTTGCAGAACAGGGCCAGCACGCGCCCGTTACTGAATGTCCGAGGAGCGAAACATGCGTAATAAAACCTTGCAGGGACGTTGGGTTCCCGTCGGTTTGATGGTCGCCGCGCTGACCGGTTGTGCGATGAGCAACACCGAGTCACCGGTGCAGACACCGGGCCAGGCCAAAGCCTCCGACACTGAAATGCTCGAAGTCGGCGCGCAATGGTTGCAGGACAAACCGCCGATTCGCGCGTTGAGCATGTACCTCGATGGCTTCCATTTCTACAACGGCCATCCCGGCGCACAGATGGAAGCGCATCACTACTGCTCGGCGCTCAACGAGGAAGTGTTCCAGTGTGTGATCTACGACGGCAACACCGCTGAAGCGAAGCTGATGGGCGTGGAATACATCATCAGCCAGCGCCTGTTCACGCAATTGCCGGCGAAAGAAACGGCCTTGTGGCATAGCCACGCTCACGAAGTCACTTCCGGCCAGTTGGTCGCGCCGGGCATCCCGCAGGTGGCGGAGACGCGTTTGATGGAAAAACTTGCCAACACCTATGGCAAGACCTGGCACACCTGGCACACCGATCAGGACAAGCAACTGCCCTTGGGCGTGCCGCAGTTGATGATGGGCTTTACTGCCGACGGTCAGGCCGACGCGCAAATGGTCCGCCAGCGCGACCAGCGTTTGGGCATTGATAGCGCCGAGAAGAAAAAGGCCCGCGCCGAGATCAAACCGGCACCGGTCGCGCCAGGAGCTGATGCGTGGCAGAAGGGTAATGCCGTGCAACTCAACGACCCGACCGGCCATCAACACGTCATGCCGCGCCCGGCCACCTCTGGCGACGAAAATGCCCGGAGCGGCCGTCAGCCTTAGCATTGGACAGTAGCTGTAAATGCTGATGTCGGTACCGACTTCATCGCTAGCAGGCTCACTCCTACATTTGAAATGCGTTACCCCTGTAGGAGCGAGCCTGCTCGCGAAGGCATCCGCCTGATCGCTACACCTGTCAGCGATTCAACACATCACCCATCCACCGCAAGTACTCCCCTCGCTCGGAAATCGAGTTATGCGCCGATTCCGGCACCACCTTGAGCGTCGCCACCCCCGCAGGAAAACTCTCCAACAACCGCTGCGTGCTCTTGCGTCCAATCACCTCGTCATCACTCGCCGCCAACAGCAAGGTCGGCACGCGAACGTGCGCGGCGTACTTGCCCGATTCGAATCGATCCTTGAGCAACCACTTCACCGGCACCCACGGATATTGCCGTTCGGCGATTTCTTCGAGGCTGTTGAACGGCGTGACCAGGATCAGCTTCTGCACCGGCCGCTGGCTGGCCAGGCGTATCGCCACGCCCGAGCCGAGGCTGCGCCCGATCACCGCAATCTGCGGATGGCTGGCGTAGACCTGATCGAACAACGCCAGCGCATCTTCGGCAATCGCCGCTTCCGATGGTGAGCCTGAACTGCCACCAAAACCCCGGTAATGCAGAAAATACAGCGCGTAATCGGGGAACGCCTCAGCGAACTCCGGCAGGTTGCGCGAGACGTCCTCGGCATTCCCGCCGAAATAGATCAGCGCCCGTGTTCCGCTGCGCTCTCGAGTAGTCGCCCAGATTTCGGCGTCCGGCATCGACAGTTTCAACCGCGAATCCGCGGCAACCACGGCCGCAGGCTGGGGAAACCAGATGAGCGAGCGCTGAAATACGAACAGCGCGGCACACAGCAACAGGTACACGGCAACAATGAAAACGACGAGTGACATCAGGGTTCGGGACATTCGGCTACTTTTAACGGGGTAAGAGGTGGGCTGTCGAAGTGTAGTTCAGCGACTGCGCCTGACAGCCTGCGCACACAACATGCAACAGATCCGCGCAGCAGGAGGGCCCGCATGCGCCACACTGAGGGTTATTCCCGTCGCCGCTTGCTTACGCTGGCTGCCGAGGTGGCGGCGGTGTTGACGATTGATCGGGCGTTGGCCAGCGGCGCGCCGCCGGCCGTCACTGCGCCGCACACGGCAGGAGACCAGACCATGCAGACCCGCGCCATCCCTTCAAGCTCCGAGGCACTGCCCATGGTCGGATTGGGCACCTATCGCGGTTTCGACGTCGGCCCGGGTGATCCGGTTTATCGGCAATTGCCCGCCGTGCTCGAAGCGCTGTTCAGGAAGGGCGGCACGCTGATCGACAGCTCGCCGATGTACGGCCGCGCCGAGCAGACCACCGGTGAATTGCTGTCGATCCACGAACCGCGCTCGCCGGCCTTTCTCGCCACCAAGGTGTGGACGCGCGGGCGCAAGGACGGGATCGCGCAGATGGAGCAGTCGTTCAGCCTGCTGCAAACCGAGCGCATCGACCTGATGCAGATTCACAACCTGCTCGACTGGCAAACCCACTTGCCGACCCTGCGCGAATGGAAAGAGCAGGGGCGGATTCGCTACATCGGCATCACCCATTACACCTCGTCGGCCTATGACGAGGTCGAAGCGGTGCTGAAGGCCGAGAAGCTGGATTTTCTGCAGATCAACTACGCCCTCGACGACCGGGGCGTGGAAAAGCGCATCCTGCCGCTGTGCCGCGAGCGCGGGGTCGCGGTGATCTGTAACCGGCCATTTGGCGGCGGCGATTTGCTCGCCCGGCTCAAGGGCAAGCCGTTGCCGGCATGGGTCTCGGACGTGCAGGTCAACAGTTGGCCGCAACTGGCCCTGAAATTCCTGCTGGCGCATCCGGCAGTGACCTGTGTGATTCCGGGGACCAGCAATCCGCGCTACATGGCTGACAATGCCGGAGCCGGTTTTGGGCCGATGCTCACCGATGCGCAGCGGCATCAGTTAATTGCGTTGCTGGGTTGAACCGGGTCAAACGCGATAGCGCAACGCCTCCAGCAACAAGGCAAACGCCGGCGCTGCCTGGCGTCGGCTCGGGTAGTACAGGTGATAGCCGGAAAACGCCGGGCACCAGTCTCCAAGCACCTGGATCAAGCGGCCGTCGGCCAGAAACGGTGCAACGACATTTTCCGGGATGTAGCTCAGACCGAAACCGTCCAGCGCGGCGTCGAGCAACGGGTACACGCCGTTCAGGGTGACCTGGCCGGAGACACGAACCTTCAGGCTTTCGCCGTCCTTTTCGAACTCCCACGAATACAGTCCGCCATTGGTTGGCAGACGCAGGTTGTTGCAGGCGTGGTCGGTCAGGTCGCGCGGGGTCTGCGGCGCTGCGCGGCGGGCGAAGTAGGCGGGCGAGCCGACCACGGCCATGCGCATGTCCGGGCCGATGCGCGTGGCGATCATGCCCTGCGCAACGTCTTCGCCCAGGCGCACTCCGGCATCGAAGCCCTGGCCGGCGATGTCGACGAAGCCATAGTCGCAGCAGACTTCGACGGTGACGTCCGGGTATTTCGGCAGGAACTCCTGCAACACCGGACGCAGGATCCAGTTCAGCGAGTGGTCGGTGGCGCTGATGCGGATCTTCCCTGCCGGGGTCTCGCGCAGGTTGCTCAGGGCGGCCAGTTCCATCTCGATCTCTTCGAAGCGCGGGCCGATGGTCTGCAGCAGGTGTTCGCCGGCCTCGGTCGGCGAAACGCTGCGCGTGGTGCGGGTCAGCAGGCGCAGGCCGAGACGTGCCTCGAGACTGCGAATGGTGTGGCTGAGCGCCGATTGCGACACGCCGAGTTTGGCGGCGGCCTTGGTGAAACTGCGTTCACGGGCAACGGCGAGAAAGGCGAGCAGGTCGGTGGCGTTTTCCCGGAGCATTGATGATTGTCCTGCATAAGTTTTTTCGGATTCTAGACGATTATCTAAAGAGTGCCGATCGCTACAGTGGTTGCGTTATTCATCCGGAGGAACCGCCATGAACCCGATCGCTGCTTCTGCGCTGACGCTCTCGCTGCTGGCCGGTGAAGTGCAGGCCACTGAAAACCCGCGTGTCACGGTTACGCCGAATGGCTCTCAACCCTCGGCCAAAGGCCCCGCTGACTGGTTTACCGGCACGGTGCGGGTGGATGCGCCGTTCAAGGGTACCGACGAGGCCCGCGTGAGCGGCGCGACCGTAACGTTCGAGCCGGGCGCGAGAACTGCGTGGCACGCCCATCCGTTAGGACAGACATTGATCGTCACCGCAGGAGCAGGGTTCGTCCAGGAATGGGGCCAGCCGGTTCGTGAAATCCGCCCGGGCGATACCGTCTGGATTGCCCCGGGTGCCAAACATTGGCACGGGGCGGCGCCGACAACGGCGATGAGTCATATCGCAATTGCGGAAGTGCTGGATGGCAAGGTGGTGGACTGGATGGAGCAGGTCAGTGATGAGCAATATCCAAAGACCGAGTGAAACCTCGCCCCTCACCCCAGCCCTCTCCCGAGGGAGAGGGAGCCGATTGGGGGATGCTCGAGACGTTCGGCATTCTGCAAGCGTGGTGGTGAATCCACTCGACCCCTAGGACCCCATGCAGGTGCGCTAACAGCATGCGAGTCACCCCAGGCGTCTCCCGGGGGAGTGGGAGCCGACCGAGGTGTCTTGCGATGTGCATCGACCGGAACGTGCCGTTGCGATTATGGATACACAGAAAGACTTTCACGTCGCTGCACATTCTGAATATCCCCGGATCGGTTCCCTCTCCCTTTGGGAGAGGGGCTTTTCGCTTCAGATCATCTCCGGCAATGAATCCAGAATCTTGTCCAGCGTAATCGGATACTCCCGCACCCTCGCGCCGGTAGCGTTGTAGATCGCATTCGCTACCGCCGCACTCACGCCGCAAATCCCCAATTCACCCACGCCCTTGGCCTTCATCGGCGAAGAAATCGGGTCAGTCTCTTCGAGAAAAATCACTTCCTGATGCGGAATGTCGGCGTGCACCGGCACTTCGTATCCCGCCAGGTCATGATTGACGAAATAGCCCAGACGCTTGTCCACGGCCAGCTCTTCCATCAATGCCGCGCCGACGCCCATGGTCATTGCGCCGATCACCTGGCTGCGGGCCGAAATAGGGTTGAGAATCCGTCCGGCCGCGCACACCGCGAGCATGCGCCGCACGCGGACTTCACCGGTGGCGGCGTCGACGGCAACTTCAGCGAAGTGCGCGCCGAAGGTCGATTGCTGATACTTCTCGGCCAGATCCCCGAATTCGATGCTGTCCTCGCCGACCAGCGCGCCGCCCTCAGCGGCATTGCGCAGCGGCAGGCTCTTGCTGCCGACGCGCACCTGACCATCGACGAACTCGGCCTGATCCGCCGCGAGTCCCAGCTTCTGCGCCACCGCTTCGCGCAGTTTCATGCAGGCGGCATAAACCCCTGCAGTCGAGCAGTTGCCGCCGAACTGGCCGCCGGAACCGGCCGAGACCGGGAAGTCCGAATCGCCCAGACGTACCACCACATCATTCAGGCCGACGCCCATCATCTCTGCGGCTGTCTGCGCGATGATCGTGTAGCTGCCGGTGCCGATGTCGGTCATGTCGGTTTCGACGATCACCTTGCCGTCACGCTCCAGGCGCACGCGGGCGCCGGACTTGACCAGCAGGTTATTGCGAAACGCCGCCGCCACGCCCATGCCGATCAGCCAACGGCCTTCACGACGTGTGCCGGGCTGCGCTTTGCGCTGATCCCAGCCGAATTTCTCCGCGCCGATCTGCAGGCATTTGACCAGTTGACGCTGGGAAAACGGCCGCTCGGTCTTCACCGGATCGACCTGGGTGTCATTGGCAATGCGGAACAGCACCGGGTCCATCTTCAGCTGTTCGGCCATTTCGTCCATGGCAATTTCCAGCACCATCAGCCCCGGCGCTTCACCCGGCGCGCGCATGGCGTTGCCTTCAGGCAGGTCGAGCGGCGCGAGGCGCATGCTGACGCGGCGGTTTTCTGCGGCATAGAGCAACTGGCTCGGTTGCGCGGCCAGTTCGACCTTGCCGTCGGCGAGGTTGCCCGACCAGCCTTCATGGGCAATGGCGGTCAGCTTGCCGTCGGCCGTGGCACCCATACGGATACGCTGAATCGTTGCCGGGCGATGGGTGGTGTTGTTGGCCATTTGCGGGCGGGCGAGGGCGACTTTCACTGGCCGGCCGGCCATGCGCGCGCCTAGAGCGGCGAGGATCGCGTCGGCACGAATGAACAGCTTGCCGCCGAACCCTCCGCCAATGTACGGCGAGACCAGGCGGACTTTTTCCTTCGGCAGGCCGAGGGTCTTCGCAATGTCGCCGACGCTCCAGGCGACCATCTGGTTCGACGTCCACAGCGTCAGTTGGTCGCCTTTCCACGCGGCCAATGTCGCATGAGGTTCCATCATCGCGTGGGACTGGTCCGGCGTGGTGTAGGTCTGATCGAACTGCACCGGGGCGGCGGCGAAGGCTTTGTCGAAGTCGCCGTGATTGACGTCCGGCAGCTCGTCTTTCGGCTCGACGCCGAGGTCTTTGACGCTGGCCAGGTCGAACTTGCCTTCGGCGGTTTCGTAGTCGACCTTGACCAGTTGCGCGGCGGCGCGGGCCTGTTCGAAGGTCTCGGCGACCACCAGCGCAACGGCTTGCTGGTAATGCTGCACGTCGGGACCGGCGAGCAAATGGGCGGCGTTGTAATCACCTTTGTCGAGCTTGCCGGCGTTCTCGGCGGTGACGATCGCCAGTACGCCGGGTGCGGCTTTGGCCTCGTCGAGATGAATGGCTTTGATCCGCCCTTTGGCGATCGCCGAATCAACCATGAAACCGTAGGCCTGATTGGCCGCCGCTTCATGTTGCTCGTAGGCGTAGGTCGCCTGGCCGCTGGTTTTCAGCGGGCCTTCGATGCGCTCGGTGGGCTTGCCAACGACCCTCAAGCGGTCGATGGGATTGGTGGTGGCGGGCGTGTCGAATTTCATGCGGTTTCCCTCGCTTGCGCCAACACCGAAGCCAGCGTGCGCTCGACCAGTGTCAGTTTGAATTGGTTGTCATCGGTGGGGGTCGCGCCTTCGAGCAGGCGCTCGCTGACCGCTTTGGCGCCCTTGGGCAGCAGCGCTTCAGCGGCTTCGACCCGCCAAGGTTTCGGCGCAATGCCGCCAACGGCGACGCGGCCGGTGCCGTCCTTTTGCAGGATCAGACCCACCGAGACCAGGGCAAACGCGTAGGACGAACGATCACGTACCTTGTGATAAATGTGCGTGCCACCGACCGGCGCCGGCAGGGTCACGGCGGTGATGAACTCACCGGGTGTGAGGCTGGTTTCGATGTTCGGCGTATTGCCGGGCAATAGATGAAAATCGGCCATGGCAATGCTGCGGGTGCTGCCGTCAGGCTTGACCGTTTCGATCTGCGCATCAAGCGCACGCATGGCGATGGCCATGTCGCTCGGGTGGGTGGCGATGCACGCGTCACTGACGCCGATGATCCCCAGTTGCCGGGTGACCCCGCCGATCGCCGCGCAGCCGCTGCCCGGATTGCGTTTGTTGCAGGCCTGATGGGTGTCGTAGAAGTACGGGCAGCGAGTGCGTTGCAGCAGGTTGCCGGCGGTGGTCGCCATGTTGCGTAACTGCCCGGACGCTCCGGCCAGAAGCGCGCGGGAGAGCAGGGCGTAGTCTTTGCGTACGCGGGCGTCGGCGGCCAGATCGGTATTGCGCACCAGGGCGCCGATACGCAGTCCGCCCTCAGGCGTAGCCTCGATCTGATCCAGACCGAGGTGGTTGACGTCGATCAGATGCACCGGGGTCTCAATGTCGAGTTTCATCAGGTCGAGCAGGTTGGTGCCGCCGGCGATGAACTTGGCGCCTTCGGCTTGTGCAGCTTGGGAGGCGGCTGCGGCAGGCGAGTCGGCGCGGCTGTAGTTGAAGGCTCTCATGCCGGCACCTCCGCAACTTCAGTGATGGCTTCGATGATGTTCGAGTACGCGCCGCAGCGGCAGATATTGCCGCTCATGCGCTCCTGCAGTTCGGCGGCGATCAGTTTCGGCGGCTCGGTCAGGCTCGGGCTGACGTGGCTGGGAATACCGTCGCGGATTTCCTTGAGCACCGCGACTGCGGAGCAGATCTGCCCCGGCGTGCAGTAGCCGCACTGATAGCCGTCGTGCTTGATGAACGCGGCCTGCATCGGGTGCAGCTTGTCCGGCATGCCGAGGCCTTCGATGGTGGTGACTTCGCTGCCGTCGTGCATGACCGCCAGGGTCAGGCAGGAGTTGATCCGCCGCCCGTCGGCGATCACCGTGCAGGCGCCGCACTGGCCGTGGTCGCAGCCTTTCTTGGTGCCGGTCAGGTGCAGGTGTTCGCGCAGGGCGTCGAGCAGGGTGGTACGGGTGTCGACTTCCAGGGTTTGCGGTTTTCCGTTGACTTGCAGGGTGACTTTGCTCATGGCCGGTTGCTCCAGACTGGCCGCGTAGGCCTTGAGGCTGATAAAGGGGGGCATAGCGAACGCCGTCGCGGTTACGGCGCCGAGGATCATGAAATTGCGTCGGGAAATCGGCATGGTTCGATTCCTTTTCTCTCATCGGGCGGCAGGATTGCAAAAGGCCCAAAAGGGCGCGCCGGCATGCATGCCAGTCTCGTAAAAGGAGTGACCGCAGGAGGGAGGAAAAGGTTTTGTCGGATTTTCGCTAAAGAGTTATGTGTTCTGCTCATCAATCTCCAAGGCAGCACAAAAACCCTGTAGGAGTGAGCCTGCTCGCGATAGCGGTGTGTCAGCCAACACACTATCAACTGACAGACCGCTATCGCGAGCACGCTCACTCCTACAGGGGAGTTGTGTTTCTTCAGTTATGGCCCACCTACCACCATCGAGGTAAACGGCGCGACGTACGCCTGCAACGTCACTAGCCCGCCGACCAGGATCGCCAGCACGATCGAGTGGAAAAACACGTAACGCAGGATCTCGCCCTCATGCCCATACCAGCGGGTCGCGGTGGAGGCGACGACGATCGACTGCGCGTCGACCATTTTGCCCATCACCCCACCGGAACTGTTCGCCGCCGCCATCAGCACGGGACTGATGCCCAGTTGTTCCGAAGTCACCCGCTGCAAGCCGCCAAACAACACGTTCGACGCGGTGTCCGAGCCGGTCAGTGCCACCCCCAGCCAACCGAGCAGCGTGCCGAACATCGGATAGAAAATTCCCGTCGCCGCGAAGGCCAGTCCCATCGTCGCATCCAGTCCGGAATAGCGCGTGAGGAACCCCAGCGCCAGCATTGCCGCAATGGTGATCAGCGAAAACCGCACCACCCACAGCGTGCGCAAGTACTGCTTGATCAGTTGCGGGATCGAATAGCCCATCAACAGACCGCCGACAATCGCCGCCAGCAGAATCCCGCTGCCGGTCGCTGTCAGCCAGGTGAACTTGTACACCGCTTCCTCGGCTTTCGGCGCCGCAACAACTGGCGGGACTTTTTCGATCTGCAAGTGCAGGCTGGTGAAAGTCAGTGCCGGGGCGAAAATCGGATTGGCCTCACGCACCGGTTTGCCTTGCGGATCAAGCTTGGCCGATTGCGTGACCGGGTCGATCACCGGCCGCGTATCGAACATGTTCTTGAAGCCCTGCGTGCCCCAGGCAAACACGAACACCGTGAGAATGATCCACGGCATCCATGCGCGCATCACTGCCGGGCGCGCCTGATCGCTGAAGGCGGCGCTGGCGGTGACTTTTTCTTCATCGACTTTGGAGGTGTCGACGCGGCCGGACAGCGCTGCCGAAGTATGAATGGTGGCCGGTTTCCACACCTTGAGGAACAGTGTCAGGCAGGCCATGGAAATCAGCGCGGCGATCACGTCCACCAGCATCGGCCCGTGGTAGTTCGAAACGAGAAATTGCGGGATGGCGAAACTGACTCCGGCCACCAGAATCGCCGGCCACACCTCGAGCATCTTGCGCCATCCGGCAAACGCCCAGATCAACCAGAACGGCACCAGCACCGAGAAAAACGGCAACTGCCGGCCAACCATCATCGACAGCTCCATCTCATCCAGCCCGGTGACTTTGGCGAGGGTGATGATCGGCGTGCCCAGGGCGCCAAATGCCACGGGGGCGGTGTTGGCGATCAGTGCCAGACCGGATGCGGCCAATGGCGAAAAACCCAGACCAATCAGGATCGCCCCGGTCACCGCCACCGGCGTGCCAAAGCCCGCTGCGCCTTCGAAGAACGCACCGAAGCAGAAGGCGATCAATAGCAGTTGCAAGCGTCGGTCGTCGGTGATGCGCGCGAGGGAATCCTGCAGCACTTTGAACGAGCCGTTCTCGGTGGTCAGGCGATGCAGGAAGATGATGTTGAGGACGATCCAGCCGATCGGCAGCAAGCCATTCGCTGCGCCGAACAATGCCGCCGAACCGGCCATGCCCGCCGGCATGTCGAAGGCGAAGATCGAGATCAGCAGGGCGGACGCCAGTGCCAGCAGCGCCGCCAGATGCGCCTTGACGTGAAAGAACGCCAGCGCCGCGAGCATCACCACCACCGGCACTGCAGCCATCAGCGTGGAGAGCACCGGATTGCCGAACGGGTCATAGATTTGCTGCCAGACCATGGTCCACCTCTGCTTGTTGTTATTTGAGGGTGCAGATCCATTGCTTGGGGATTGGTTGCAAGCAGTATAGGTGGCATTACGCCGCCGCTCGGTTGCGGCGAACGGACCGACAGACGGTCGATGGTGGCCAGTGAATCAACGGGTTTTTGCCCGGTCGTATCTGCGGCTGCGCGCACTGCCTCCTGAAGAGGCCGGCAGCGTGGCGATTTCATCGTCAAGACCTTGGGTTTAGGAAAGTATTGAATGAAGCACGCGACAACGATGCTGCTCACTGTGACCGCCGCGGTATTGCTCAGCGGGTGTATTGCGGATTTTGATGATGACCACCGGCATGGCCGGCATTACGACCGTGATCATGGCCGCTATTACGATGATGACCGGCGCTGGGACGACCGCGATGGCGACCGCCGCGATGGCCGTCGTTATTACCGTGATCGCGATGATGACTGATTGATCGAGAGTCCCAGGGACGGGCTCACGTGAGGGAGCGAAGAAATGGACGCCGTAGTGGCAATTCAGTAGCATGCGCGCTTTTCACGCTGCCAAGGAAGATCATGTCCATTGTTTCCCCGCTGCGCTTGGCCCTGTCGCTGGCTGGTGCAGTACTGTCATGCAGCCTGCTGACAGGTTGCAACATCACCGGCACCTATCAGGATGCGACCGATCCAGACGCCGCCAAGGTAAGGTTCGTCGCCAATACCGATAACGCCACGATCGATTATTTCGACGCCGAGCATTGCGATGGCTTGACCACCGGCATGCTCAACAATGTGTTGATCGGCGACAGCAAGCGCCGGGCGGGGATGATGGTTGCGCCGCCGGAACAGGCGCGCGGTTACCTTGAATTCAAGATCAAGCCCGAGCAGCCGGCGTATCTGCGTGTCAACACGCAGGTCGGTTACGCCACCTGCGGCTCGGGTTTTTCCTTTACGCCCAAGCGTGGCAATGAATATGAAGTGACACTGAACGTCACCAAGACCCAGTGCATCACCACGTTGCGGCATCTGGAGCGGCACGACGGTAAAGATCTGCGCACCGTGATGCCACTGGACCGCACTGCGCTGGCGGCGTGCGTGGGGCGCAACCCGATCTTTCCCAAGCCACCGGCGCTGCTGCCCGACACGCCGCAACGCACGGCACTGATCGACCGTATCATCGAAGGCAGCCTTTTCGTTTTCATGAAACCGGATGCCGGCAAAGAGCCTGCGGCCAGTTTTTCTCCAGAGAAGCTCGACTCGCTGATCAACGACCGCAAGGCCAAACTGGGTTTTACGTTGCCGGACGATTACTGGGCGCTGTATCGCCAGAATCTGATCGAGTTCGACAAGGAAAGCGCGACCACAAAGGATCAGGCGATGCAGCGCACCAAAGACGAATATCGCCAGCGTTTGCGTAGCGTCGATGACAAGCGCCTGGGCGAGTGGGCGCGCGTGGATGACAAAGACGGCAAGCGTGGCAACGCGGCGCCGGACGCGGAAGAAAAGGCCATGTTCATGTTCTATTTCCAGGCGTCGAACCGCGTGATGGCGGAAGCCATCGATCATCACCTCGATCGGATGGCCGCCATGGACGCGAAATATGAAGTCTGTTCGCGCTTTGCCGACTGCTGGAAGCGTTGATCGACTGAGTCAGCGGATGCCACGAAAAAGCCCACTGAGCCGAACCGGCCAGTGGGCTTTTTCATGATCGTCCGCTTCGCGGGCAAGCCTTCGAGGGATTAAAAATGAGCGCTCGCCTGGACGCGGGATCGCGCAGGCACCGAGGCCTCGTGATCGAGCAAATGGGTGGCGAGAATGTCGCTCAGAAAACGGAACTGATCGTTGAGGCCGACCACTTCATTGCTGAAATGGTTGCTGGCGGCGGGCATCAGCAGATCGTCGAAATCCTTGTTGAACACCAGCGTCTGCGCTTTGCGCGGTACGACGTGCTGTTGGTAGTAGTTGCTGCCGAACACCGGGAAACTCACGGAGAGGGTGACTTGGGTATGGATCATGATGTGAACGCCTCGTTGTGTGTCGGATGAGTCAATCGTGCCTTTGGTGAGGGATGGGCGGAAGGCAATCGTGGCGATGGTGGTTATCGACGGTGGTGATGGTTGAGGTTTGTGGTGCTGCTGATGACCCCTTCGCGAGCAGGCTCACTCCTACAGGGAGAACGCATTTCAAATGCAGGAGTAAGCCTGCTCGCGAAGAGGCCAGAACAAGCGGCACCCCTCTTACTCACCTGCCTATACTCAAACCTGCACCTCCCTCAGCCAAAGGACACCACCACCGTGAACCCGCGCGCGCTGGTCGTTGCCGCACTGTTTCTGCTGGCCGGCTGTGCTACTTCGGTCCGGGCACCGGTGACCGCGCCGCAAGCCGTGGTCGTGTCGGCGCAGACCTGGCAGCAGATCGACCGCGAAATCCTCAGCGCTTCGCAGCAGGCCACCGAACAGGTCAAGCTGTTCGCCCGCGGTTCGATGGAACATTGGCGCACTCGCGTCTATCAGCAAACTGAAGAAAATTTCATCCCTTGGTTCAGCAGCTACTGGACCCAGGAATGGCTGTCGATGAAGGTCAGTTGGTACACGATCAGCGCTGGCGGCGAGCAGGATGCTTCGGCGAAACGGCTGGCGACGTATCTGCTTGAGCAATATCAGGAAAAGGTCCTGGCGCCGGTCGCAGTAGAGATAGATCCGGACGCCATCCTGGCTCAGGCCACGGCGTTCTACGCGCAGTTGATGGCGCAACAGATGCCACTCATCGCCCAGCGTCATGGTGTGCCTATTGCGCAGCTCAACGGGCGCTTGCAAAAGATCCCGGCCATCGCCCTCGGGCCCCCGCCGGCGCGGGATGCCTCGCTGTTCACGGTCATCAGCACCGAGCCGCTGAACACCCTGCCGGCGTACGCCGCGCTGATCGACAAGGTTCACACCGACGGCGGCGCCAGGGGCATTTCTTCCACCGACGCCGCCATGGCCCCGGTGGCCAAACGTGCCAGCCAACGCATTGAAGCGGAAATGGCCCCGCGCGGCGCCGCCAGTGCGGTGGCGGCAGCGGCGGGGAAACTGGCCGGGGCGATGATTTCAGTCGGCGTGGCCGGCATTCGCGCGATCATCCAGGCCAACGACCGCCCCGACAGCGAAGCGCTGATTCGTAGCAGTCTGGGCAACACCTTCGACAAGGCCTGGATGAAGCTGCTGCAGAACCCGACCACCGGGGTGATGGCGGGAACACTGCACATGGCCGGGCAGGTCGAGGGCAATCTTGGGGCGGGTGACGAACCGCCGGTCGGGCCTGGCGTGAATCGTGTCGAATGGCGCCCGCCGCAATCGACCAGTCAGCAGATCGAACCCATCCTGCAAGGAGAATGAACATGGCCTACATCGATATCTTCGTGGCACCCGTGCCTGACGCCAATCGTGAACAGTACAAAAAACACTGTGAGATCGCCGCCAGGCTGTTCAAGGAATATGGCGCCGTTGAGGTCGTCCAGTGCTGGGGTGACGACGTGCCGGAGGGCAAGCTCACCTCTTTCCCGTTGGCGGGCAAACTCGAGGAAGGCGAGACCGTGTCATCCGGCTGGCTGATCTGGCCCGACAAGGCCACCCGCGACGCAGGCATGGCGAAAATGATGGAAGACCCGCGCATGCAACCGGACGTCAATCCCATGGGCTTTGACGGGCAGCGGATGATTTTTGGCGGGTTCAAAAATCTTTTTGACGGCGTTGGGCCGTGGGACAAGTGAACTGGCACAGATTACAGCTCACGCACTCCCACAGAGGTCTTTTCGGCGATTTTCAAGGCGTGGCACGATCCCGAGTCGTCGCGGTCGTACTCTTCACCTAGCCGCATCACAGTGTGGAGATCCAATGAGCCAGGAAGTCCTGACCACCGAAACCAACCGTCGCCAGTTGCAGCAGATCATTGCCGGGCTGTCGGACGGGGTGATTCTGCTGGAACTCGACAAAAGCATCCTCTGGGCCAACGAAGCGGCGCTGACCATGCATGGCGTCAGCACCATCGGTGACCTGGGCACCAACGCTGACGAGTACGCCAAGCGTTTCGTCCTGCGCTATCGCAATAACCATGTGTTGTCGCCCGAGAACTACCCGATCAGCCGCGTGGCGCGTTGCGAGGCGTTCAGTGACGTGCTGATCGAGATCTCGCCCGTGGACGACCCGGAGCGTGTCTGGGTGCACAGTGTGCGCAGCATGGTGCTGACCGACCGTGTGGGGCAGCCCGAGTCGCTGGTGCTGATCATGAGCGATGTCACCGACTGGGCCAACGCCGAGCTGCGCTTCGAAAAAACCTTCAACGCCAATCCCGCGCCGGCGGTGATCTGCCGGCTCAGCGATTTGCGTTACATCAAGGTCAATCCGGGTTTTCTGGAAATGACCGGCTATACCCGCGATCAGGTGATCGGCACCTCGGCATACGAAATCGATATCTTCGAGCAGGCCGATAAACGCGATCTGGCTATCCAGCGCTTGCGCGATGTCGCGACCATTCCGCAGATGCAGGCGGAACTGCGCCTGCCTGACGGCGGCAGCAAACAGGTGATCGTTGCCGGCCAGCCGCTGCTGCTCAATGACGAGAATTGCATGCTGTTTTCCTTCGTCGACATGGAGCCGCGACGCCGGGTCGAGTTGGCGCTGCGTCAGAGCGAAGAACGGTTCGCCAAAGCTTTTCGGCTGACCCCCGTGCCGATTCTCATCTGCACCGCGGACAAGCAGGAGGTCATCGACGTCAATCAGGCGTTTCTCGATACCCTGGCCTATGACAGCGATGAGGTGCTCGGCAAGACGGTGACGCAGTTGAGCTTTATCCATGATGACGGTGCGCGCACGCGGTTGTTGTCGGCGCTAGCCAAGCACGGTCGGGTGGATCGGGTCGACGTGCCGGTGCGCAAGAAGGACGAGGAACTGCTTGAATGCGCAGTGTCCGCCGACACGGTGAACATCCATGACACCTCGTGCTATCTGCTGGTGTTGATGGACATGACCGAACGCAAGCGCACGGAGCTTGAACTGGTCGCGGCGATTGAAGAGGTGATGAAGGATGCTTCGTGGTTCAGTCGGACGTTGATCGAAAAGCTCGCCAACGTAAAGAAGATCAACTCGCCGCAGTTGCCCAGAGCCTCGTTCACTGATCTGACGGCGCGCGAGCGCGATGTACTGGGTCTGATCTGCGAAGGGCTGGCAGACAAGGAGATCGCCGGCCGACTGAAACTGGCGCCCAATACCGTGCGCAATCACGTGGCCACGGTGTATTCGAAGCTGGATGTGCACAGCCGCAGCGAGGCGATTGTCTGGGCGCGGGAGCGCGGCCTGTTCTCGGGAGAGTGGGGCACCAAAGGCCAGCGCTGAGGGTGCAAATGCACTAGTTACAAGGGTGCAAATTCATGTATTGGCGCAGGCGTTGTGTTCTTAGGCTTGTGGGGTGCGGTGTGGACCATTTGCGTCTTGCGATCGCGCCCTTTCGAAACAGCCATAGGAACATGTCCATGATGAATCTTGCGCAGTTGCGCGCTCGGCTCGAGCACAGTTTTGCGCCGCTGGCTTGTGAGTGTTCGGTGGATGGTGATCGTTCGCTGACGGTCAAGTTGTATCACCCGGATTCGGGGCAGGTGGATCTGGTGATCAGTGGCCTGGATCTGGCTTCGCTGCGTACGCCGGAGGCGGTTGAGGCGTTGGTGGGTGAGTTGCGGTATGAGCTTGAGAGCAATTCTTTGCGCTCGTCGCGGGATCCTGATTTGGCTTAGCGCTTTTGGGGCTTGGCGGCCTTTGGGCCGACCATGCTTTGGGGGGGTGGGTGTATATCCGTTTTTTGGGGTGTTGCGGATGGCGGTTTCGCCCTTACGGCGAGTCCCTTTTGGCAAACGCCCCAAAAGGAACCAAAAGGTCTTCGCCCTGACGTTCGGCCCGCTCGCTGGGGCTCGGGGTTCCTTCGCTGCGGGATCGATCCTGGCGCAGCGGCTCCGGTTTGCTTCGCTGCACCTACACTCGCTGTGTCCGACTGCGTCGTACGGTCGCTGCGCTCCCACGCCCGGATCCATCCCTCCGCTCAGCCTGCCGACGGGCTCCAGGATCAAAAGCGGAACTCGAGCTTGCGCTCATCGTGGGTAGGCGCTGCCGAAGGCTCGGGGCGCGATCGGACGATCATTTGATTTTGTTTTTGCTGTTCTGTGGGAGCGAGCCTGCTCGCGAAGGCGGCCTGAAAGCCGACCTGTTCTTTAGGTTGTACGCAATCCATGTAGGAGCGAGCCTGCTCCCGATGAGGCCCTCGCCGATTACGATGATCTCAATCCAGACCTCTTCTGGACAATTCGCGCAAAACCGACAGCCCAAACTATTCAATCGCCCCAATCCACTGGCGCGAACAATGTGCTCAGCTATAAAGAATGAGTGGTCAGGTCTTCCGCGGCCGTTTGGGCGGCGGGAGGTTGTCTCCCTTTATCGCGGGTCGTCCGATGACTAATCCTGGGAAACGCGTATTGCCGTTGGCTTTTCTTGTCGTGTTGGTGGCGGGTTGTGCCAGTCCACCACCCCCTGCGCCTGTCGCGCCGCCGCCACCGCCGGAACCTCGCTGCGAGGTGTTGGAGAATACTGAGGTGGTTGGGGACATGTATGTGGATGGGCAGGTGACGCGCCAGATCACGACTACCCGTTGCATCACACAATAAGACTCGCGATTCCTCGATTGTACGAGGCCTGGAATCCAGCAGTGACTCTGTGGGAGCGAGCCTGCTCGCGAAGGCGGGGTATCAGTCGAAACACAGCTGACTGACACGACGCTTTCGCGAGCAGGCTCGCTCCCACACGGGCTAGCAATTTGCCGGGGAAATCAGGACAGGAAGCCGCCGTCCACATTCAGCGCCACACCGGTGGTGTAGCTCGACGCGTCGCTGGCGAGGTACAACACCGCGCCCGCCATTTCGCTCGGATCGGCCACGCGTTTGAGTGGGATCTGGGTCAGGGCTTGCTTCAGGATTGCGTCGTTTTTCACCAGTGCGGAGGCAAATTTGGTGTCGGTCAGGCCGGGCAGCAGGGCGTTGCAGCGGATGCCGAATTGCGCGCATTCCTTGGCGAAGACCTTGGTCATGTTGATGACCGCGGCTTTGGTCACCGAATAAATGCCCTGGAAAATCCCCGGCGAGATGCCGTTGATCGAGGCGACGTTGATGATGCTGCCGCCGCCGTTTTCGCGCATCAGCTTGCCGGCTTCCACCGACATGAAGAAGTAGCCGCGAATATTCACGTCGACGGTCTTCTGGAACGCACTGAGATCGGTGTCGAGCACGTTGCAGAATTGCGGGTTGGTCGCGGCGTTGTTGACCAGGATGTCGAGGCGGCCGAACTGTTCCTTGATCCCGGCGAAGACCTGACTGATCTGCTCCATTTCACCGATGTGGCAGGCTACGGCGGTTGCCTTGCCGCCGGCGGCGGTGATGGCGTCGGCGACGTGCTGGCAGCCTTCGAGCTTGCGGCTCGAGACGATCACGTGGGCGCCTTGCTGGGCCAGCAGTTTGGCGATGGCTTCACCGATGCCGCGGCTGGCGCCGGAGACGAAAGCGATTTTGCCGTCGAGGTCGAACAACTGAGTCTTGGACATGGGATTCCCTTGTGAAAAGTCTTGTTATTGGCCCGGATCAGAGGCTGGATTTCTGGATGACCTGCAGGCTCATCTGCTCCAGCAGTTTGTTCATGTGAATGAACTGCGCGAAGCGTTTGTCCTGGGTCTGGCCATGGTAGAAGCGGTAGTAGATCTGCTGCACGATGCCGGCCAGGCGAAACAGGCCGTAGGTGTAGTAGAAGTCAAAGTTGTCGATGCGGATCCCTGAGCGCTCGGCGTAGTAGTCGACGAATTCGCGGCGCGTCAGCATGCCTGGCGCGTGGCTCGGTTGGCGACGCATTAATTGCACCGGTGCCGGGTCGCCGGCTTCGATCCAGTAGGCAAGGGTGTTGCCAAGATCCATCAGCGGGTCGCCGAGGGTGGTCAGTTCCCAGTCGAGTACACCGATGATCTGCATCGGGTTGTCCGGGTCGAGGATGACGTTGTCGAAACGGTAGTCGTTGTGGACGATGCTCGACGTCGGGTGGTCGGCCGGCATCTTGTCGTTGAGCCAGGCTTTTACTGTTTCCCAGTGCGGCGCGTCCGGGGTCAGGGCTTTCTCGTAACGCTCGCTCCAGCCTTTGATCTGCCGCGCGACGTAGCCTTCGGGCTTGCCCAGATCGCCGAGGCCACAGGCGTTGTAATCGACCCGGTGCAGTTCAACGAAACGGTCGATGAAGCTTTTGCACAGCGCTTCGGTCTTCGCCGAATCGAGGCCCAGTTCCGGCGGCAGTTCGGCGCGCAGGATGATGCCCTTGACCCGTTCCATCACATAGAACTCGGCGCCGATGACGGCTTCGTCGGTGCAGTGCACGTAGGCCTTCGGGCAGTACGGGAAACCTTCGCGCAGTTGATTGAGGATGCGGAACTCACGGCCCATGTCATGGGCGGACTTGGCCTTGTGGCCGAACGGCGGGCGGCGCAGTACGAACTCCTGTTCCGGGTATTCCAGCAGGTAGGTCAGGTTCGAGGCGCCGCCGGGAAACTGGCTGATCCTGGGGCTGCCGGTCAGGCCGGGAATGTGCGCCTTGAGATACGGATCGATCAGGCCGGCATCGAGTTCTTCGCCCGCGCGGATTCGGGTGGACTGGTCAGTAAGCGCCATGCTTATCCCTTCTGCTTATTTTGGAGGCCAGACATCATTGGCTAATCTAATGGCGCGCGGGGTGGGTCACAAGCGCGGGTCGGTCTTATAGGTTCGCGTGTTGCTGGATGATCACCTTTGGAAATGGGTACAACGGGCGTGCAGACAGAACGGGCCGGATCCGCTTGACGGCAGTGAATCCGAGGCTCGCGGCATACTTCAGTGCACGCGCTGGTTGCTGAATCTGGGCGGCAGGGCGACGGGGGTCAACACCGGTTGACCGGAGAAAAACGCCATGAGGTTCTTGCCTACCAGTTCCACGGTGCCCTGAGTGGCCTCGGGGGACAGTCCGGCGACATGAGGCGTCAGCACCACATTGCTGAGGTTTTTCAGCGTGTCGGGCACCTCGGGTTCGTGATCGAAAACGTCCAGCGCAGCTCCGGCGATGCGACGTTGTTCCAGTGCGGAAACCAGTTCCGCCGTGCTGATCACACTGGCTCGCGCGATATTGACGATGAATCCGTTTGGGCCCAGCGCATCAAGCACTGCTCGCGTCACCAGATGTTGAGTACCAATGCCACCGGGCGTGGCAACGACCAGGAAGTCCGAGGCCCGGGCCAGTTCCGTCGGCGTTGAGCAGAATGCGTAGGGCACATCGCTGCGCACCTGGCGGTTGTGGTAGCTGATCTGCATGTCGAAACCAAGCTCGGCGCGTTTGGCAATCGCCATGCCCACCGCGCCCAGCCCGAGAATGCCCAGACGTTTGCCCGCCAGGGAGGGCCGCATGATTTTAGGCCATTCACCCCGGCGTACTGCGGCATCGCAGCGCGGGATATCACGCACCAATGCCAGCAGCAGTGCCATTGCATGATCCGCCACCGATGAAGCGTTGACCCCGGCGCCGTTGGTCACGGTGATGCCTCGATTACTCGCTGCTTGCAGGTCGACCTGCTCGTAGCCTGCACCGATCACCGTGATGATTTTCAAGGCGGGGAGGGCGTTGATTTCGTCGGCTGTCAGGCCCAGCGGGCCGCGAGTGAGCACGGCGTCGATACGACTGCCATGGGTGAGGATGGCTTGCGTACGTTCGGCTGGCGTCGGTGCAAGGATCAGGTGGAATCCCTGATGTTCGAGAATCGGCAGATAGTCATTGATCGTTTCAACCAGTACCAGAACGGTTGCGGGCATTGCGCGGCTCCTGTGATTGGCGGCGGGTGGGTCGCGAAAGTCGACTCAGAGTGCTGAATCCGCAGCGGCTTGGCAATCGTTGCATTCGCGCAGTGGTGCTTTGATTCTGGACCGCTTCACGCCAGAAGCAAGGGCGCCCGCCCACCGGTGAACCGGTGGGCGGGCGATGTCATTGGGCCGCGTGCGCTTTGCTCTGTTCGGCCAGCGCGATCGGTTTGAAATCATAGGTGGGGTAGAACTCGGTGCGATAGCTGCCCCAGGCTGTGTTTTCCAGCGCCAGGTTCACTTCCGCCAGTCGAGACGCGGGAAAACGCACTGTAACGACCTGGCCGATGCCCATCATGATATTCCAGCTCACCACTTCGACCCCGGCGGGCGGGAAGGTTTTATAGAAACCTTGCTGGGCAAGCTGGGCTTTGAGTTCGCTGAGCGGACGGGATTGATCATGCTTGAGGAACACGGTGAGCATCATGGTGTTGTCCGTGACGGCGGCCTTTGTTGGAGCCGCCGTGGCGTGCGCGTTGCTGAATCCGAGCAGCGCGGCGGACATCAGGGATGCCGATAACAACAGGGACTTCAGTGTCTTTTTCATGTCGAACTCCAGGCTTTTATTGTGGCGTGGCAGACTTGGTGACCACACTTCCGGTATAGGGCGCGTGAACCACGTGAATGCGTACGGGCGGATTGCTTTCAATCATGTCGCGAGGTACTTCACGGGAATAAGTGAACTCGTTTTTATTCAGTGTCTCCAGACGCCTGACGATCGTTTTGTTCGGTCCGATGTCCGGCACCAGCACATGTTTTCGTTGATCACCGGTGACGAAGAAGTAACCGCCGCCGCCATTGTTGTACTTGGACTCACCGGTATCGGTGTAGAAAAACTCGTAGCGGTTGGTTTCCGGGTCCCAGGTCGATATTCCGACGACGCCGGGATATTTGGCCTTCACGTCAGTCTGCGGAGCGCCCTCGATGTAGACCTTGGTCGTCAGCCACCGCGGTGACGAGGCCAATTCGCGAATGTCAGCCTGCGCGCCCGCAATCGGCAAGAGCAGCGCCGCCCACAGTAAATGAATCCTGTTGTATTTTTGCATGCCCGATTCTCGCTGTCTGAAAGGTGACGGAGAAAATATAGTCAGGCATCGGGAAGTTATTCAAGGCCAGGGAAGTTGCTTGTAACAAATTCGCTTATTTCGCATTTCCGGTAATGTTCGGTGTTATTTTAATTGCGTTTTTATTTGTAGGATTAATCTGAAAGTTTGGGTCTGAAATTCTTCCAAGTTACAGTGTTGACACAGGTGTCGCGTGTCAGTTGATAGTCGCCAGGACGGTCTACCCGGTTTTCTAATTCGATCTGAAGAACATGTAACAATTAAAATCAGACAGGGCTGTGGGAGTCAGTCCCGACTCGAAACGCCGACGACGTCAGGTGACGTATTGGGCGACGCCATTGCCAAATGACCAGTTCTCTTTTTTTACTTCAACCAGATTGATGAAGACATCCTCCAGGCGTATGCCCAATTGCGCATGCAGGCCCTCGGCGATGGTCTTGAACAGCAATTGTTTCTTATCCACGGTGCGCCCTTCGCTGATGGTGATCTGAATGAACACCACGCCATCGCTGCGCTGGATGCCGAGGTATTGCGCGTCATACACGAAGTGCTGGCTGTCGTGCTCGTTGAGAATCTGGAAGTTGTCGTGCTCGGGCACATCGATACAGGTGCGCAGAGCGGCATAGACCTGTTCACCGATGCGCCTGGCGAACGTGGGATCGGGGTTTTGCTGGATATCGACGCGAACCAGTGGCATGGGAGTCTCCTTGAGTGGTGGCTTCTCTCACGCTAGATCAAAAGCAGTGTCCTGGCAGGTGAATGGTCTGGAATATCGTGGGTTCGGTGTATGAGGGAGCTTACGCGACGCGCGGATTTTGCCTACGGGGACGGCAGATGCGTCTGCTAGCCAGCACCCTATGGATGCGAAATCATCACGCCACAGAGCAGCTTGCGCGAGAGCTGCCACTAGCCAAGGAAGGCGAATGCTTCAAAACGACCGGGAAAACCTCGAACTTGACAAGCTGATGAATGAAATACGCAAGCTTGTGGCTGAGAGGAAAAAGCTTGTAGCGGAAGAAAAAAAGATGAAATGGGAAACCTGTTTCTACCCGGTTGCGGTAATAGCCGGGGTATTGACTGCAAGAGCGGCCTTGATAGGCCTTTCACTCAAGTCATGAATGTTCGAGCTTCAGCATATCTAACCCATCACCCGCGAGTAGGAAATTCACCATGAGTACATTCGACCGCCAGGCCATGATTGATCGATCCGATCGAGAGCACGACGAGTATCTGGAAAAATTACGCATCAAGCAGAGAGGCGACATCGTTCCTATCCTGGGATTACTGAGTCTGGCAATACTTTGCATGTCGTTCGGCTTCCTGGTCGCTCGATTGATCTGAGCCTCCGGCTGGGCAGGGTGCAGGAAAAACGTCGAAAAACGACATTCAACGTAGCTTTTAACGGCAAAAAACATTCCGAAAACGACCACCCATCCATCTGCTCCGGACAACCATTCCTCAGCTAAGTCTTTGCTTGCGTTGATTTATCACGGAGAATCGCGCCCCTGTTTCGGCCGGAGCATGTCTGTCGGTTTTTTCCGACGCGTCCCGACCGAGTGGCAAGTGACCGGAATGCGGAGATCCGACCGGATGAATGATCAGGCCAATAGCCTCGAAAAGCGTTTCGACGCAGCAGCACCCGCTGAACTTTCGAGCTGGAATCGCCAGGACACCACCTGGATGCTGGGACTGTTTGGGACGGCCATTGGCGCCGGCACCCTGTTTTTGCCGATCAACGCAGGGCTGGGGGGCTTCTGGCCGCTGGTGATCCTCGCGCTATTGGCGTTCCCGATGACGTTTTACGCTCACCGTGGCCTGACCCGCTTTGTGCTGTCCGGTCGCGAAGGCGCCGATATCACGGAAGTGGTCGAGCAGCATTTCGGCATCAAGGCCGGCGCGTTGATCACGTTGTTGTACTTCTTCGCCATTTTCCCGATCCTGCTGATCTACAGCGTCGGCCTGACCAATACGGTCGCCAGTTTCCTCGAACATCAACTGCACATCACGCCGCCACCGCGCGCGCTGTTGTCATTCGTGCTGATTCTCGGCCTGTTGGCGGTGGTGCGTTGCGGTGAACAGGCGATCGTCAAGGCCATGAGCCTGATGGTCTATCCATTTATCGTCGCGCTGCTGTTCCTTGCCGTGTACCTGATTCCGCACTGGAACGGCGGCATCCTCGCCACCGCCTCGCAAGTACCGGCGCCGTCAGCGCTGCTGCATACCCTTTGGCTGGCAATTCCGGTGATGGTGTTCTCGTTCAACCATTCGCCGATCATCTCCGCGTTTGCGGTGGATCAGAAGCGTCGTTATGGCGTACACGCTGAAGAGCGCAGCTCGCAGATCCTCGCGCGCGCTCATGCACTGATGGTAGTGATGGTGCTGTTCTTCGTATTCAGTTGCGTACTGACCCTGTCGCCGGAGCAACTGGCGGAGGCGAAAGACCAGAACCTGTCGATCCTCTCGTACCTCGCTAACCACTTCAGCAATCCGACCATCGCCTTCGCGGCGCCTTTGATCGCCTTTGTGGCGATTTCCAAGTCGTTCCTTGGCCATTACATTGGTGCCAGTGAAGGTCTCAAGGGTTTGATCGTCAAGAGCGGCAAGCGTCCGGGCGCCAAGGCGCTGGATCGCATCGTTGCGGCGCTTATGTTGGTGGTCTGCTGGATTGTCGCCACCCTGAACCCGAGCATCCTGGGCATGATTGAAACCATCGGGGGGCCGGTGATTGCCGCGATTCTGTTCCTGATGCCGATGTACGCGATTCGCAAGGTGCCGGCGATGGCGCGTTATCGCGATCAGGCATCGAACGTGTTTGTTACTGCAGTTGGGCTGGTAGCGATTTCAGCGTTGGTTTACAAGCTGGCTGTCTGACCGATCTGTGCGATTGCGAGCCTGCCATCGCGAGCAGGCTCGCTCCCACAAGGTTTTGCGTGATGCTTGCCCGGCAGGCATAAAAAAACGCCGCTCATCTCACGATGGGCGGCGTTTTTTATTGCCTTGCAGCGTTAGGCTTGAACGACCGGGATCTTGGCGTTCGCAGCAGCTTCACGGAACTCGGCGATCTGGTCGAAGGACAGGTAGCGGTAGACATCGGCCGCCATGCTGTCGATCTTGCCAGCGTATTCCATGTACTCCTCGACGGTCGGCAGGCGACCCAGGATCGAAGCAACGGACGCCAGCTCGGCCGAGGCCAGGTAGACGTTCGCGCCGTCGCCCAGACGGTTCGGGAAGTTACGGGTCGAAGTCGACACCACGGTGCTGTTCGGCTCAACGCGTGCCTGGTTACCCATGCACAGCGAGCAGCCTGGCATTTCCATGCGTGCGCCAGCCTTGCCGTAGATGCCGTAGTAGCCTTCTTCGGTCAGTTGGTGAGCGTCCATCTTGGTCGGCGGCGACAGCCACAGACGGGTTGGCAGCTGACCCTTGACCTGATCCAGCAGTTTGCCGGCAGCGCGGAAGTGACCGATGTTGGTCATGCACGAACCGATGAACACTTCGTCGATCTTCTCGCCAGCGACGCTGGACAGCAGACGGGCGTCGTCCGGATCGTTCGGCGCGCAGAGCACAGGCTCGTTGATCTCGGCCAGATCGATTTCGATGACTTCGGCGTATTCGGCGTCGGCATCGGCTTGCATCAGCTCAGGGTTGGCAATCCAGGCTTCCATCGCTTGAGCACGACGTTCCAGGGTACGCGCATCGCCGTAGCCTTCGCCGATCATCCAGCGCAGCAGGGTGATGTTGGACTGCAGGTACTCGGTGATCGATTCTTTCGACAGCTTGATGGTGCAACCGGCAGCCGAACGTTCGGCCGAGGCGTCGGACAGTTCGAACGCCTGCTCGAGGGTCAGACCTTCCAGGCCTTCGATTTCCAGGATGCGGCCGGAGAAGGCGTTTTTCTTGCCCTTCTTTTCAACGGTCAGCAGACCGTTCTGGATGGCGAAGTACGGAATGGCATGAACCAGGTCGCGCAGGGTGATGCCAGGTTTCATCTTGCCTTTGAAACGCACCAGGATCGATTCCGGCATGTCCAGCGGCATGACGCCGGTGGCTGCGGCGAACGCGACCAGACCGGAACCGGCCGGGAACGAGATGCCCATCGGGAAACGGGTGTGCGAGTCACCACCGGTACCGACGGTGTCCGGCAGCAGCATGCGGTTCAGCCACGAGTGGATGATGCCGTCGCCCGGACGCAGGGATACGCCGCCGCGGGTCATGATGAAGTCAGGCAGGGTGTGGTGGGTGGTCACGTCGATCGGCTTTGGATAAGCCGCGGTGTGGCAGAACGACTGCATCACCAGATCAGCGGAGAAGCCCAGGCACGCCAGGTCTTTCAGTTCGTCACGGGTCATTGGACCGGTGGTGTCCTGAGAACCCACGGTGGTCATCTTCGGCTCGCAGTAGGTGCCAGGACGAACGCCCTGGCCTTCTGCCAGACCGCAAGCCTTGCCGACCATTTTCTGCGCCAGGGTGAAGCCCTTGGTGCTTTCAGCCGGTGCTTCCGGCTTCTTGAACAGGTCGAACGGTGGCAGACCCAGCTCGGCACGAGCCTTTTCGGTCAGGCCACGGCCGATGATCAACGGAATACGACCGCCGGCACGGACTTCGTCCAGCAGCACCGGGGTTTTCATTTCGAAAGTGGTGATGACTTCGTCGGTACCGTGCTTGCAGACCTTGCCAGCGTGCGGGTACAGATCGATCACGTCGCCCATGTTCATGTTCGACACGTCGAACTCGATCGGCAGGGCGCCGGCATCTTCCATGGTGTTGTAGAAGATCGGGGCGATCTTGCTGCCGAAGCAGAAACCGCCAGCGCGCTTGTTCGGCACGTACGGGATATCGTCGCCGAAGAACCACAGCACCGAGTTGGTGGCCGATTTACGCGAGGAACCGGTACCGACCACGTCACCGACGTAGGCGATCGGGAAGCCTTGACCGCGCATTTCTTCGATCTGCTTCATCGGGCCGGTCTTGCCTTGCTCGTCCGGCACGATGCCGTCACGGGCCATTTTCAGCATGGCCAGGGCGTGCAGCGGGATGTCCGGACGCGACCAGGCGTCTGGTGCAGGCGACAGGTCGTCGGTGTTGGTTTCGCCGGTCACTTTGAAAACGCGCAGGCTGATCTTGTCGGCCAGCACCGGACGCTTCTTGAACCACTCGCCGTCAGCCCAGGATTGCAGCACGGCCTTGGCGTGAACGTTGCCGTTCTTGGCTTTTTCCGCGACGTCGTGGAAGGCATCGAACATCAGCAGGGTGTGCTTGAGTTCTTCGGCGGCGACTGGAGCCAGTTCGGCGTCATCCAGCAGCTCGACCAGGGTCACGATGTTGTAGCCGCCCTGCATGGTGCCGAGCAGTTCGACAGCGCGTTTCTTGTCCAGCAGAGGGGAGGTGGCTTCGCCCTTGGCCAGGGCTGACAGGAAACCGGCCTTGACGTAGGCGGCTTCGTCCACTCCAGGCGGTACGCGATTGGTGATCAGGTCAACGAGGAAAGCTTCTTCGCCAGCCGGAGGGTTCTTCAGCAGCTCGATCAGGCCTGCTGTTTGTTCGGCGTTAAGCGGCTGGGGAACGATACCCAGGGCTGCACGCTCTTCGATATGTTTGCGGTAGGCTTCAAGCACAGTTATTACCCTCATCAGTGGTCCCAAATGGGTGTCCGGGACGCTCGTCGCGAAATGCTCGTACTCATGCGCTGCGCGGCGTTGTGGGCCGCTTGGCCAGAATTACCGAGCATTCCTTACAGAAGCTGCTTTCAAAGTTTTACGCCTGCAGAACGGGGAGCTGATGAGGGTTGGCGCTGGGCTTTTCCCCGCTGGAAAAACCCTTCGCCAACACCGCTCTGAAGGAACGACTGTGCTCGTGACGCTTTGAAAACAGCTTCTAACGGACATTGGCGCCTTAAAAGGCTGGCTGATTCTACGGCAAAAAAAATTTAAAGGTAAGTCGCGCTCTATTGGACTTTCGTGGCAACCAGCGTGGCCGGGGCAAACCTGCGACGCTGGCGAAACCCTGCTGTTTGAGGGGTGATCAATGCCCGACAAAGGGCTAACATGCCGGCCTGTTCCGCGTTTCAGTGTTCTGCCCATTTATGCCCAATCAGACCATCAAGACTCCCTGCGTCGGCCTCTGCTCCACTGTTTACGGTGACCTGGTGTGCCGTGGCTGCAAGCGTTTCCACCACGAAGTGATCCACTGGAACGGATACAACGAGGAGGAAAAGCGTGCGGTCTGGCTGCGTCTGGAGCAATTGCTGTCACAAGTGATGGCGAGCAAGGTCGAGATCTTCGACCCGGTTCGTCTGCGCGAACAGCTGGAACAGCGCAAGGTCCGCTTCGTCCCGCATCAGTCGGAATATTGCTGGGCCTATCAGCTGATTGCCCGGGGCGCGCGAGTGATCATTAATCTTGAGGCATACGGGATGGTATTGCTGCCGGAGTTTCGTGACTGGAACCTGCCGGAACTGCGCGATGCCATCGATCGGGAATTCTTCCTGCTGTCGGAAGCGCATTATCAGCGCTATATCGCCCCCGGCTTTCTCAAAGACGCCTTTCAATTGTAGGAGCGAGCCTGCTCGCGATGGCGTTGTGTCAGTCAACGCATTTTCAATGATCCACCGCTATCGCGAGCAGGCTCACTCCTACAAGGGGCCGCATTGCAAATGTTCAGTGTTTCACCGCCAACTCCACCAGATGATCCTCAACCTCCTGCGGCTTGAGCACCAGCACATCGCTTTCCAGCGTATCCAGCACTGCTTCAGCGGTATTGCCGATCAACGCACCTGACAAGCCACTGCGCGCCACCGTGCCAATCACCGTTACCGCTGCCTGCAGCTTGTGCGCCATGAACGGAATCAGCACATCTGCCGGGCCTTCCTCGACGTGCAGGTGCTCATCATCGACATCGAACTCCGCCTGAAACGCCCGGCATTGCTCGCGATATTTGGCTTCTATGGTGGATTTGAGCTGAAACGTCGGATCTGCCGCCGAGAGCATCGGCGACGGGTGCGCGGTGATCACATGCAAATGCGCCTTGGCCAGGCTGGCGATGTCGTAGCCGTGATCAATGATAGTGCTGTGCAAATGCCGGTGCTCGCCGTCGGCATTGCCGACATCGACGGCGGCGAGAATCACTTTGTCCTTCCACGTACCGGCGGTTTTCACCAGCAGCACCGGGGTAGGGCAGTGGCGCAGCAGCTTCCAGTCAGCCGGGGTCAGCAGGGCTTTTTTCAGCGAGCTGTCGGGGAAATGCTGCTTGATCACCAGGCCGCAACCCTCGGCCTGCTGCACATCGATGATGGTTTCATGCAGGCTCTCGTTCCATGCCTGTTCGGTGGTCACGCTGTAACCTTCGGCGAGCAACGCAGCCTTGAGCACGCTGAGCAGGCCGGCGTGGTCATGCTTCTTGTCGCACACCAATAGATGCAGATGGGCCTGGGTCACACCGGCGATCAGCTTGGCGCGCTTGAGCGCCAGGCTCTCTGCATGTTCAGGTTCAATGACCACCAGAATGCTGCGAATGGCTTGCATGAGCGGAGTCTCCAGCAAAGAAAAGGCACGGCGTTGCACAACTATAGTTGCTGTCCGAACGTCTGCGACTTGATGCATATCAACAGCCGCCGCTGGTGGTCTGCGGGCAGGCCGGTATAATCGGCGCCCTTCGCTCGAACACCTTTTACCGTGAGCCCCATGATCCTTCCCGAAATCCACGAATTCCTTGGCTGCCGCACGCCCGACGCCTGGGTCCAGGCGGCACTGGCCAATCAGGACATCCTGCTGATCGACCACAAGAACTGCGAGTTCAAGGCCGCCAGCACTGCGCTGAGCCTGATTGCCAAGTACCACGCCCACGTCGACCTGATCAACATGATGTCGCGCCTGGCCCGGGAAGAACTGGTGCACCACGAGCAAGTCATGCGCATCATGAAGCGGCGCAAGATCGAGCTGCGTCAGCTGCACGCCGGCCGTTACGCCTCGGGCCTGCGCAAAGTGGTGCGCAGCCACGAGCCGGTGAAACTGGTCGACACGCTGGTGGTCGGCGCGTTCATCGAAGCACGCAGTTGCGAACGCTTCGAAGCACTGGTGCCGCATCTGGACGAAGAGCTGGGCAAGTTCTATTTCGGTCTGCTGAAAAGCGAGGCGCGGCATTTTCAGGGTTATCTGAAACTGGCCTATCAGTATGGTGATGCCAAGGATGTCGCGCAGGTGATCGAGCGCGTCCGTGCAGCCGAGCAAGCACTGATAGAGTCACCGGACGACGAATTCCGCTTCCACAGCGGTGTGCCGGTCGCCGCATGACCGGGCAGCTCCTACGAAAACGGCCATCATTGTCTGATTGTAAAAAATTCTTAAGAGTATGAAACATCACCGAAAACCGGCCCGCGTGGCCGGTTTTTGCTGTCTGGCGTCATCGCCTGAACGACGATTGCCCGCATAATATCGGCCCTTCCACGTTTGGCTCGGCAACGGTCGTTATGGATAACCTGGGTTTTGGCAAAGTCCTGCTGGTCGAAGACGATGAGCGTCTGGCCGCACTGATCGCGCACTTTCTTGAACAACACGGCTACGAGGTGCGCACGGTGCATCGCGGCGATCTGGCCGTGGCCGCGTTCCTCGAATTCAAGCCGAAGGTAGTGGTGCTCGACCTGATGTTGCCGGGGCAGAGCGGTTTGCAGGTGTGCCGCGAAATTCGCAGTGTGTCGGAGACGCCGATCGTGATGCTCACCGCCAAGGAAGACGACCTTGATCATATCCTCGGGCTGGAGTCCGGTGCCGATGATTACCTGATCAAACCGATCAAACCGCCGGTATTGCTCGCCCGGCTGCGCGCGCTGCAACGACGACAGATGCCGGACACCAGCGTGGTCAGTTTTCTTGAGTTCGGGCAATTGTGCATCGACCGCAGTTGCCGCGAAGTGCGCCTGGCCGGTGAGCTGATCGAGCTGACCACCATGGAGTTCGAATTGCTCTGGTTGCTCGCCAGCGCGGCGGGCAAGATTCTCTCGCGCGATGACATTCTCAACCGTATGCGCGGCATCGCTTTCGACGGCCTCAACCGCAGCGTCGACGTCTACATCAGCAAATTGCGCAACAAACTCAAGGACAATCCCCGCGAGCCCGTGTGCATCAAGACCGTGTGGGGCAAAGGCTATCTGTTCAATCCGTTCGCGTGGGAGTTGTAGATGCTGCGCTTGTTCCTCGGACTGTTTCTGGTAATGACGGTGGGGCTGGTACTGGCTTTGCAGACCGTCGAACACACCTTCAACGCGTTGCTCGACAGCCAGATGCAGGACTACAACCGTGAAGCCGTGCGCGGCCAGGCGTGGTCGCTGGTGGATCATCTGCAAGGCCGCCAGGGTGCCGAGCGTGAGCAGAAACTCGATTCATTGCGCGCCCATTACGGTCTGTCGCTGAGTCTGGTCGAGGCCGATCAACTGGCCCTCACACCGCAGGAAAAAGCCGAACTGGCGCGGAATCTGTTGGTGATCCGCGACGATTACACGCAGTTCATCAGCAACATCGATGGCGGCTCGCAGTTACTCAGCATCAAGTTGCCGCCGGAGCCAAGCCTGATGCCGTTCTATATCACGGCGGCGTACATGATGCTGGCGGTGTTGATCGGCATCGTGCTGTTTTTCTGGGTGCGGCCGCACTGGCGCGATCTGGAAAAACTGCGGCTGGCCGCCGAGCGTTTCGGCGACAACGACCTGTCGGTGCGCATCCAGTTATCGCGGCGCTCGAATATCCGTGATCTGGCCGAACACTTCAATTTGATGGCGGCGCGCATCGAGGGGCTGATCGCCAATCAGCGCGAACTGACCAATGCCGTTTCCCACGAATTGCGCACACCGATCGCGCGGCTGTCGTTCGAACTCGATCAGCTCAAACAGCAACCGGGCGCGAGCCAGAATCGCGAACTGATCGCCAACATGTATGCCGACCTCGGTGAACTGGAGGAAATGGTCTCGGAGCTGCTGACCTACGCCAGCCTGGAACACGGCGCGACGGTGATCAAACGGGAGAATGTTCACGCGGCCGACTGGCTCGACAGCGTTGTCGGCAGTGTGGCGCTGGAGGCCGAAGCGGCGGGGGTGCAGTTGTCGATCGGCGATTGCCGGGTCGACACCGTGAGCATCGAACCGCGTTTCATGGCGCGGGCCGTGATCAATCTGCTGCGCAACGCCATCCGCTACGCCGAGCAGCGCGTAGAGGTGTCCCTGCTGTGCAACGGCGATGACTATGAAGTTCGGGTCAGCGATGACGGGCCGGGCGTGCCGTTGCAAGGGCGGGAGAAAATCTTCGAACCGTTTTCGCGTTTGGATGCCAGCCGGGATCGACGTACGGGTGGATTTGGCTTGGGCCTGGCCTTGGTGCGGCGGGTGTCGCAGTCCCATGGCGGGCAGGTTGAGGTGGGTGACTCGGTGTGGGGTGGGGCGTTGTTCAGGATGACCTGGGCGCATCCGGATTGAGTGATGCGCCTGAGCCAGCCCCTTGTAGGAGTGAGCCTGCTCGCGATAGCGCTAGGTCATTCAATGATGAGTCGACTGACACAACGCTATCGCGAGCAGGCTCACTCCTACAAGGGGCGGTGTTCAGCTAGTCAGGCCGAGCCGCTCATGCCACTGGGCAATGGACTCTTCGGGATATTCATCAAACCTCTGATCCTTAGCCTTGGCCTCGACCTCAACCCATGGCGCTTTCGAACCAAGCATCAGGTGCGTGTGTTCCGGCGGCACCGGCAGCGGCGTATCGATCGCCGAGGCGAATGGATGAATCAACTCTGGCCATTCCGGACTGAACAGCCACAAACCGCTGCCGCACAGCGAACAGAAGTGGCGCTCGGCGCTGCTGCGATGGGCGCGGTTGTCGCCTTCGGCTTTCATCTTCGCGTGATAGATGCTGATGTTTTTGCGCCCGCGAACCTTGAGGCTGGTCGCGTCGCCGCCGAGGTTGATCGCATAACCGCCGCCGCCCTGGGTCTTGCGGCAGATCGAGCAGTAGCAGCGTTGATAAGGGTAGGGGTGGACGCTGTCGAGGCTGAACGTGACTTCGCCGCAATGGCAGGAGCCTTCGAGGTGCATGGTGCTCTCCCGTGTCTGAATGGTCCGGTTCAGCCTAGAACACTTTGCGCAGCGCTTGCCGGTGTGATGCGACCGGCGGGCGCAGCGTCTAGCCCCAGTGTCCCCGCGATCCCATGGGGCGAGACTTTCGGAACCCGGCATGCAAGCGCTGTTGAACGAGATCCTTGACGCCGTCCGGCCCCTGATCGGGCAGGGCAAGGTCGCTGACTATATTCCCGCCCTCGGCACGGTGCCGGCCAACCAATTGGGCATCGCCGTGTACGGCAATGACGGCGAAATGTACTTCGCTGGGGACGCTGAAACGCCGTTCTCGGTGCAGAGTATTTCCAAGGTCTTCAGCCTGGTGCAGGCCATCGATCATTCCGGCGAGGCGATCTGGGAACGGCTTGGTCATGAGCCTTCCGGCCAGCCGTTCAACTCGCTGGTGCAACTGGAATTCGAGCGCGGCCGCCCGCGCAATCCGTTCATCAATGCCGGGGCGCTGGTGATCTGCGACATCAATCAGTCGCGCTTCGCCGCGCCGACGTTGTCGATGCGTGATTTTGTCCGGCGTCTGTCCGGCAATCCGCAAATCATGATCGACGGCAAGGTCGCCGACTCCGAATACCAGCACCGCGCGCGCAATGCGGCGATGGCCTATCTGATGCAGTCGTTCGGCAATTTTCACAACGACGTCGAAGCGGTGTTGCGCAGCTATTTCAGCCACTGCGCGCTGCGGATGAATTGCATCGATCTGGCCCGGGCGTTCTGCTTTCTGGCCAATGACGGTTTCTGCAAGCACAGCGGCGAGCAGATCCTCACGCGCCGCCAGACCCAGCAGGTCAACTCGATCATGGCTACCAGCGGTTTGTATGACGAAGCGGGCAACTTCGCCTATCGCGTCGGTCTGCCGGGCAAGAGCGGAGTGGGCGGCGGGATCGTCGCGGTAGTGCCGGGGCAATTCACAGTCTGTGTGTGGTCACCGGAGTTGAACGCGGCAGGTAATTCGCTGGCGGGGATGGCGGCGCTGGAGTTGCTGAGCTCAAGGATTGGCTGGTCCGTCTTCTGAAACTCACACAGTCCCCTTGTAGGAGTGAGCCTGCTCGCGATAGCGGTATGCCAGACAAAATAATGTCGACTTGTCTACCGCTATCGCGAGCAGGCTCACTCCTACAAGGTTTTTTCGGTGGATTGAAGAGGTGTATTTCAGCCAGTAATCCGCTACATTTTCCGGCCGCCCTCTGCATGGTGAATCCGCTTCATGTCTCTTGCGCTCGAACGTCTAGTCGCTGGCACGCCGATCCCTTTCGCTGGTAACCGCGTCACCGTGGTCAGCCCCGAACTGGCTGCGCGGTTTCAGCCCGGTGACCATTTGCTGGTCGAGCAGGTCAGTGGCGAGTTGTTGCTGATCCCCGTGGCCGATCAACAGGCCGCTTCTGTGGCAATCGAGCGTGCGGCAGCGGCATTCACTGCGTTGTCGGCGGTTTCCGATGAAGCCATCAGCCAGTTTTTCGACCTGTTTGCCCAGCGCCTGGAAAATCCTGAGTGCTGGACGCAGATCGAAGCCGCCAATCGCGCCGACATCGAACGGGCCAAGGCACGCGGTCGCTCGACCACTCGCTTGCTCGCTGATGAGCGGATGCGCCGCGACATGATCGCCGGGCTGCGCGCCTGGCGTGATGCGCCACCGACGCGCGGCAAGGTGATCAGCAGCGTCGAACATGACGGCTGGAAGGTCGAACAGGTGGTCTCGCCGCTGGGCATCGTCGCGTTTGTCTTCGAAGGCCGGCCCAACGTATTTGCCGACGCCGCCGGGGTGCTGCGCACCGGCAACACCGCAGTACTGCGCATCGGCAGCGATGCATTGGGCACTGCACAAGCCATCGTCACTCACGCGCTGAATCCAGCACTTGCCGAAGCCGGCTTACCGGTTGGCGCGGTGTCATTGGTGGAAAGCGTCAATCATGCCGCCGGTTGGGCGATGTTCGCCGATCGGCGTCTGTCGTTGGCCGTGGCGCGCGGCTCGGGCCGGGCGGTCAGTCAGTTGGGCAGCATCGCCCAGCAGGCCGGCACCGCCGTCAGCCTGCACGGCACCGGCGGTGCATGGCTGATTGCCGACCGTGATGCCGACGCCACGCGCTTCGCGGCAGTGGTGCGCAACTCGCTGGACCGCAAGGTCTGCAACACCCTGAACGTCTGCCTGATCCAGCGTGAACGTGCCGCCGAACTGGTGCCGCTGTTCCTCGATGCCTTGAAAGACGCCGGCACTGCGCGCGGTCAAGGCTGCAAATTGCACATCGTTGAGGGCAGTGAAAGCTGCCTGCCAGGCGAATGGCGAAACGCGACGGTCGAGGTGTATCGCGCTGAGGGTTACCGGACCGAAGCGCTGGCCGAATCCTTGCCTGAATCGGACCTGGGCCGTGAGTGGGAATGGGAAGAGACTCCGGAAGTCAGCCTGATGATCGTCGAGGATCTGAATCAGGCCATTACGCTGTTCAACCGCTACAGCCCGCAATTTACCGTGTCCTTGATCAGCGAGGATGCGGCGGTTCAGGAACGCTTCTACAACGCAGTGAACGCGCCGTTTGTGGGCAACGGCATCACTCGTTGGGTCGATGGCCAGTACGCACTGAACAAGCCGGAACTGGGCCTTTCGAATTGGGAGAGCGGCAGGCTGTTTGCGCGCAGTGCGATTCTTTCCGGTGATGGCGTGTTTACCGTGCGCAGCCGGATGACTCAGGTTGATCTCACGGTGAAGCGCTGACTCGAAATCCGGACCGCGCCGTGTAGGAGCTGCCGAAGGTTGCGATCTTTTGATTTTGGGTAGAAATCAAGATCAAAGGATCGCAGCCTTCGGCAGCTCCTACAGGGGCGGGTCAGCCAGCGTGGCTGGCTTGCGCGCTGATCGCGCAAGTCGTGGGTTGCTCGGCCAGCGGCACAAAGGTGCGACGATCGGAAGAGAGCGCATCGATCGAACCGGTCTCGATGTCATACACCCAGCCATGCAGATTCAGCCGACCTTGCTCCTGCGCCAGGCGCACGCTCGGATGGGTCTGGATGTTCGCCAGTTGCGCGATGACGTTCTCGCGCACCATCGAACTCAACTTCGCTGCATCGCTGCCATGCGTGCGCGCTTCGTTCATCACCTTCGCCGATTCCGCATGTTGCAGCCAACCGCTGACGGCGGGCAGGTGATCCATGCATTTGCACTGAGCAATCGCCGTCATTGCGCCGCAATCGGAGTGGCCGCAAATCACGATATCGCTCACACCCAGCACCGCCACTGCATACTCCACCGTCGCCGAGACGCCGCCTGGATGCGGGCTGTAGGAGGGCACGATGTTGCCGGCGTTGCGGATCACGAACAGCTCGCCGGGCTCTTGCTGGGTCAGCAGCTCCGGCACCACACGGCTGTCGGAACAGGTGATGAACAGCGTGCCGGGTTGTTGCGTGGTCGCCAGGTGTTTGAACAGTTCGCTGCGTTGCGGGAAAGCTTCGTTCTGGAATTTCAGGAAGCCGTCGATCAGGGCTTTCATGGCGTGTCCTCTTGGCAGAAATCGGATGGCCCGCACGCAAGGTGCGGGCCGGGCGCGTCAGAACGGACGCAGCGGCAGGAACTTGCCGTCGAGGGTGACCACGGCGCGGGAGCCGCCTTCCGGGTCTTCGACTTTCTTGATGTCCAGTTTGAAGTTGATGGCGCTGATGATGCCGTCACCGAATTGCTCATGCACCAGCGTCTTGAGCGTGGTGCCGTAGATCTGGATCATCTCGTAAAAACGGTAGATGGTCGGGTCAGTCGGCACGCCGCTGAGGCTGCCACGCAGAGGAATGATCTGCAGAGCGGCAATGTCATCAGCGGTCAGTTCGAGCTTGTCACCCACCACTTGGGCAGCGCTTTGCGGCAGCGGGTGCTGACCGAGGAGGGCCGCTGTGACGTAGGCCAGGCTGAGGCCGGTGTCGTCGGCGAGATCCTGCCACGACAGATCTTTTTTCGCCTTGGCGTCGAGAACGCGAGTGGTCAGGGCCAGGCTGTTGTCGTTGTAGGCGTGGGACTGTTGCATGGTGTCACTCCTTTCAGTGGTTGGCTTGCTGTGTGGGAGCAATCTTGCGCCGGCCCATCCATAGCGTCCAAGACCCATATACAATGCGCTGCATAAGCCCTGCCTATAGATGGTGTGCCCATGCTGTTGCGACATTTGCGTTATCTGCTGGCAGTAGCCGATCACGGTGGTTTCACCCGCGCTGCCGAAGCGCTGCATGTATCGCAGCCGACGCTGTCGCAGCAGATACGCCAATTGGAAGAGACCCTCGGGGTGAGTCTGTTCGATCGCACCTCGCGCACGGTGAAGCCGACGGATGCCGGTGCGGCCTACATCGAATGCGCCCGGCGCGTGATGGTGGAGCTGGAGGCCGGGCAGCGCGCGTTGCACGACGTGAAGGATTTGTCCCGGGGCACCCTGCGTCTGGCGATGACGCCGACGTTCATGGCGTATCTGGTCGGGCCGTTGGTGCGTGATTACCGGGCACGGTTTCCCGGAATTCATCTGGAAATCTTCGAGCTGTCGATGGACGACATCGAGGCCGGCCTCGCCGATGACTCGCTGGATGTCGCGATCGCGTTTACGCCGGTGCGCAATGCCGAGATTGAATGCCTGCCGGCATTTACCGAGACGTTGGGGATCATGGTCGGGCCTGGGCATCCGCTGTACGACAGCCCTTCGGCGTTGACGCCGACGGACGTCGCTTCACTGGATTTCGCCTTGCTGGCCCCGGGCTTCATCACGCGGTTATCAGTGGATGAGTATTTCCGTCAGCACGGGATTACGCCGCAGGTGCGGATCGAGGTGAATTCGGTGAGTACGTTGCTGGAAGTGGTGCGGCATTCCCCGCTGGCCACGATGTTGCCGGAAGCGATTGCCAGCGAAGACCGCGCATTGCGCCGGTTGCGTGTCAAAGGGGAGGCGCCACAGCGGGGCGCAGCGTTGTTGCGGCGCAGGAATAATTACCACAGTGCGGCGGCGCTGGCGTTTGTGGAATTGGTGCTGGAACTATAGGGGCACAAGGCAACGCTATCCCTGTAGGAGTGAGCTTGCTCGCGATAGCGGTGTGTCAGTTAGATAGGCGTGTCTGAATAACCGCTATCGCGAGCAGGCTCACTCCTACAGGGCTATGCGCTGAATTCGGGATGTAAAAAAGGGCCTGCTCCAAATCGGAAGCAGGCCCTTTAGTCAAATAATCTACAACTCAATAAAACCGATCAATCACCCGAACTTCATTGTTGTTCTGCATCGAGTCCCACGCCTGTTTCAGCGTCTGCAGTACATTGCCAATGAAGTCCTTGTCGGCCGCAGCCTTCTTGCCGACATAACCATGGCCGCGGCGGTACATCTTCAGGCGGGCCAGCAGGTTCTGGTGGTTGCGGTCGAATTCTTCTTCGCCAGCGTGGGGCGACAGGCAGTCGATGTGCACCTGGCCCGATTTGCTGATCCAGAGAATATGGCTGTCGTGGCTGTCTTTCTGCGCCGCGAACATACGAGCCAGTTCTTCGATGGTGGGTTGATTGTTCAGATTCATCGTTATGCCCCTTGACCAGTCTGGTGATCTTTCAAAGTTGATTCGCTAATACAGGTAGCCCATCGGTTAGTTGATCCCTGGCACCGAAACCAGGACGTCAGCGCTCGCCCGTGTGGAGTACGGGGTCGTGCATCTGTTGCATGTAGTCGTGTTGAATAACTGCTACGCAATAGCGTCACAACGAGGAGAAGCAGCGAAAACCGGGAGGCTCCTTGACGACATATCCAGTGTCGGCCACAAGCGTCTTGAGAATTTTCGCCAGCGCTTCTCGTCCTTGTACTGGACGTTCAGGCCAGGTCAGCTTCTTCAATCTGCCTTGTGGGCAGCGTGTATCCGGAAAAAACAACTCGGCGGTCAGACGAGTTTGCTCAAGCGTGTAACCAGTGCTCCCGATCGGGGAACGTCTTCATCATGCAAAAGCAAAACGATGCCGTCAACGGTTTTGTAGTGATTATTTTCAGGCACTACATATTGTCGGACAAAGCCATTTTGGAATGAGAAAACAACCGTTCAAGCAACGTAGAGACAGGAACCGCGAGAGATTTAGCGGGTCGCCGGCCGCGCCGTGCGTTTACGCGTGCCAGTGGTTTTGCTGGCAGTGGATTTGCGTTTTTTCTTCCACGGCGCTGCGGTTTTGCCGGCGGGAGGCGGGCCGCTGATGGTCAGACTGAGGGCAGAGCAGCGGGTGACTTGCTTGCTCATCCACGCGGCCTGTTTGGTGACGAACTCTTCCAGACTCATCTCGCCGCTTTGCACCATGTCGAGCGCCTGCTCCCAGATCGCTGTGGTGCCAGGATCGGCGATTGCGCGTGGCACCGCGTCGATCAGGCTGAACGCGGCAGGCGTCGCCGCCAGTGCCTTGCCGTTCTTGACCAGATAACCGCGATCAAGCAAGCCTTGGATGATCGACGCGCGGGTGGCTTCGGTGCCGATGCCGGTGGTGTCCTTGAGTTTCTGTTTGAGCAGCGGATCCTCGACCAGTTTCGCAACGTTCTTCATGGCCTTGATCAGATCGCCTTCGGTGTAGGGTTTGGGTGGTTGCGTCCACAGATCCTTGAGATTTACCCGCGACACCGCGCATTCGACGCCCTGGCTCAGGGCCGGCAAGGTCTGCGGCGCGGGCGCTTCGCGGCCTTTCGCTGGGGCCAATGCCTCGGGCAGTGCGCGCTTCCAGCCCGGTTCGATGATCTGCTTGCCCACTGCGCGTAACGCCTGCCCGTTGCAATCGAAATCGGCCTGGGTGCGATCGTATTCGTGATTGGGCAGGAACTGCGCCAGGTAGCGTGCGCGAATCAGTGTGTACACCGCGCGATGTTTGCCGGTCAGACGTTCGAGGTTCTTCGCGGCGATGGTGGGGATGATCCCGTGGTGAGCGCTGACTTTGGCATCATTCCACGCCCGCGAGCGCCGCTGTGGTTCGAGAAAACCCTGCAAGGCTTCAAGGCTCGGATCGGCTTGACGCAACCCTGCGAGAATCGCCGGTGCCTCGCTGTGCTGGCTCAAGGGCAGGAAGCCACAGTCACTGCGTGGGTAGGTGATGACTTTGTAGGTTTCGTAGAGCGCCTGGGCAATATCGAGGGTTTCCTGGGCGCCGAGGCCGAGCTTCTTCGAGCAGACTTCCTGCAAGGTGCCGAGGTCGAAGGGCAGGGGCGCCACTTCGCGCATACGCTCGGTTTTCAGCTTGATGACTTGGGCGCTGGCGGCACTGTTGATCGCCGCTGCTGCCTGTTGCGCCAACGCCTGATTCAGGCAGCGATCCTGATCATCACAAACGTCCGCCGGGGCGCGCCATTGCGCGGTAAACGCTGTGCCGTCGTGCAGCAGTTCCACGTCGATCGCCCAGAACGGCACCGGCACGAAGTCGGCGATGCTGCGGTCGCGGTCGACTACCAGTCGCAGCGTCGGCGTCTGTACTCGACCTACCGGCAACACGCCCTGATAACCGGATTGACGCCCGAGCAGGGTGAACAGTCGACTCATGTTCATGCCGATCAGCCAGTCCGCCCGCGAACGTCCCAGCGCCGAGTGATACAGGCTGAACGTTTCGGCTCCCGGCTTCAGCGCTGCCAGCGCCTTGCGAATCGACGCCTCGTCGAGTGCCGACAGCCACAAGCGGCGGATCGGCCCGCGATAGCGGCAATGTTCGACCAGTTCCCGGGCGATCATCTCGCCCTCACGGTCGGCGTCGGTGGCAATGATCAGTTCGCTGGCTTCGCCGAGCAGGCGTTTGACCGCTTTGTACTGGCTGGCAGTGCGCGGCTTGACGGTCATTTTCCACTTGTCCGGAATGATCGGCAGATCTGCCAGCACCCAGCGTTTGTAGCGCGCGTCGTAGGCGTCCGGCGGCGCGGTTTCGAGCAAGTGGCCGATGCACCAGGTCACTGTGACGTCTGTCCCCAGCCAGCAGCCGTCGCCACGACGCCTGGCGCCGAGCACGGCCGCAATGTCTTTGGCCTGGGAAGGTTTTTCACAGAGGTACAGCCGCATATCTGCCATCGCTGGTTGGTGTGTGGAGTGGGCACAGGATGGCCGGAGTTTGCGGCCGCGGCAACTTTTATCTGTATGGATATACAGATAAAGCGTTGCTGAAGGTTTGTACCGTTCGGCTGCACGGCCAGCCGGGCCCGGGCCGATCAGCTATACCTGATCCGGTCTCTTCGCTGTGTTCAGGAGAACCTCATGAAAAGCCCCAGTCCCGTAATCAGCCTCGAACAACTGCCGGGCTGCCTGCTGGTGAAATTCCACGGCATCCAGGTCGCTGCGTCCTCCCACGCGCTGATCCTCCAGGAGGCCAACTACCCGCCGGTCTACTACATTCCCCGCGAAGACATCGACGAGAAATATTTCGCCCGCACCGACCACACCAGCTATTGCCCGTACAAGGGCGACGCCAATTACTTCAGCCTTCAGGTGCCCGGACATGAGGGCGCGAACGCGGTATGGACGTACGAAAATCCAAAGGTCTCCGTCGCACCGATCCGCGACTACGTGGCGTTTTATCCGGACCAGGTGAAATTCGAAGTGATCAAAGGAGATGTCTGAATATAACTGTGGCGAGGGAGCAAGCTCACTCGCCACAGAAACAGCGTTGTCCAGGGTTCAGTTTTTGTCGAGATCGATATTCTTCGTCTCACGCAAGCAGATCATTCCCACCACCAGACTCACTCCGGTGATCAGCACCGGATACCACAGCCCATAGAAAATGTCCCCGGTATACACCACCAGCGCAAACGACACGGTCGGCAGGAATCCACCAAACCAGCCGTTGCCGATGTGATACGGCAGCGACATGGAGGTGTAGCGAATGCGCGTCGGGAACAGTTCGACCATCAGCGCCGCCAGCGGGCCGTAGCACATGGCCGAGATGATGATCAGCGCAACGATCAGGGCGACGATCATCGGTTTGTTGATCTGCTGCATATCGGCCTGTTGCGGATAACCGGCGAGGGTGATTGCGCCGCGCAGTGCCGCCTCATCGAAACCGTCCAGTTTCACGTCGCCGACACTCACTTGCACGGCGCTACCCGCAGGCGCAGCGACGCTGGTGTAGGGCAGGCCTTGTTTGACCAGGAAGGTTTTGACCTTGTCGCACGGGCTGTCGAATTTGGCCTTGCCCACTGGGTCGAACTGGAAGGTGCAAGTGGCCGGATCGGCGAGGACGGTAATCGGTGCCTGGCGGCTGGCCAGATCGATCGCGGGGTTGGCGTAGTGGGCCAGGGATTTGAAGATCGGAAAGTACAGCGCCGTCGCCAGCAGCAGGCCGAGCATCAGCACCGGTTTGCGCCCGACCTTGTCCGACAGCCAGCCGAAAAAGATGAAGAACGGCGCGCCGATCACCACGCTGATGATCAACAGACTGTTGGCCACCGCCGGGTCCATTTTCAGGAACTGGGTGAGGAAGAACAGCACGTAGAACTGCGCGGCGTAGAACGTCACCGCTTGCCCGGCGTTGATGCTGAACAGGGCGATCAGCACGACTTTGAGGTTTTCCCACTTGCCGAACGATTCGCGGATCGGCGCCTTTGAGGTTTTGCCTTCTTCCTTCATTTTCAGGTAGGCCGGTGACTCGTGCAGGCTCAGGCGAATCCAGGTGGAAATGCCCAGCAGCACGATCGACAGCAGGAACGGAATGCGCCACCCCCACACCTCAAACTGATCGCCGGTAAAATAGCGGCAACCGAGCACCACCAGCAGCGACAGCAACAGGCCAAGGGTGGCGGTGGATTGAATCCAACTGGTGTGGAAACCGCGCTTGCCGATCGGCGCGTGCTCGGCCACGTAAGTTGCCGCACCGCCATACTCCCCACCGAGCGCCAAGCCCTGGAGCATGCGCAGCACCACCAGAATGATCGGTGCGGCGATGCCGATGCTGGCGTAAGTCGGCAGCAGGCCCACGCAGAACGTCGCCACGCCCATCAGAATGATCGTTGCGAGAAAGGTGTATTTGCGCCCGATCATGTCGCCCAATCGGCCGAACACCAGCGCGCCGAACGGCCGCACAATGAAGCCGGCGGCGAACGCCATCAGGGCGAAGATGAACGCCGTGGTGTCGTTGACCCCGGCAAAAAACTGCTTGCTGATCACCGCCGCGAGGGCGCCGTAGAGGAAGAAGTCATACCACTCGAACACTGTCCCGAGTGATGAGGCGAAGATGACTTTCTGCGTTGCGTTGCTGGTCTCGGCGCTGCCCGCAGCGTCCAGCGGCTGAGCGTGGTCTGACATATCGGTATCCCTCACAGTGATTGTTTTTGTTGTTCCACTGGTGCTCGATGTCCTTGAATCAAACGCGGTCCCTTGTAGGAGTGAGCCTGCTCGCGATGGCGGTGTGTCAGCCAACGAAAATGTCGAATGTTACTCCGTCATCGCGAGCAGGCTCACTCCTACAGGGTCGGTGTTTACAACATTACGTTTGAGCATGAGTTGTGCCGCCTTCTCGGCAATCATCAGCGTAGGCGAACAGGTGTTGCCCGAGGTGATTTTCGGCATGATCGAGGCGTCGGCAACCCGCAACCCCGGCACGCCGTGCACGCGCAGTTGCGCATCGACTACCGCGTCGCCGTCGTTGCCCATGCGGCACGTGCCGACCGGATGGAAAATCGTCGTGCCGATTTTCGCCGCCGCTTCGTGCAATTGTTCTTCGCTTTGCAGGTTGGCGCCGGGCAGGTATTCCACAGGTTTGAAGGCCTGCAGGGCAGGGGCGCTGACGATGCGTCGGGTCAGGCGAATCGCATCGGCGGCGACACGCAGGTCTTGCGGGTGGCTGAGGTAATTGGGCTGAATCAGCGGCGCCGCTTGTGCATCGGCCGAGCGAATCTCGACGCGCCCACGGCTCTGCGGGCGCAGGTCGCACACCGAAGCGGTGAACGCCGGGAAACTGTGCAACGGTTCGCCAAAGCGCTCCAGCGACAGCGGTTGCACGTGATATTGCAGGTTCGCCGAAGTCTGCTCGGGACCGGATCGCGCAAACGCGCCCAACTGACTCGGCGCCATCGATAGCGGGCCGCTGCGGTCGTACAGATAACGCAGACCCATGCCCATCTTGCCCCACACGCTGCCGGCGATCTGGTTCAGGGTTCGGGCGTTTTCCAGCTTGTAGATCAGGCGCAGTTGCAGGTGATCCTGCAGGTTGCCGCCAACCCCCGGCAGCTCATGAATCACGCCGATACCCAAACGCTCGAGCAGCGGCCGCGGACCGATCCCGGAGCGCTGCAGAATACTCGGTGAGCCGATCGAACCCGCGCACAGGACAATCTCCTTGCGCGCCTTGAATCGTTTGATCTGGCCCTCATGACGCGCGCTGACTTTCGTCGCGCGGCCATCCTCCAGCAAGACACGATCAACTTCTACGCCGGTCAGCACAGTCAGGTTCGCCCGGCCTCGCAGCGGTTTCAAAAAGGCCTTGGCCGCGTTCCAGCGCACCCCGGCTCTCTGGTTGACCTGAAAGTAGCCGCAGCCTTCGTTGTCGCCCTGGTTGAAGTCATTGATGCTGGCGATGCCGCTTTGCTCGGCAGCGCTGCGAAAGGCATCCAGAATCGGCCACGACAGGCGCTGCTGTTCGACCCGCCACTCACCCTGATCGCCATGAAACTCGGCGCCGCCGGCAAAGTGGTTTTCGCTCTGCTTGAACAGCGGCAGCACATCCTTCCACGCCCAGCCCGGATTGCCGGCCGCCGCCCAACCGTCATAGTCGCTGGCCTGGCCGCGCATGTAGATCATGCCGTTGATCGATGAACAGCCGCCCAGCACCTTGCCGCGCGGATAACTCAGCGCACGGCCATTGAGACCCGGTTGCTCTTCGGTTTTGAAGCACCAGTCGGTGCGCGGATTACCGATGCAGAACAGGTAACCCACAGGAATGTGAATCCAGGCGTAGTTGTCGCGTCCGCCAGCTTCGAGCAGCAACACCCGATGCTGAGGGTCTGCGGATAGCCGGTTGGCCAGCAGGCACCCGGCGGGGCCGGCGCCGACCACGATGTAGTCGAATTCATCGAGGGACGTGTACATGCCCTGACCTCGCTTTTTGTTTTTATTGTCGGACACTCTAGTTGTTAGCTTTCGTTAAAAGAATGTTAGTTTTTGCGCAGCCGCTGTGCGTTTTCAAACAGCGTTCAGCGACGATAGCCGACAAGGACCCGCCATGTTCGACTGGAACGACCTGCGCTTTTTTCTCGAATTGCAACGCAGCGGTCGCTTGCTCACCGCCGCGCGCCGGCTCAACACCACCCACGCCACCGTGGCACGGCATATCGAATCGATCGAGAAAAGCCTCGGCACTGCGCTGTTCGTTCAGCATGCCCAAGGCTATGAAATGACCCCGGCGGGTGAGGCGCTGCTCAAGCACGCCGAAGCGATGGAAAATGTCGCGCTGCTGGCGCAGGAGGAAATTACCCAGTCCACGGCGCCGCTGGGCAAGATCCGCGTTGGCGTCACCGAAGGCCTCGGCATCAAATTTCTTGCCAGTCGCATGATCGGTCTGTTCGAGCGCTACCCCGGCCTTGAGGTGGAACTGGTCGCGGTGCCGCGCTTCGTCAGCATCCTCAACCGTGAAGCGGAAATCAGCATCCACCTCGAACGACCGTCCGCTGACATGCTGGTCACGCGAAAACTCACTGATTATCGGTTGGCGCTTTACGCCAGCCAAAGCTACCTCGACAAGGCACCGCCGCTGCACAGCCGCGAAGATCTGGGTCGACACGCGTGGATCGGCTACGTCGACGATCTGTTGTTCAGCCAGGAACTGATGTTCCTCAACAGCTTCTGCCGCAGCCCGCGCGTGGTGTTTCACAGCACCAGCGTCATCGCTCAGCAGGAAGCGGCGCGCTCGGGATTGGGCATCGCCGTCCTGCCGTGTTACATGGCCGCGTCCGACCCGGATCTGGTGGCGCTGCTGCCGGATGAAAGCATTGAGCGCAGCTACTGGATCAGCACGCGGCGGGAGTTGCACAAATCGGTGCGGCTGCGGGTGGTCTGGGATTATGTGGTGGGATTGTGCGAAGCAGAGCAGGGGTTGCTGCGCGGTTAGTCCTGCATCACACAAATCTCCTGTAGGAGTGAGCCTGCTCGCGATAGCGGTGTGTCTGTGAAGCTAGCTTTGACTCATACACCGCTATCGCGAGCAGGCTCACTCCTACAAGGAATCGCATTTCAAGTTGATAAATATATGGATATCCGTATATTCGTTTTCCCGCATATGGCGAGCCGATCACCATGATCACCCCCACCGAAGTCTTCAAAAGCCTCGCTGACGAGACCCGCGTTCGCGCCATTCTGCTCATCGCCGAACAAGGTGAGCTCTGCGTTTGCGAGCTGATGTGTGCGCTGGACGACAGCCAGCCGAAAATCAGCCGCCACCTCGCGCAACTGCGCAGCAATGGTTTGCTGCTCGACCGCCGTCAGGGCCAGTGGGTGTATTACCGGCTGAACCCGGAGCTGCCGGCATGGATCGGCGAAATCCTCCAGGTGACCGCGAAAGCCAATGTCGAGTGGCTCAAGGACAACGCCGCGCGCCTGCAGTACATGGATGGCCGTCCCGTGCGCGAACGCGCCTGCTGCTGAATCTTCAACTTTTTACGGAGCGCATCGATGCGAGTCCTGTTCATGTGCACGGCCAACAGCTGCCGCAGCATTCTTTCCGAAGGCATGTTCAATCACTTGGCGACCGGCAGCTTCACAGCAGTGAGTGCCGGCAGTTTCCCCAAAGGCCAGGTGCTGCCCCGCAGCCTGACGACGTTGCAAAAGTACGGTATCGCCACCGACGGGTTGCACAGCAAAGGCAACGACGCTTTCGAAAATGATCCACCGGATATTGTCATCACCGTCTGCGACAAAGCCGCCGGGGAAACCTGCCCGGTGTATTTCGGCCCGGCATTGAAAGCACATTGGGGGCTGGAAGATCCGTCCCAAGTCCAGGGCGACGAAGCTGCAATCGACGCGGCATTCCAGGCCACCCTCATGCGCATCGGCGAACGCTGTCAGGCCTTCCTCGATCTGCCGTTTCACTCGCTCACTCGCGAACAACTGAAGGCTGAACTCGACCGCATCGGCGCGCTGTAAGGAGGCCCCATGTCAGATCATCTGCCCAACCTCGACGCAACCTTGTTCGACGCAGACAAGCCATCGTTAATGGGCGAACACAAACCGCGTATCCTTTTGCTCTACGGCTCGACCCGTGAACGTTCTTTCAGTCGCTTGCTGGTCGAGGAGGCCGCACGCCTGCTTGAACATTTCGGCGCCGAAACCCGCGTGTTCAATCCGTCCGGCCTGCCACTGCCCGACGACGTCCCGGTCGACCACCCGAAGGTTCAGGAGCTGCGCGATCTGGTGCTGTGGTCGGAAGGCCAGGTCTGGTGCTCGCCAGAACGCCACGGCGCCATGTCCGCCGTGTTCAAAGCACAGATCGACTGGATCCCCCTCGAACTCGGCGCCGTCCGCCCGACCCAAGGCAAAACCCTCGCGGTGATGCAAGTCTGCGGCGGCTCGCAGTCGTTCAACGTGGTCAACCAACTACGCGTCCTCGGCCGCTGGATGCGCATGTTCACCATCCCCAACCAATCCTCCGTACCCAAGGCCTATATGGAATTCGACGAAGCGGGGCGGATGAAACCCTCGCCGTTCTACGATCGCGTGGTGGATGTGATGGAGGAATTGGTGAAATTCACCGTGCTGCTGCGCGGCCAGCAGGCGCATCTGGTGGATCGCTATTCCGAGCGCAAGGAGAGTGCTGAACAGTTGATGGCGCGGGTGAATCAGCGATCGATCTGACCTCGTCCCGCGGGGAGGGACGGCTGCGTTCAAGTTGCCAACAGGCTTATTCCGCCTGCAGCTGACGAATGCTGCGTGGCGATGGTGTCGACGAGTTTTTCTGGTGTTTTCGAATAACCGACACTTCAGCTTTCGCACCTCCCTGCCGATGAAATCTGCACGATTTCAACGGAGTCCGTTCATGAACAAGGTTGTTGCTGTGCTGGTGCTCACTGCACTCGTTGCTGGCTGCAAAAGCAGCAGTTCCGATACCCAGACCGCAGATCTCTCCAATCTGCGCTGCTTCGCTTACTGGGACGATAAATCCATTAGCTCGCTGGAAGTCAGCTACATCCGCGATATGAGCAAGAGCGGTAACCTGCCGTGCACGATCATGCTGGGCGACCTGTACGAGAAAGGGCGCGGTGTGCCTCAGGACATTACCAAAGCCAAAGCCCTCTATCAGTCCGTAGCCGATAAAGACGCCGGCGCCTACGGCCAACTTGGGCGGATGGCCGAAGAAGGCATCGGCGGGCCGGTCAATGACTTTGATGCACGGCAGTTTTATCAGCGTGCTGTGAGCAAACCCGAACAGCATCGCAGTGAAGCTAAACTGGCCAAATACATGGAGGAAGGGCGAGGCGGACCGCAGGATTTGCAAGGCGCGCTGACGCACTACTTCAATGCAACGCGGTACCTCGGCGATGCCTCGTGGCAAGGCATCGAACGCCTGCGCGGTAAAGGCTTGACTCTGACGATTGAGCAGCAACAGCGCTACAACAAAATTTTTGTCGCCAGTGTGCAGAGCGGCCTCAGAAAACGCGTTGAAGTCATAGAGAAGTCTCTGGAGAGCAACGTCAGTTCGACGCCTGCGAGCAAACCGGTGCAAGTGCAGCTGGAGTACACCCCCGGCGCGTCGGCACCGGTGCTTTCGATACTACAAAGCTCAGGCGATTCCGCCCTCGATCAGAGAGTCATGCAAGCCTTTAGCGACTATCGCTTCCCCGGCGACCCGATCATGCCCCCGGGCCAGAAGAGCTATCAGGCGATCCCGGTCGTCAGGACAGACGGCAAGAGCCCACTGCAGAGGCTCAACGAGAGCAGAAAAAAGTAAGCCTTCTCCCTGCGCAAACCGGACGAGCCGGACCGGCTGCCGACGATGGCAAAACGATCGGCAGCTTTCTTCAAGGCGAACGAAAGCTGTTCTTGTATTATTTTTGATTGCTGATTCGTGCTCCAGCCCGGTTTTGCCACCTTTCAAAGGTTCTGATCATGTCAGACATGCCACCACGCCTGATCTACAGACGCCCACAACCAGCAGACCTGCCCAACGTTTTCGCGATTTTCGGCGACCCAAAAACCAACCAGTTCAATCCCGCCGGTCCAATGACCGACATGGCCCAAGCCGCAGCCCTACTGAGTCGCTGGCTGCAACACTGGGCAACCCACGGCTACGGATGGTGGGCAATCAGCAGCAGCCAGGCCCCCGACAACATCCTCGGATTCGCCGGTATCGCTGCCCATGACTATTTGGGCAAACCGGTCATCAACCTCGGCTACCGCTTCGCCGTCGAAGCCTGGGGTCACGGTTACGCAACAGAAGCCGCCCAAACCGCGCTGACCCACGCGTTCCACTACCTCGGTTTACCTGAAGTATTCGGACTGGTCAGACCGGACCATGTCGCCTCAATTCGCGTACTGGAAAAGATCGGCATGCACCGCTTCGGCGATCTCGACGACGTCCCCGGCAAAGCCCCAAGCCTCGTATTCCGTATCCAACGACAAGACGCCTGATCCAAAGCCAGACGCAAAACCTGTAGGAGCGAGCCTGCTCGCGATGACGCCAGCCCAATCACCATCTATCTAAACCAGACAAAAAAACTGTGGGAGCGAGCTTGCTCGCGAAAGCGTCCGCCCAGTCACCCCTCATGCGCAGTACACCTTAGCGTGGGGGGGGCCTAGTTACAGGTCTACCCACCCGCGTATGGCCGCGACCTTCGTTGGTGGCGAATGTGTTCGGCGAAATCGCCAGCTACCCCCCACCCCGACGAGGGGGCACTCCCCGGCTGGCACACGGCCACAGCTTGCGTCTCCCAGTCTCGGCTGTCACCCTTCGGGCCGTTCTCAAGGATCAGAACCAGGAATCACGGATGAGTGGCTACGTACCCAACCCCCCGAAAAATTATCGTTACGAAGAAGCCAAACCCGTCGATATTCATGCCGAGCGTTGGGCGGAATATGAGAAGTACGGGAAAGAACCTGCGCGCGAACCTGAAAAAATCGGCATTGCGTTGAGGATTGGGGTTTTCTTTGATGGTACTGGGAATAATGCGAACAACTCTGCTGCGGGGTTGTTGTGTGGCGCTCAGCATCCGATTGCGCCTGAGGATATTCCCGCCAGCTGCCAGCCTTACATGAGTGACCCGGACAGTAGTTATGGTAACGATGTCAGCAATGTGAAAAAGCTGAGCGAACTGTATGGGGCGACGCGACTCGCTGAGGGAGAGGGGCCACGAAAGAAAGCTTTCGGTATGGTCTACGTCGAAGGCATAGGTACCCGTTCGGGTGAAGAAGACAGTAAATTCGGCGCCGGTACAGGACGTGGCGAAACAGGCGTTGCAGGGCGAGTGCAATCCTCTTTCGCAGTGATCGAACAGCGTATCACTGAGGTATTGGACAAAAATCCCGGTAGTGAAATTGTTTCGTTGACCTTCGATACATTTGGCTTCAGTCGCGGTGCGGCAGCCGCCAGACATTTCGCCAATGAGATTGTGCGTGGCAGACAAGGCCCTTTGGGCGAGATTCTTCGCAATCAGTCCGATGCGCTTAGTTCGACCTTTGTCGACCAATACCACAGCGACATCAACATGGGCTTCATTGGTTTGTTCGACACTGTACCGTCGATTGCTGGATGGTCCAATTTGGGCAATATCAAAAGTGCAGTCGCAACAGGAATCAAACTCTACCTCGACCGACGTTACTTCACCGACGTTGTGCAGTTGGCTGCGCGGGATGAGTGCAGGGCTAACTTCGCTCTCAATCGAGTAGCGATGGATCATCCGGAAATTGTCTTGCCAGGTGTGCATTCCGATGTGGGTGGCGGTTACCTTGAAGAAGCTGAAGAATGTGTGCTCATTAGCCCAATGCAAACGCTAGAGGTCGGCAACTACGCGGATATCAACACCACGTCGATCTACCGGGATGCGGTCAATGTGAGAAATCAGTGGTTAGCCGATGGCTGGCCTTCCGAAATGCTTGAAGTCGTTACACCACCTCCTTTACTGATGCCGATCAGTCCTCAGGATCGACTGAGTCCTCGAGTCAAACGAGTCTACGCCGCCGTTCAACTCAAGCGTCCGGTGAGTGGGTTACTGTCGAGAGTGAGCCTGCGCGTGATGCATCAACTCGCCAAAGCCAAAGGCGTTCGCTTCGAAGACATTCCCGAGACGCCAGACTTCGCCGTTCCTGAAGAGCTTCAGCCCATGTGTGCTCGTTTTGCCGCCGGCGACTACAGCACTACGCCAGAGGAGGAGCACATCCTCAAACTCAAGTACATTCACACATCCGCCAATTGGAACCATCCGCTTGGCAGGAAAGATGGAAGTGGCATCAGAGCTGTTTACATCAATGCCCCCACGGAAGATGCAATCCGAGTAAAGCACCCACACGTACCTGACTGGACGCTTTGGTAATGAAGTTATTTACAGCACTGCTGTGCGCGCTCTTTGTGGCTGGCTGTAATGCCGATCCGCTGTCAGCAAAGAACGACCCTAAATCTCCATGGTGGGAACTCGGTTTTACCGAACCCAACTACATGAAAGTATGGGTTGAAGACACTGCTGTGGAAGACATTAGGGGCAAGACGTTTCTGCGCACGGGTGGAGGTTCTGCGTCGGGCGGGTACCCAGAAGATGGTACTGAGTCTGCCCGAGGCTGGGACGGAGTGGGCGCGTCCGCAAAAGCGGTGGTCGGCGCTGATCTCCCAAAACGAATTTTCGTTCGCTGGCAGTCCATCGTAGAGCCTCAGACCTATCGAGCCTGGGTGGATATACCGGAAGAAGCTAGGCAACTGATGCGGACTTCGGTTAGCCAGCGCTGCGCGAAAACACCGGAGCAGCGGAGCACCTATATTTCATCGGTCTATTTGGGATTGGCGCCTGGAGGGGTAGTGCAGGTTTGGGTCAGAGACTCATGCCACCATCCTGTTAAAGTCGCGAGAGCGCAGGCTGAGATAGAACCGCTAGGGCCTAGCCAAGGCAAGAACCAAGGGCGCTACGCATATCCCGTAAGCGAAAAGTCCAAACGTTACATCGAAAAATTCGGCATCCCATACGGGAGTTGGTAACCGCTGAAGCCGTGAGTCGTCCATTGTGCCGCCGCGCTCAATTTCGATGCACGGCCGCCAGCGCAATGATCCGCTATCGACCCTTGGGGTCAATAAACACTCCTCAAATCAAAACCTCAAACCCCGCACTACCCAACACTTCCCCATTAACCATCACCTGAACCCCATGCCGCCCGGCGAAATGCTTGCGCGTCGTAAAATCCTTGATGACCTGTCTGCGCCGCACTGGCTCGACCCCAAACCCCGGCAATTCCACCGTCTTCAACTTGAAAACCTTCCTCGAAACCCCGCCATTCGCTTTCACATAGTCAATCGCATAATCAATCACCAGCCGCTGCTCGTGCGCCACCGTGGACTTCACCACAAACGACAGCGTGATTGCGTCACCCAACTTCACCTCAGCCGGCTCAACCTTCACATCCAGCAACTCAACCTCAGCCTTCGCCCCCGCGCCAATCACCGTCAGCGCCCGCGAATCCCCCTGTTTGATCAAACTCCGCAACGCATGCTTGGCAATCCAGGCCGTGTGCTTGTTCTCCAACGACCAACCTTCAATCGTGTCCAACACCCACTGCGGATGCACTTTCGTCACATCATTCAAATGGTTCGCCACGGACTTGCGCACGTACAGACTCTCATCCGCCTTCAACCGATCCAGTATCCCGGCGGCCAACTGCGGATCCGCCTGTACCGCCTCCAACCGAAACGACCAGGGCAGGCGAGGGCGGCTGCCTTCGCTGGCTAATCTTCTGACGTGGTGGTTTTCGTCGCGAGTCCAGTCATGCATCCGTTCCAGCGAGCGTTCAAGGTCGGCGCGCAGAAAATAGCGAATGGCGAACTCGGATGAGCCGAAGGTGGTGAAGTACTTCAGGGCTTCCATAGAAGTATCGAACGCGCCAGCACCGTAGCTCGCGACATAATGCGGCAGGCATATGCTCACGAATCCGCTGTTCAGGCGTGGCGCGAGATTACGTAATACATCGAGGGAATCTTCGTAGTCCAGCGGCAGCACTGCATGCAGGCTTTCGGCGACGCGGGCCATGCGTTGCATCACCGACAATTCGGCCAGCCCGCGGCTGGCATGTTCAAGAAACGCTTGGGCTTTGAATGCCGGGTACACCGCGCTCATTTCATCAGCAATGTGCTGCAGACGCTCGGCGTTGAAGATTTCCTTTAGCGCCGGAGCGGCGGTGTCGGTGGTGCTCATGGTCAGTTCATCGGTGTGCTGAGGAAGGCGTCGGTGCCTTCGGCGTAGGCGGTGTATTCGGCAATTCGCGGATAGCGTGCGGCGTCGATCTGATCGGGCACCACAAGGTCGGTGAAGCTCCAGGCAACCGCCAGGCTGATGCCATCCTGGGCGAGCGAGCCGTCGATGGGTAATCGACGATGCTCGAGTTCTTTTTCCAGCGCGGTAAACGCGGCGGCGAGTTGGCCTTCAACGCGTTCGACCCAAGGTTGATATTGAATGTCGGCCGGGCGCAGGTTGCGTTCGTAATATAGCTGCACGGCTTTTTCGCAGGCGGCAAGGCTCAGGCCGATCAGGCGCAGGGCTTGGGCGCGCTGAGGCAATTCTTTCGGCAGCAGGCTTTTACCGGATGCGCTTTCGAGATAGTCGAGGATGAGTGTCGAGTCCATCAGAACCATGCCGTCGTCGAGGATCAGCGTCGGCGCCTTGACTACCGGGTTGATCTGCTGGAACTGCTCGAAATGGCGGAACACCGAGACCGACTCATGTTCGAGGTCGATCCCTAGGCATTTGGCGGAGATCGCTACGCGGCGCACGTAAGGGGAGTCGAGCATGCCGATCAGTTTCATGACGCGTTCCTTCAAGTCGAACCGGTGGGAACGCATAACCTAGCCGAGCCTGAGGCAATTGTCAGGCTGGCGCGGCAGCGCGTCGTATTCGTCGGTAATCGTTTGCAGCAGGCGCTCGGCAATGATCGGGGGGCTGGCGAGTGAGTGCTCGTCGGTAGCCGGCATAGCGGGGCGGGGCATAAATCTTCCTTCGGGCTGATCGATCACCTTGTGGCGAGGGCGCTTGCTCCCGCTGGACTGCGTAGCAGGCCCCGGATGTAAAACACTGGGCCTCTTCGCCCCAACGCAAGCAAGCTCTCTCGCCGCAATGTTGCTGGGTCGCGGCTGATATTAGGGGGGCTTTTGCAGTTCTGCTTTGCTGAAACGATGCAGTGCATAGTAAAAAAATTGCATACGAACGCTGTGGGGTTAGCCGTTTGTCTTCTATATACAGCCGCTCGACTGAATTTCTTGCTATAAACGCACTCCGATGGCCATGTGAAGCCTGTGTCAGAGCAGTTTCCTGGTCCTGTCGGACAAATTCCCTGTATTTACTGTTGCTGAGGTCTTGATCGGGCCTTAGACTGCCGCCCCTCGTAAATTGAGTGCCGGGTGGCGTTTGCAATAAAACGATGCCTTTTCGACGGCCCCCACGGTTCGCCGAAACGCTCCCTTATTCGCCTTAATGCACGTTTTTTTATAGAGATATCAATGACAAAGGACAAGTTGCTGGCCATGCCGGCAGATGACTACATGAATGCAGAGCAACACGCTTTCTTCACCGAGCTGTTGCAGAACATGAAAGTCGAAACCCACGAGCGCATTGAGCAAAATCGTATCGCCATCGAAAGCCTGGACACCCCGGCTGACCCGGCGGACGCGGCTTCGGTTGAAGAAGAGCGCACCTGGCTGGTCAACGCGATCGATCGCGACCAGCGCATGCTGCCGCAACTGGAACAAGCCCTTGAGCGCATCAAGGACGACAGCTTTGGCTGGTGCGACGACAGCGGCGAGGCCATCGGTCTCAAGCGCCTGCTGATCAGCCCGACCACCAAGTACTGCATCGAAGCTCAAGAGCGTCACGAGCAGATCGACAAGCACCAGCGTCAGGCCTGATTCTGTGGGGTGACCCTTTCAACAGGGCGCCTTGAAAAGATCGCAGCCTCCGGCAGCTCCTACACGGGCGTTGCTGAAGGCTGCGATCTTTGCTTTTGCTCGTCTGCACTCTTCCCAAACCGTTCCATTGACCTGCCACCGACCCACGACGAACGGACCATGGATAATGGCGTTGTAGTGGCGTTTAATGCAGGTACAACAATGAGAACAAACGTGGGGTGTTAGAGATGACGAGAGACGGATCTCTGGTTGCGGCGCTGCCTGCACCAGTGCATTTGCCGAAAGAACGCTGGATCGCACCGGCCCTGCAAAGCATTGCCCTGATGCTGTTGCTCGCCGGCGTGGCCCTGACCGACTGGTCGCTGTACCTCGGCATGCCGCTGGCGGTGCTGATTGTCTGGCTGCCGCGCCTGCGTTCACGCAACGTTCCTGCCACTGTTGCGGTCGATAGTGCGAGCGCATTGTCTGCACTGACCCGGGATCTTTCCTACACCACCAGTCACAACGCACTGTCAGCCGCCGGCGTGGCGTTCTCGGTCAAGTCGCTGGCGAGCAAACTTGAATCGCAACTCGACGCGGCGGCGCAGATCGTCAGCAACGCCGAAGTGATGATCGCCACCGAGCAGGCCACCTCGCAGCTCAGCCGCGAGGCGCTCGACGCCGCCAGCGAAGCGCATCAGAGCAGCGCGGCGGGACGTAGCGAATTGCTCGACTCGATTGTGCGCATGCAGCAACTCAGTCAACGCGCCAATGCCAGCCGCGAATTGATCGAAGCCTTGAGTGTGCGCAGTGACGACATTCAGCGCGTGACGCTGGTGATCCAGTCGATTGCCAGCCAGACCAACCTACTGGCCTTGAACGCAGCGATTGAAGCGGCCCGGGCCGGTGAACATGGGCGCGGTTTTGCTGTGGTCGCCGATGAAGTGCGCGGGTTGGCGGCGCGTACCGCGGCGGCCACGGGCGAAGTCGGCGAAATGGTTGCTGACATTCAGCAACGCACCGCGCAGGTGGTGGCGCAGATTCGCGAGTTGTCGAGCGATCTGCACATTGGTGTCGAACAGGTCGAACACACCGGCCAGCATTTGGAGAACATCGCACGACTGGCAGCCGGCGTCGAAACCCAGGTCAGCGAAATCGCCCGCGGCGCGCAAACCAATCGCCAACAGCTTGATGCGCTGTTCAGCGCAATCGAGCAAATGCGCAGTGATCTGGCGATCAGCGACCAACAGACCCGCCGCCTCGCAGAAGCAGCGGTGCAGATGGAAGGGCAGGCGGAAACCATCAGCGAACGCTTGGCCGAGGTGGGCCTGGACGACTATCACCAGCGCATTTATGACCTGGCGCGCGAAGGTGCGAGTCAGATCGCAGCGCGCTTCGAGGCGGATGTCGAGCAGGGGCGGATCAGCCTGGATGATTTGTTCGACCGCAGTTACCAACCGATTCCGGGCACCGAACCGGCCAAATTCCAGACCCGGTTCGATCGTTACACCGATCAGGTCTTGCCGGCGATTCAGGAACCGCTGTTAGCGCGTCATGAAGGCTTGGTGTTCGCGATCGCCTGCACGCAGCAGGGCTATGTACCGACGCATAATCAGGCATTCAGCCAGCCGTTGACAGGTGATGTGCAGGTCGACACGGTGAATAACCGCACCAAGCGCAAATTCAGTGACCGCACGGGTATCCGTTGCGGCAGCCATCAACAACCGGTGCTGTTGCAGACTTACACGCGCGACACGGGTGAGCTGATGCATGACTTGTCGGTGCCGATCATGATCAGGGGCCGTCATTGGGGCGGGTTGCGTCTGGGTTACAAACCGGAAAATCCGCGCTGAGATTGTTACCGTTGGCGCAATGAATCTGTGCACGGCCCTTGCTGTTTCCGCGCGAAGGAAAGCATTACTCTGCCGACTTAGTTAGGTAGCTAATTATTCGGAGAGCACATGCAGTGCAGGGTGGACGTGGCAGTGATGATCGGCAGCGGCGTGCCGGCCGGATTACGTGCGCTGGGGCGCAGTGTGTGTTGGGTGGTTCTGCTCAACGGTGAGCGACGCGGTACAGCCTTCGCCAGTCGCGATGAGGCGGAGGAGTGCAAGGCTGCCTGGCTCGAACAATTGAACATCGAGCCCGGCGACAGCCTGCACTGATCGCCCTTATTTGCCGCGATGCAAACGTACGTTCAGCTCATCGACAATGACCGCTTCTTCACCGTCGGCACGCAGCCACTCTTTGAGTAATTGCGCCTGTTGGGGCGTCCAGAAACCGGCATCGATCAGTTTGGTATCCGGGTCCAGCGGATGGGCTTCGACAAAGTCATTGATCGACGCTTCATCGGACGGTAGGCCCAACTGCTCGAAAAGGGTGGTCAGGTTAAGCTCGGTTGGCAGTTCCATCATCTACTCCTGGGTCGGTGCCGATAGGGCTTGTTCGCTCACTTCCTTATCAGAGGCATGCGCTGGCGCGGAGTTCGATTTTTGATTCGAGCGAGCGGGCGAGGGCGCACGCTTCGTTGTGATTGCCGCGGAAACCTCTGACACGTCCCGTGGATATTTCCTTGATATGAAAGAAGGCGATGCCCGCTGGCACCACTTGAAAGTGCGGGGTTTGGTGATTGTTAGAAGATGTCGGAAGCTGATCGAGGTCGGCAACCTGCACCGTCAGAGGTGTGCTGATTCCTGCGTCAGCCGACGTGGCGAAATGAGTCAAAGTGCACATATGAAGTCCTTTTCATCAGTCGGCCTGAATTTAACGGCCGTTGCGGGTAGTCGTAATGAGCATCGCTGCTCTAGAATCGCCAGAACCTGCTGACGACCGGGCTTATCTAAAGCAATTTTTCGCCAGCGATATGTCGGAAAAGTGCTTTTTTTCGTGAGAAATTTCCCTAAAGTTCGTAGTCAGATTTGCTCTAGTCGCACTTGAGGCTTTTTCCTTCAAGGTTTGGCGATTTCAGAGCGGGTTTCACTAATGACAATCCAGTAGTCTACGAACCTCGCGATTCAAGAGCGCTTTGCTCGCGTCGGGTTTTTGAGTGTCTTTGCAGTTTTCATCGGCCTGGCCGTTTCTTTGCCGTGGGCGTTTTTCGCTGCGCGGTTTTTCAAATGTGGGGATGTTTCTTTGGCAGTCAGTAACCTCGATATGCATGCTTTGTTCGTGCTGGGTGATTTGCGTGCAAAGCTGGTCAAGCAATTCCAATCACGTTTTGTTTACATCACCGAGCAAAACGCCGAAGGCATTTACATCGCCGAAATCGATACCGAAAGTGCGTTGGTAGTCGATGACAAACCGGGGCTCAAACTCAAGGTCGGTGACCATTTCATTGCATCGGTTCTGCCCAGCCGTGAAGGCGGCAAGATGGACATTCGTTTTCGCGACATCAAACTGACGGTCTACGGCCTGGGCGATTACGCGTTTGTCAGCACGGCCGACGGTCACGCGATCCTGTTCAAGGAAGGCCATAGCGTCGTCACCGTGTTTGCCGCCAATGAACAATTGCAGGAAGGCCTGACCAAAACCCTGAAAGCTGTCACCGCCAAAGCTGCCAAATGGCGCAAGGGCGAGCTGGTCACGTTCAAGGCCAGCGAGTGAGCCGCGCGCAATTCCATTCGCAAAACCTCGACAATGCACGTGCAGAAGCGCAGCGCCTGCTCGCTCGAAAAGCCGAACTGCAAGGTGCCTGGCTGAGTTGGGTGGCGTCGCAGATCTACGCATTGCAACCGGCGGCTTACGCCAGCATGGTCAGACGTGAGCTGCAAAGCCTGCAGGAAAAGTCTGAAATGTAATCTCGCGCGCAGCAGACCCCGGAAAAAGCAGGAACCTCGGCTACAGTCAGTTGACTGAGTCATTCAGAGGCTTGCGTTTCTGTCAGGCCAACTGCCATTGCTGTGAACAGCACGAGGTGCGATGCATGAACGGATTTCGACGGTTACTGGCTGCCAGCGTGGCCACCTTTGGTTTGCTGACGTCAGCGCAATCGCTGCAGGCTGCACAAGGGCCGATCCACTTTGCCGACCTGAACTGGGAAAGCGGCAGCCTGATCACCGAGGTGTTGCGGGTCATCGTCGAGAAAGGCTACGGCTTGCCGACCGATACCTTGCCGGGCACGACCATTACCCTTGAGACCGCGCTGGCCAACAACGACATTCAGGTGATCGGCGAAGAGTGGGCGGGGCGCAGTCCGGTCTGGGTCAAGGCTGAGGCAGAAGGCAAGGTCGTCGGCCTTGGCGATACCGTGAAAGGCGCCACTGAAGGCTGGTGGGTGCCGGAATACGTGATCAAGGGCGACCCGGCCAAAGGCATCAAGCCGCTGGCGCCGGATCTGCGCAGTGTCACGGATCTGAAGAAGTACAAGGATGTGTTCAAGGACCCGGAAAGCCCGGGCAAGGGTCGTTTCCTCAACAGCCCGATCGGCTGGACCTCGGAAGTGGTCAACAAGCAGAAGCTCACGGCGTATGGCTTGCAGGACGATTTCACCAACTTCCGCAGCGGCTCGGGTGCCGCGCTGGATGCCGAAATCAGCTCTTCGATTCGTCGCGGTAAACCGGTGTTGTTCTATTACTGGTCGCCTACGCCACTGCTTGGCAAATTCAAACTGGTGCAGCTGCAAGAGCCACCGTTCGATGCTGAAGCGTGGAAGACGCTGACCGACGCTGATAATCCCAATCCGAAACCGACCCGCTCGCTGGCATCGAAGCTGTCGATCGGCGTATCGACGCCATTCCAGAAACAGAATCCGCAAATTGCCGAGTTCTTCAGCAAGGTTGATTTCCCGATCGAGCCGTTGAACAAAGCGCTGGCGGATATGAGCGATAAACACACCGCGCCTCGTGAGGCGGCGGTGGCGTTCATGAAAGCGCATCCGGATGTGTGGCAAGCGTGGCTGCCCAAGGATGTGGCCGACAAGGTGACGGCTGATCTGAAATAACGCGAACAAAGTACCGCACCGCCGACCGGTCGTGCACCGGCAAAAAATCCGACTACGATGGTTTGTTCAAATCCCTTTGAAGGATTTCAACCATGACCTTTGTGTTGGCTCAATGGCTGGTGACGGTCTTCGCGGCAATCGGCCTGATGCACGTGTATTGGGCGTTGGGTGGGCAATGGGCGGCTGCGGTGGTGGTGCCGCAGGTGCCGGTGTCTGGCTTCGTCGCCACCGTGCGCCCAGCGTTCAAGCCTTCAGGCTGGCTGACTTTGTTAGTTGCCGCTGCGCTGTTGGTGATCGCGGCGCTGGTTTGCATGCGGGTCGGTTGGGGAGTGCCTGCGGTGCAGCACAAGGCACTGCAGTGGGTCATCAGCGCGATTGCGTTACTGATGTTTGCCCGAGCGATCGGTGATTCGAATCTGGTCGGTTTTTTCAAGGAAGTGAAGGATTCGCGATTCGCGCGGCTGGATACCTGGGTGTATTCGCCGTTGTGTGCGCTGCTGGGGGCGGGGTTGTTGGCGGTGGCCTGGGTCTGAGCTGATCCGGGATTTGCAACGACCCGACTGGCCTCTTCGCGAGCAGGCTTGCTCACACATGGCAACGCATCTCAAAAATGTAGGAGTGAGCCTGCTCGCGATGGCGGCGTCATAGCCACCGCCAAAATCTCAGCTTCCGCTCTCGGTCTGGCGGCTACTGACCTCAGCTGGCACATCATCCCCAGCCATGCGTTTGCGAAACAGCGCTGCCCGCGCCAGCAGCAACGTCGTCACCGGCACGGTGATCGCCAGGAGAACCGGAATCAGCCAGGCATGCACCACCGGCCCGGATTTCAGTGCTGAAAAGCAGATGATCGACGCCAGTGCCACACACCATGCCCCGATTGTCGAGGCTAGTGCTGGCGGGTGCATGCGCTGGAAGTAATCCTTCATGCGCAGCAACCCGGTCGCGCCCAGCAGGGTAAAAACGCCGCTCAGCACCAGCAGGACCGCCACCGGGATCTCGACCCATAGAGACAATTCGGCATTCATTCGATCACCTCGCCACGCAACAGGAATTTCGCCAGGGCAAACGAGCCGACAAAGCCGAACAGTGCGATCAGCAGCGCCGCTTCGAAGTAGGTATCACTGGCGTAACGGATACCCAGGGTCAGCATCATCAACATGGCGACGATGTACAGATAATCCAGCGCCAGGACCCGATCCTGAGCTGACGGGCCTTTGAACAACCGAACCAGGGTCAAAGCCATCGCCATACAGTACAGAAACAATGTCAGCAGGATCGCATTCGACAGTAATGGGCTCATTCGAAAATCTCCATCAACGGTCGCTCGTAAGTGCTCTTGAAGTGCTCGATGAATTGCACTTCATCGTCCAGATCCCAGACGTGCAACAAGAGAACGCTGCGATCCAGCGCCAATTCCGACCATACAGTGCCGGGCACCACGGTGCAGATCATCGCCAGTGCCGCCAAACCGTGGGCATCGCGCAGGTCCAGTGGCACTTTGATGAAGCATGATCGCGGTGGGCGGCGTCCGGCGTTGAGTACGCCCCAGGCGACGATCAGGTTGGACATGATCACGTCACGGCCGACCAGGAAGAACAGGCGCAGGATGGCCATGGGGTGACGGATGCGCGCGCGTTTAGGACGCAGCTTGCGCATCATCAGCGGCGCAGCGAACCCCAGAGCGGCGCCGAGCAGCAGGTTGCCCGGGCTGACCGACAGGTTCAGGGTCAGCCACAGAATCCACAGGGCCAGCGATAACCAGGGAGCCGGAAACAGTCGGTTCATTGCTGCACCTCGAGCATGTCGGCTCTGGCCTGCGGGCTCGGCACCGCGCGCGTGCCAAGGACGGCCAGCACATATTGCTGCGGATTGTTCAGCGCATCGGCCGTGGCCTGGGTGTAGCGCAGCAGCGGTTCAGCCTTGAAAGTCAAAGCGATGCTCAGCCCCAATAGCAGGAAAATCGGCGCGCATTCAAGTTTGCGCAGCAATGGCGATGGCCGTTCTTCCGGCGTCCAGAAGCGCTGGATACCGAGGCGCGAAAAGGCCATCAGGGAGGCCAGGCCGGTCAGGATCAGCAGGGCCAGCAATCCCCACGCGCCGGGAGACAGCGGCGCCTCGGTGCCAAGCCCCTGCGGGTTGAGCAATGCGCCGATCAGGCCGAGCTTGCCGATGAATCCGGACAGCGGTGGCATGCCGATGATCAACAGTGCGCAGGCAATGAAGCTCAAACCGAGAAACGCCATGGTCCACGGGATGACTTGGCCGACCACAGCTTTCTGCTCGTCGTCGAGGTTGATGCCCTTGGGCGGTTGCAGCGATTCCTGCGGACGCGGCAGCAGTTCGCTCTCGTCTTCCAGTGGGATTTCGTTGGCCGAGCGCGAGCGTTCGATCAGTTCAGCCAGCAGGAACAGTGCGCTCAGCGCCAGGGTCGAGCTGACCAGATAGAACAGCGCAGCGCCGATCAGGTTCGGCTGCGCGAAGCCGATTGCCGAGAGCAAAATGCCCGCCGACACCAGAATGCTCAGGCTGGCCATGCGCTCCAGACGCTGTGCGGCGAGGATCGCCAACCCTGCGCAAGCCATGGTCGCCATGCCGCCGTAGATCAGCCAGTCGCCGCCGAAGAAAGCCGAGGCGCCGGCCTGACCGGAAAAGAGGAGGGTCCACAGGCGCAGGAGGGTGTAGACGCCGACCTTGGTCATGATCGCGAACATCGCTGCCACCGGCGCGCTGGCCGAGGAGTAGGCCGGCACCAGCCAGAAATTCAGCGGCCACATGCCAGCCTTGGCCAGAAACGCTACCGCAAGAATCCCCGCCCCCGCATGCAGCAAACCACGATCGGCTTCCGGCACCAGCGGGATCTTCATCGCCAGATCGGCCATGTTCAGCGTGCCGGTCACCCCATAGATCAACGCCGCGCCGATGAGAAACAGCGACGAGGCCAGCAGGTTGATCGAGATGTAATGCAATCCTGATGACACCCGCGCGCGGCCGGATCCATGCAGCAACAGGCCGTAGGAGGCGGCGAGCAACACTTCGAAGAACACGAACAGGTTGAACAGGTCCGCCGTCAGGAAGGCGCCATACAGGCCCATCAGCTGAATCTGAAACAGTGCGTGGAAACTCGAGCCGGCGCCGTCCCAGCGGGCCATGGCGAAGAGCAGGGCACTGACGCCGATGATCCCGGTCAGCACCAGCATCAGTGCCGACAGGCGATCAACCACAAGGACGATACCGAACGGGGCCTGCCAATTGCCCGGCAGGTACACGCCGATGGAGCCGGGCACGCCAGTGGTCTGGGTCCATTGCAGCAGCATTACCGAAATGAACAGGCCGACGAGGCTGGAGAACAGATTGATTTTCGCCTTCAGCGGCCGGTGCTTCTCGCCCAGCATCAGCATGATCGCGGCGGTCAGCAGCGGCAGCAGGATCGGTGCGGCGATCAGGTGAGTCATTGCCATCATTCTTTAGGCTCCCGGCCGTCGACATGGTCGGTGCCGGTCAAGCCGCGCGAAGCGAGCAATACGACGAGAAACAGCGCGGTCATGGCGAAGCTGATGACGATCGCCGTCAGTACCAGCGCCTGGGGCAGCGGGTCGGTGTAGTGCAGCAGATCCTGGGTCACGCCGTCCTTGATCACCGGCTCTTTGCCGATGAACAGGCTGCCCATGCTGAAAATGAACAGGTTGACCGCGTACGACAGCAGGCACAGGCCCATGACCACCTGAAAGGTACGCGGCCGCAGGATCAGCCAGACCCCGGACGCGGCGAGAATGCCGATGGCGATTGCGATGACTTCTTCCATCAGACGGCTCCTTTGCTGGCGACGGACTTGGGCAGCAATGCTGTCTTGTGACCACGCACCGATTGGTGGGCGAGGGCGGTGAGGATCAGCAGCGTCGATCCGACCACTACGGCGTACACGCCGATGTCGAAGAACAGCGCGCTGGCGATATGGATATCGCCGAGCAACGGCACGCTGATGTGCCAGGTGTGGGTGGTCAGGAACGGATAGCCCACCAGCATCGCACCGAGACCGGTGGCGGTCGCGAACAGCAGCCCGGTGCCCATCCAGCGCAGTGGGCGCAGGCTCATCTGCGCCTCGACCCACTGGGTACCGGCAACCATGTATTGCAGAATGAAGGCGACCGACATCACCAGTCCGGCGACAAAACCGCCGCCCGGTTGATTGTGTCCACGCATGAACAGGTAGAACGACACCACCAGCGCGACAGGCAGCAGCAGACGGACCAGCACCGCCGGGACCATCATGAAGCCAAGTGCCGTGTCGCTGGCCGAGCGCGGGTTGACCAGATCGGTAACCACGTCCGATGCCAGCAGGCGCTGCTGCGCCGGCAACTGCAGGCTTTCCTTGGGCGGGCGGAAGCGGCGTAGCAGGGCGAATACGGTGAGCGCCACGGCGACCAGGACGGTGATCTCGCCGAGGGTGTCGAAGCCACGGAAGTCCACCAGCATCACGTTGACCACGTTGCTGCCGCCGCCCTCGGGCAGGGCGCGACTGAGGTAGAACGAGGAAATGTGGTTAGGCGTCTGTCGGGTGAGCATGGCGTAGGACAGCAGGGCCATGCCGGCACCGACGGCAACCGACAGCAGCAAGTCGCGCAGACGCCGAATCCGCGCCTTGCGCAGGCTGCCCGGCAATGGCGAAACTTCTTCGATACGTCGCGGCAACCAGCGCAGGCCAAGCAGAATCAACACCGTGGTTACCACTTCGACCGCCAGCTGCGTCAGCGCCAGATCCGGCGCCGAGAACCAGACAAAGGTCACGCAGGTCATCAAGCCACAGACGCTGACCATCGTCAGGGCGGCGAGACGGTGATACTTGGCTTGCCACGCGGCGCCAAGCGCACAGGCAATCGCCAGCAGCCACAGGGTCACGAAGACAATCGAACCGGGGATTTTCGGCCGGTCGCCCCAGCTCAGGCTGCTGTGCAGCATCGGGATCAGACCGGCGAAGACGGCGGCCAATACCATCAGAAAGAGCTGCATCTGCAAACGCTTGGTGCCGAGTCGACGCTCGACACGCCGGGCGATGCGCATCATTACGACCAGACTGCGCTCGAACAGCCGCTTGCCGTTGAAGCGGCCCACCAGCGGCGGGTACTTGAAGCGGCCGAGCTTGAACTGCTTGCGCAGCAGCAGATACAGGACGATGCCACCGGACATGGCGATCAGGCTCATGATCATCGGTGCGTTCAAGCCGTGCCAGATGGCGAGGCTGTATTCCGGCAACTCACCACCAACAACCGGCAGTGCCGCAGCGGCAAGCAATGGCCCGACAATCTGCGCCGGGAAAATCCCCACCAGCAGGCAGGTGAAGACCAGCAGCTCCACCGGCGCGCGCATCCAGCGCGGCGGTTCGTGCGGGGTGTGCGGCAGATCGGTAGCGGTGGGGCCGAAGAACACGTCGACGGTGAACCGCAGCGAATAGGCGACGCTGAACATGCCGGCGATGGTCGCGACGATCGGCAGACTGGTTTCGACCCAAGCGGTGGCGTTGATGAACACGGTTTCGGCGAAGAACATTTCTTTCGACAGGAAACCGTTGAGCAACGGCACGCCGGCCATCGAGGCACTGGCGACCATGGCCAGCGTCGCCGTATAGGGAATCAGTTTGATCAGACCACTGAGTTTGCGGATGTCCCGGGTGCCGCTTTCATGGTCGATGATGCCGGCGGCCATGAACAGCGAGGCTTTGAATGTGGCGTGATTGAGAATGTGAAAAACCGCGGCGACCGCGGCCAATGAACTGTTCAGCCCCAAGAGCAAAGTGATCAGGCCCAGATGGCTGATGGTCGAATAGGCCAGCAAACCTTTGAGATCGTTCTGGAACATCGCGCAGTACGCGCCGAGCAACAGCGTACAGGCGCCGGCACCGCTGACGATGTAGAACCATTCTTCACTGCCCGACAGCGACGGCCACAAACGTGCAAGGAGAAAAACCCCGGCCTTGACCATGGTCGCCGAGTGCAGATATGCCGAGACGGGAGTCGGTGCCGCCATCGCGTGGGGCAGCCAGAAATGAAACGGAAATTGCGCGCTTTTGCTTAGCGCGCCGATCAGAATGAGTGGCAAAAGAACGGGGTAGAGGGCATGTGCGCGAATCAGATCGCCGGCGGCCAGGACCTTGTCGAGGTCGTAGCTGCCGACGACATGGCCGAGAATCATGACCCCCGCCAGCAGGCATAACCCGCCGGCGCCGGTGACCATCAGTGCCATATAGGCACCGCGCCGCGCGTCGGCGCGGTGGTGCCAGTAGCCGATCAGCAAGAACGAGAAGAGGCTGGTCAGCTCCCAGAAAAACACGATCTGAATCAGGTTGCCAGAGATCACCAGACCGAGCATGGCACCCATGAATGCCAGAAAAAACGCGAAGAAACGCGGCACCGGATCGTCCGGCGACATGTAATAACGAGCATACAAAGAGACGAGTGTGCCGATGCCCAGCACCAGCATCGAAAACAGCCAGGCGAAGCCGTCCATGCGCAAAATGAAGTTCAGCCCCAGGCTGGGCAACCACATGAATTCTTCGCGGATGACGCCGCCGTGGGCGATTTGCGGGTACAGCATCGCGACCTGAACGGTGCCGATCAAGGCAACCAGGCCCGCCAGCAGCGATTCGGCATTACGCGCATTGTGCGGCAGCACAGCTGCCAGACAGCTGCCAATGAATGGCAGAAGCAGTAGAACTATCAGGGACATAGGCTTCTAATCTGCGGAAGTTTGTGAAGCATCATACGTGCCAGCTCCCCGATCACCAAACGCGAGGATGTCTCAGAATCCTACAAAGTAGTCTGGAATTTTGTGTTTAGCGTTGTTTCAGAGACGGATTTGATGCCGCAAAAGTCCTCACCGCGAGCAGCTCACTCCTACAATTTGCAACGCGTTCACCTGTAGGAGTGCGCCTGCTCGCGATAGCCATTTATCGTGCAAGGCAGATTCCCGATCTCAACCAAGCGTTTCCTGCTCCAGTTCATCCTGCGTTTGAACAACCTTACCCTTGGTCTTCAACTCACTGACAATCACCGCTGCAACAATCAACCCGGCCCCAACCAGCGCAATCGCCGGCAAACGCTCTCCGGCAATTCGTCCGACGATCCCGGCCCACACCGGTTCACCTGCGTAGATCAACGTTGCCCGAGTCGGTGAAACGCTCTTCTGCGCCCAGTTCATTGCCACCTGGATCGCCGCACTCGCCGCGCCCAGACCCAAAGCGGTTACCAGCAACAACCAGGAAAACTCCGGAATCACTTCACCGGTGGGGACTACCAGCAGGAACGACAACATCGCCGTGACCGCCAGTTGCACCACCGTCACCCGACGCACATCAACCTGCCCGGCGAAGGTGCTGATCAAAATGATTTCGGCAGCAATCGCCACGGCGCTGATCAATGTCGCAATTTCTCCGGGACTGAAGTTCAACGCCGCCCCCGAAGGGCCCGACAACAGCATCAGCCCGGTAAACGCCAACATGATCCCGATACTTGGCATCAGCCCCGGTCGCCGTCCCAACACCAGCCATTGCAGTAAGGGCACAAAAGGCACATACAGTGCGGTAATGAACGCCGACTGGCTGCTTGGAATCGTTTGCAACCCGACTGTCTGCAAGCCGTAACCGAGCATGATCGCCACGCCGATGAACGACCCCGCCTTGACCTCGAACACGGTCAACCCCCGCAAGTGACGCCAGGAAAACATCGCGACGATCGCCGCGGCCGCGGCGAAGCGCAGGCCGACGAAAAACATCGGGCCACTGACCGTCATGGCATGCTGCACAAGCAGAAACGTGCCGCCCCAGATCATGGTAATCAGCACCAGCACGCACTCGGCTTTGCTGAAGCGGGAGAAGCGGATGCGGGAAGAAGAATTGTTCGGCGACATCATGACCTTGCGCACTGTAAAAGAGAGGCCGCACAATGCCGCCAACGTTGCGCAGTATACTGCCCAACCCCACCGAGTGAGCAATATAGTGCACAAAGATTCGACTCAGCGAGCCTCCGTCCTGCAACACGTCAGCCAGAATGTCCGACGTCTGCGCCATGCTGCGGACATGAGCCAGGCCGCGCTGGCGGAAAAATCCGGGGTGAGCCGACGCATGTTGGTGGCGATCGAGGCCGGCGAGAAGAATGTCAGCCTGACCACGCTCGATCGCGTCGCCGAAGCGCTGGACGTGGCCTTCAGCGATCTGATTCAAGCCCCCGATGCGCGCGACCCGAGCCGGATCAACGAGGTTGCCTGGGCGGGCGCGATTACCGGCAGCAGGGCCGTGCTACTGTCCAAGGCCACCGCGACCCGCGAAGTCGAGCAATGGGAGTGGTGTCTGCAACCGGGCGAGGTCTACCCGTCGCAACCAGACGCCGATGGCTGGAGCGAGCAAATCTACGTATTCGAAGGCTGTTTGACGCTGATGCTCGGCGATCAGCCGCAGCACATCAATAAAGGAGAGTTTTTCATGTTCGCCAGCAATCAGCCGCATTCTTATCGCAACGATGGCGAAGTCGCAGCGTGGTTCGTGCGTAATGTGGTGATCTGAATGGAGCAGCCTGCGGACATCCTGATCATCGGCGGCGGGCTCAGCGGCACGATGCTGGCGGTGCAATTGTTACGTCAGCCTGGACAACGAAGAATTTTGATCGTCGAGTCGCGTACTGAACTGGGGCGGGGAGAGGCCTACAGCGCTGTCGAGTTGGGGCATACGCTTAACGGCAACGCGGCGCGGATGAGCGTCGACCCGGATAATCCTGACGATCTGACGCAGTGGTTGAGCGCGCATATTGCTGCTGGCGGCTGGCCGGAGTCGGCTGAGCAGGATGTGCCGGTCAGTGACCTGTTTCCACCTCGTGGGCTGTTCGGTGTCTACGTACAGCACCGGCTTGCAGAAGCCAGGGAAGTGGGTGCGCTGCAAGGTTCGACTGTCGAACACATCTTTGCCGAGGCCGTCGACCTGCAAGTTGATCCCGCTTCAGTGAAGCTCACCTTGAGCGATGGTCAGCTTTTGCAGGGTTCCCGCGCCGTCCTGGCCACCGGCATGTTCCCCGCCGCGCGCACGCCGCAGACGCAATCCACTGGACTCAATGCCGCCGCCCTCGATCCTTGGGATGTGGCGGCCATGCGCGATCTCGATCCGCAATCCACCGTACTGATCATCGGCTCCGGTCTGACCATGGTCGATGCCGTGGTGTCGCTGGAGCAAGCCGGGCATCGCGGGCCGATCGAGGTGTTTTCACGGCATGGGTTGCTGCCCCATGTTCGTCGGCAACCGCCAGCCTGGGTAGATTTTCTGGCGCAGGATCACAGCATCCGTACGCCGCGCCAGTTGCTGCGCGAACTGCGTCGGCACTGTCGCGATGCCATCGCCCAAGGCATCGATTGGCAGGCACCACTGGATACGGTTCGCGCGCATATTGGACGGCTCTGGAGTCAGGCGACTGACGTGCAGCGTCGACAATTCGTACGGCATGTACGGCCGTGGTGGGAGAGCCATCACCATCGCTCGCCGCCGCTGAGTGCCGAGTTGATCGAGCGGCTGAGTAAGGCAGGGCGCTTGCGCATTCATGCCGCTTCGTTCAAGGGGCTTGAGCCGGGCAGTGGCGATGCTGTGGCCATTCGCATCCGTCCTCGCGGTGAGACTGAAACACGCGTCGTGAGTGGTGCGGCGCTGATCAACTCCAGCGGCATCGAATACGACTGGCGGCGGGTTGCTCGGCCGTTGCCGCAGCAGTTGCTGGCGCGGGGACTGGTGCAGGCGGGGCCGTTGGCGCTGGGGATCGCCGCTGTGGACGGCGCAGTGCTGGATGCCGAAGGGCGCGTGAGTGCTCAGCTGTTTGCCATGGGCCCGCCGTTGCGCGGGATGTGGTGGGAGAGTACGGCGGTGACGGATGTCGCAGCGCAGGCTAAAGCGTTGGCTCAGCGGTTGGTGGATAGCCTGAGAGATTGATGCGTTCTTTCGGACTTCTTCGCGAGCAGGCTCGCTCCCACAGGGAGATTGAGGTTGTGAAAGCAATTTGCGCCACACCGCAGCCCCTGTAGGAGTGAGCCTGCTCGCGATAGCGGTGGTTCAGTCAATAAAAGCTGACTGATAGACCGCTATCGCGAGCAGGCTCACTCCTACATTCGTTGCGTGGTGCCTGAAGGTATTACGCAACCACCCGATAGCACGGCACATACGCCGCACCACCCGGCAACTTCATCCGGTGCTGGGCGACGAAGGCTTTTAGCAGTGCATCCAGCGGCTGCATGATCGCCGCATCACCACGAATCTGATACGGCCCGTGTTCTTCGATCAGGCGGATGCCCTTGTCCTTGACGTTGCCGGCGACGATGCCGGAAAACGCTCGACGCAAATTGGCCGCCAGTTCATGCGGTGGCTGGTCGCGGTGCAGTTTGAGATTGGCCATGTTTTCGTGAGTCGGATCGAACGGACGCTGGAAGCCCTCGTCGATCTTCAACAGCCAGTTGAAATGAAACGCATCGTTCCGCTCGCGGCGGAACTGCTTCACCGCTTTCAGTCCCTGGGTCATCTGCCGCGCCACTTCGGCCGGGTCATCGATGATGATCTCGTAATGCTGCTTCGCCGCTTCGCCGAGTGTTGCGACGACGAACGCATCCAGTTGCTCAAGATACGGCGCGGCATGCTTCGGCCCGGTGAGGATCACCGGGAATGGCAGACCTTCGTTGCCCGGGTGCATCAGGATACCGAGCAGGTAGAGGAACTCCTCGGCAGTACCGGCGCCGCCCGGGAAGATGATGATGCCATGTCCAACACGGACGAAGGCTTCCAGACGCTTTTCGATGTCCGGCAGGATCACCAGTTCATTGACGATCGGGTTTGGCGCTTCGGCAGCGATGATGCCCGGCTCGGTCAGGCCGAGGTAGCGACCGCCGTGAATGCGCTGTTTGGCATGGGCGATGGTTGCGCCCTTCATCGGGCCTTTCATTACGCCCGGGCCGCAACCGGTGCAGATGTCGAGGCTGCGCAGGCCCAGTTCGTGGCCGACTTTCTTGGTGTATTTGTACTCTTCGGTGTTGATCGAGTGGCCACCCCAGCACACCACGATTTTCGGCTCGACGCCCGGGCGCAGGGTGCGCGCGTTGCGCAGCAGGTGGAATACATAGTCACTGATGCCCTGGGAATTGCTCAGATCGATGCGCTGGCTGTCGAGTTCGTTCTCGGTGTAGACGATGTCGCGCAGGGCGCTGAAGAGCATCTCGCGGGTACTGGCGATCATCTCGCCGTCGACGAACGCGTCGGCCGGAGCGTTCAGCAGCTCCAGGCGCACGCCGCGATCCTGTTGGTGAATACGGATTTCGAAGTCTTTGTAGGCTTCGAGAATGGTCTTGGCATTGTCGACATGCGCGCCGGTGTTGAGGATGGCCAGGGCGCACTGGCGGAAGAGGGTGTAGGTGCTGCCGGATCCGGCTTCGCTCAGTTGTTGGACTTCACGTTGAGAAAGGGTTTCCAGACTGCCTTTCGGGCTGACCGAGGCATTGATTACGTGTCGTTGGGTCATGCAGTGATCCTTAAAACGATGCCATCCGTAACGCAGCGGCGGGCATCCGAATAGTGTGTATCCATGAATGAAGATGGCACGATCTGCGCTGTACCGCCATGTCCCCGTTGGACGCTGAAAAGATGAAAAGGAGCCCCAGCATAGCTAAAACCCGCTGCGATGCGATAATGCGCCGGCGAGTTTTTTCCGTTGCGCCTCTTGTCACTCAGGGAAGTCATTTTCGATGTTCGAGATTCAGCCGATGGACCCCGCTACCTTTCGCCAGCAGACCCGCCGCAGCACAGTCATCATCGCGGTGCTGTTCCTGCTGCTGGCGATGCTGTTTTCGTCCGTCGCGGTGGCAATGTTCGGTGAGCCCGACGGGGATAATCTGCGATTCAATGTTGGCGGCGTATTCGTGGCGTTTCTGCTGACGGCAGCGCTGTTGCGCGGGCGGTTCTGGCATCAGACCTGGATGGCGCCGGCGGTATACGGCTGGCGCCTCAAGCGCAACTTGATGAGCATCACCAATGTGATGCATCAGGTGACAGCGGCGGTGCAAAGCGATGATCCGACGGCGATGAAGGTGTTGCGTTTCTACCATTTGGGATTGCTGCAGATGCACGAGCTGGACGGCAACTCGAGCGATCACGGCCAATTGCGTGACGAAGTCGAACAGCATAAGGCGCGGATGCAGGCGCAGGGCCTTGATCCACACCAGCCACGCTTCGATCCGCAATGGCTGGAGACATTGAAACCGGCCTCGCGTTAAAACGGAATGCGCCGGGCGCGGCGCAGTTTCCACGAGCGCAGCAGTCGCGCGTAGACGATCAGGTTGATCGCCAGTACCACGCTGCCGAGCGCCAGTTGAATCTGCGGGGTCAGACCTGCCGGGTAGATGATCGGCCAGATGTAATGCTCGATGAAGCCGCCGGCGTATTCGGTCTGCCCGGCCGCGTGGCGCATCAGGTTTTCCCAGTAGGTCAGCGGGCAGGTCAGGTGCAACACCTCGACCGCCACGCCCCAGGCTGCCGCTGGCAGGTGCAGCCACATCAGCCGTGGCCAGCGCAGCACCAACAGCCCGCCGAGCAGGACGAAGAGGATGAAACTCAAGTGAAACAGCACCAGCCCGTCGGCGGCGATTCGGTACAGCATGGCGTCTTCCTGACGTGAAGATGAATGGCGCTATGGTACGCCGCGCGAGACAAAATTCCTTGGTGAATTCGGATCAGGAAAAGTGTTCTACCCTTTAACAATGATCAACTTGTTCAGAGGTGAGATGCACATGGCGAACGAGCAAACGCGTCCCGATGAAGATGAGCCGACAGAGGCCGAGATCGAGCGGCAGAAGAGAAGGGAGGAGAAAACCTGGAAGCATGATGACAGCCGCGAGCTGTCGGAGCGCGATCAGGAGCGTCCTCTGAAGCCTTGAACGACGCATACGAAGAGCCCCGCATCAGCGGGGCTCTTCGCGTTTCAGAGGTCTTCCAGCTGCGTGAAGTCCGGGTATGTCGCTCGATACCCCAACGTTCGATCGATCCACGCATTGAGCTCATTGACCATCACCGGCGGATGGCCGGGGTAACCCTCGAGGGTGCTGCGCAGGGTGCGTTCGATGTCGGGCACGCTGTGCAGGTTTCGGGTCTTGATGTAATGGCCGATAAAACAGTCGAGTTCCAGGCGTTCTGTCTTGGACAGATGGACACACTTCAGGCCGCTGACCTGTTTGATTGCAAAATCGTCGCTCACTTATTTCTCTGCAAGGCTTGAAAGTTGTTGATGGATTCCTGATCTCTTTGACTCTTTGGTCAACTGGTATACCAATCGGAAAGGCGGCGCGCATGCTATCCGCAGCGCGAGAAAATGTATGTATGACAGTCGAAATGTCAGACAGGCGGTTGATTCGCTCAAACGGCTGTTTTATCGAGGCTGTTTCGCGGTTGAAACACTTTTTGTAACGCTGAGGAATCAATGCAAGGCATGTTCGGATAACGCGCCGAATCGGTAGATATTTAGTCGATCCTTCGTTCAACTGCTCGCCCGCCAGTCTGCCTCGACGGTGCGCAATACCGTGATTACGTTATGCAAAATTAGAATTTAAAAATTAAATTCAAGAGCGTTATGGTCTATGCAAATCTCAATTGCAGGACTCGCCATGAAGCTGTCTCGTTTCCTACGCCGCTCGCTGACCATTGCCTTGTTGACCTCGCCATTGGCCTACGCCGCGGAGCCTTTAGTCCTGCACGTCGGCGATCAGAACTACTACAACATCCGTGCTTCGGTCGAAGCCTCAGGTGTGTTGAAAGACGCGCCTTACACAGTCGACTGGAAACACTTCCAGGCTGCCGCGCCGCTCGCTGAAGCGTTGCAAACCGGCTCGCTGGATCTGGGTTTTCTCGGCGATTCCGGTTTCCTTTTCCTTGCTGCCAAACAGGCACCAGTGAAACTGATTGGCGTATCGCGGCAGAACCCCGACACCATTGCCTTACTGGTGCCCAAGGATTCGCCGGTGAAAACCATCGCCGACCTCAAGGGAAAAAAAGTCGCTTACTGGCCCGGAGCCTGGAGCCAGCAACTGACCTTGCGCGCTCTGGAGCAGGGTGGTCTGCCGGAAAACTACGTCGACTTCGTCAAGCTGATGCCGATCGACGCGGCCGCCGCTTTGCCGCAGGGCAGCATCGACGCCTTTCCGGTGTGGGAACCGTATATCTCGCAACAGATCGTGTTCTCTGGCGCTCGGCCGATCCTGACGGCGAAAAACCTGATGCCAGGGCTGAGCGCCATCGCGGCTTCGACTCCCTCCATCGACAGCAAGCGTGCGGCGATTGCTGATTTTCTCGGACGATTGAAACAAGCGCGAGCCTGGGTTGATCACCATACCGACGAGTACGCTGACCTCTGGGCAAAAAAGGCCAACCTCGATCAGACGGTCTCGCGGCATTGGTTGCGCCAGGCGCACATGAGCGTCGGACCGGTGGATCAGCAGGCGGCAGCGGATCTGCAGAGCACGGCGGACTTCCTGTTCAAAGTCAAAGCACTGCCCGCACCTCTGGCGACGGCAGGCATCATCGACACTTCGTTTCAACAAGCCTTGACTCACTGAAAACCAGCATCGGAACCAAACCCTGTGTACCTTATCCAACCTGCGCTCGCTGGCAGCAGCGCAGGAAAGGACAAGGGCGAGGGAGTTTTGCCATTGGACAACACGACGGCTATCGCCGGACTCAGGGCGAAACATGACTTCCGGATGCAAACTTCTCTGTGCTGCGCTCGTCGCGTTCGGTCTGGCCGGCTGCATCGCCGCGCCGGTCGAAATGACCGCGCAAACCGAAACCCGTCTGCAGGCCCGGGCACCCGTACGTTTTCTCCTGACGTTCGATGATGGCCCCAGCGCTTCAGGTTTGTGGAATCCCACGGCCACGGTGCTCGACAGCCTCAAAAGCAACGCTGTGCAGGCAAACATCAAAGCCGTGTTTTTCGTGCAGACCCGGGCGCCTCGGGCAGGTGACAGCGAGATCGGTCGCAGCTTGATGCGTCGTGAACACGCTGAGGGGCATATTCTGGCCTTTCACACCGCGACTCACTGGCACACCAACCATCGCTCGCTTGATCCGCAAGAACTGGAGCAGTCGCTGACCGAGGGCAGCGCCGACATCGCAGCTATCACTGGAGCGCCGCCCAAGCTGTTGCGCCCGCCATTCTGGAACTATGACAAACGCACATTCACGGCCTACCAGAAGCACGGCTTGCAGGTTTTGCTCACGGATCTCAGCGCCAATGACGGCAAGGTCTGGGGCTTCAATGCCAGTCCCCGGCGTCGCGCGAATATGCTGCGGCAGTTGTCCGAAGTGCGCGAACGCATCGCCGTTGGGCAATTGCCGACGGTGGACGGTGTGATTCCCGTGGTGGTGACGTTCCATGATCTCAATCGCTACACGGCGCGTCACACCCGAGAATATCTGCAGATTCTGCTCGATAGCGCGGCGGCAACCGGCGTCAGACTGGCGGACAAGCCGTTCTACGACGATCAGGCCGCGCTGGAAAAAGCTGCGCTGGCGCGTACTGTCCAGCAAAGCGCTGAACCGGTGAATCTGCCCGGAATGTGGAACTGGATCTGGGATCACGACGCACATTGAGTGGCGTAAGTAATCTGTGATCGGCTTGGCATTTTCGGGCCGGGCAATGAACACTTCCTGCATCTAAGCTCGTTGGATCGATTCCGCCTGCGAGGCGTCCGTCCATGCTTGCCATTGCCGATATTTGTCGCATCGTCGAGTCAGGCTTCCCTAACTACAAATGTGATTGCGCGCCAACGGCGCAGGGGTTGTTGCGCATCGAGGTGTATGAGCCGGGCAGCGGGCGTGTTGAACTGTTGCTGGATGGCGTTTCTCCCGAACATCTGGTGACCATCCGGGACATTTCCAATTTCATCGCTGAGTTGCGCACTGAAATGAACGCGGGACGCCGGGCTTTCGCCGGCTGACTTTATAAACGCCGTTGAAAGGCCTGCACGATGCGCCGCGTGGCGTCGTTGGTTTCGAGATTGTGCACGGCATCGAGCGGAAACCAGATGCAATCGACGATTTCGTTCTGTGGGCGGACATCGTCGATGTTGACCACTGAGGCCTCGTAAACGTGATGCCGCGTGCTACCGGACCGCAGGTCCATCAAGTACAGCACTTCATCGGCATTCAGCCCGGTTTCTTCCTGCAACTCGCGCACGGCAGCGGCCGCGCGGGTTTCCCCGCGCTCGACCTTGCCGCCGGGCAATGACCACGGATGACGGGGTTTGCGCACGAGGAGGATGTGACGGTCCTGCTCGCAGATGACGGTAGCGCGTACTTTCATGGATGCCTTGCTGGTTGTTGTCATAAAACTGTAATTGAACTGCAATATTCGAGCCGTGCGCGGGTTTAAAGGTTCCCGTTTAATTGGGAACCTTCTGCATGGGGGAAAGTGCCGGCCTATTGACATTGAGGGGCGCGACATCCGGTTTACACCGCAGCGGGGACCCGGTGTAAGGTGAACACGTACACCGAAAACACCGTTGGCAAAAAGGAGGTGCTCATGAGCATTCCAATGCTGAACAAGCTGCACATGAACGGTTATGACGTGCTCAGTGTGAACAACGGCCCCTGGCGGGTCTGCACGCAGGGCGACCGATTGGCGTCATTCACCAGCAGGGAGGAGGCGATGGCCTATGCGGCGGCGCTTCCCGGCTATAAAAAACGCTCCAGGCCGGTGCAGAGTCACAAAGTCGGTTGACATGTAGTCATGAAGCCCCGGTTGCGACCGGGGCTTTTTTGTTGAAGCAGGCGCATCGGCGTCAGTGGATTTTGGATCGGCTGATGGTCCGGGCTTTTACCTCCTTGGCATAACCTTGCAATCTTTCCTCGTCGCTTTGCAGGATTTCGCAAGAGCGCAAAACGGTCTGGGCGTCTGCCTCGTTACCCGATTTGCGCAGCTGTTCAGCGATGCGCTTGAGGTCGACTGCCGACCATCTCAGGTCGGACGCCACGCTTTGCAGATCCCGTTGAAGTTCGTGTTCGTATTCATTGAGCCGCATGATCACCTCCAGAACATTCTCGGTAGAAAAGAGTAGTCGCATTTTTCCAGATGCAACCGGGTCATCTGACGCTCGGCTGAACCGATGTAAAAAATTGTCCGTTCGCCGATAACGGCGGGGTGCCACGATGGATGTGCACGCGGTTAAACGGTACATTCGCTTTTTTTCAGATCAGGTAAACAGCATGCGCGTATGGATCGGCACTTTGGCATTGGCCCTGTTGACGGGTTGCTCGTTACCAGCATCGTTGGTGCCGGGCGAGCCAAACCTCAGCAAGACCAGTGACAAGCCTCCCAGAGAATATGCGGCATGTTTGTTACCGTTGTGGCAGAAGGACGTCGCCAAGACTGCGCAGACGTCGATTTCCAACGGCTATCGAATTACCGCGCCGAGCATTATCACGGCGGATGAGATTCTCGATATCGTCAAGTACAAGGACGGCAGCAAAGTGTCCCTTTACCAAGGGCCGCCATGGGCCAAGTCCGGGTCGCTGCGCCAATCGGTGCGTGACTGCCTGTAGCCACGCATCTGATTCACAGCAAAGGCAGACACCGAATCCCCGGTGTCTGCCTTTTTTCCTGGATGGAGATCCGTTAATTGCCAGCAATGGCCTGTGACAGTTGTCCGCAAGGCGCTGCAGGATCGTGAACTAGGCTTCGAATGTCGGCCCGTGACGGGATCGGCATAACGAAAAGGAGCCTCGGATCATGGATGATCTGGTCAAGGAAATCATTCCGCTGTTGCAATACCTCATCCCCGGGTTTCTATCGACCTGGATCTTCTATTCACTCACCGTGTTCAAACGGCCAGATACATTTGGTCAGATCGTACAGGCGCTGATATTCACGTTTGTGATTCAGGGCGCGGTGTTGTCGGTGGGCAATCTCTGTCTGTGGATCGGCTCGAAGGGGTTTTCATTAGGGCGCTGGGATGATCGGGCGCAAACGCTCTGGGCATTTGTGTTTTCGCTGATGCTGGGATTGTTTGCCTGTTACCTGGCCACGAATGACAAATTGCATGGCTGGTTACGCCGGCGAAACGTCACGAAACAATCTTCTTATCCGAGTGAATGGTTCTGCGCTTTTGCCCAGTTCGACCGGTTCATAACCCTGCATTTACATGACGAGAGGCGCGTGTTTGGCTGGCCGGTCGAGTGGCCGTCCGAATCCAGTTGCGGGCAGTTCGTGATGCAGAATCCACGTTGGGTCAATGAGGATGGCAAGTCGACGCCTTTTGGTGCAGAAATTTTGCTGATAGATTCCGCGCAAGTTAAGTGGGTTGAATTCAGCCCGATATCAGAGGGTTCATCATGACGACCGCAAGAGCGCCGCGACCAATGCCAGAGAAATACGAACGCCTTTTCACAGGGCCTGACGGCAAACCGCTGGAGGAGCCGTTGATCAAGGCACCGAGCGCTCCACCTCCGCTCAAATACCGGTTGCCACGATAATTTTCAGCCCCAACCCTCCACCACCGCCCGGCGAATCGCCTCCAGCAACATCGCGAACGCCGGGTTGTCATTGTTCTCCCGCCAGATCAGATGCAGCTCGCTCTGCACCCCTTCGCCGAGATCGATCTCGCGAAACACCACATTCCTGAACACCACGCTGGTCGCGCAACGCGGTACCAGTGCCAGACCCATGCCGGCGTTGACCAGCGCCAGAATCGTCAGCGAAGACCCCAGCCATTGCACGTAATCCGGTGCCACCCGCGCTGAACGCAGCGTGCCGGTCAACAGTTCGTTGAACGGCGGATAAGCTTCATGGGAGTACATCAGGAACGGTTGTTTATCCAGATCAGCGACTGACACTTCAGCCGCGTTTGCCAGCCGATGCCCGCTCGGTACCGCGAGCACGAACGGCTCGCGCACCAGGCATTCGGTGGCATAGCCCGGTTCCTGCAATGGCGCTCGGGCGATGCCCAAGTCGATACGGCGAGCCCTCAACGCCTCGTGTTGCTGATAGGTGTTCATCTCTGCCAGATCGATCTTCACTTGGGGCTGCTTGAGTCGCGCTTCGGCGATCACCTTGGGTAGAAACTCATACACCGCGCTGCCGACGAACGCGATGTTCACCGTACCAATATCGCCCTCGGCAAACCGGCGTGCGGTGACCGCCGCTTGCTGTGCGCGCTCCAACAGATTCTGCGCTTCAACGAAAAACGCCCGGCCCGCAGCCGTCAGCGCAACGCTGCGGGTGCTGCGGGTGAACAGCTCGACGCCAAGGTGATGTTCGAGCAATTGAATCTGCCGACTCAACGGCGGCTGGGTCATGTTCAGGCGTTCGGCGGCGCGGCGAAAGTTGAGTTCCGTGGCGACCGTGGTGAAACAGCGCAGTTGGGTGAGTTCGAACATTGATCTAATCCGGGTATCAATCGAATGCCAGTTTAGATTAGACGGGATCAATGCGCGGCGTCCATGATCGGCTCATCGCTTCAAGCCATCCCTAAAAAAACAAGATCGGGAGTCGCCCCTTGAAAACCCTCCAGAGTCCGCCGGACATCACGGTGCTTGCCCGCGCCGCCGCCAAGGTCAAGCGTCATGTGCTGCCGCTGTTCGTAGTGATGTTCATCGTCAATTACATCGACCGGGTCAACATCGGTTTCGTGCGCAGCCATCTGGAGACCGATCTGGGCATCGGCGCGGCGGCTTATGGACTGGGTGCCGGTCTGTTTTTTATCGGTTACGCATTGTTCGAAGTGCCATCGAACATGTTGTTGCAGCGCTACGGCGCGCGGGTCTGGCTGACCCGGATCATGTTCACCTGGGGCGCTGCGGCCATGGCCATGGCATTTGTCCAGGGTGAAACCAGTTTCTATGTACTGCGCTTTATCCTTGGCGCGGCGGAGGCCGGGTTCTTCCCGGGCATCATTTACTACTTCACCCAGTGGCTGCCGGCGTCCGAGCGCGGCAAAACCATGGCGGTGTTTCTCAGCGGCTCGGCAATTGCCTCGGTGATTTCCGGCCCGGTCTCCGGTGCGCTGCTGCATATCAGCGGTTTGGGCATGCACGGCTGGCAGTGGATGTTTCTGATCGAAGGCGCGGCCTCGGTGGTGTTGTGCGCATTCGTCTGGTTCTGGCTGCAATCGCATCCGCGGCAAGCGAAATGGCTCAGCGAGGAAGAGCGAGACGCGCTGGTCGCGGCGATTGCCGAGGAACAGCGCGCCCGCGAAGCGGTACAAGTCGCCAAGCCGTCGATGTTCAAGCTGCTGGCCGACCGGCAGATCGCGCTGTTCTGCTTCATCTATTTCTCCATTGCCCTGACCATTTATGGCGCGACGTTCTGGCTGCCAAGCATGATCAAGAAGATGGGCAACCTCGGTGATTTCCAGGTCGGGCTGCTTAATTCGATTCCCTGGATTATTTCGATTGTCGCCATGTACGGCTTTGCAGCGATGGCCGGCAAGTGGAAATTCCAACAAGCCTGGGTCGCGCTGACCCTGGTGATCGCGGCCATCGGCATGTTCATGTCGACCACGGGCGGGCCGGTGTTTGCTTTCGTCGCCATCTGTTTCGCGGCCATCGGCTTCAAAGCGGCGTCGGCGCTGTTCTGGCCGATCCCGCAAAGCTATCTGGATGCACGCATCGCTGCGGCGGTGATCGCGCTGATCAACTCCATTGGCAACCTTGGCGGCTTTGTCGCGCCGACCGCATTCGGCATTCTCGAACAAACCACCGGCTCCATCGAAGGCGGCCTGTATGGCCTGGCAGCGACATCGCTGGTCGCCGCCGTGGTGATCTTCTTCGCCCGCACAGCGCCCGGCGCCAAAGGCCAAAACCCGGCAAAGCCAAGTGACGAAGCCGCCGTTGTGGCGCCGGTTCGTCCGGCTGCGAGCCACTGAATCGATTGTTGATCTGTCAGGAGCGTCATCTTGAAAATCACCCGTGTCAGCGTCACCCCGATTGCCTTCCGCGATCCGCCACTGCTCAACGTCAGTGGCATCCACGAACCTTTTGCCCTGCGCTCGATCATCGAGATCGAGAGTGACAACGGCTACATCGGCCTCGGCGAAAGCTACGGCGATGCCCCGGCGCTGGCGATCCAGCAACAATTGCAGAGTCAGTTGATCGGACTTGATCCGTTCAATCTCAATCAATTGCGCGCGATCGTGCAAGCCACCGTGGCGGCGAATAAACCCGCAAGCATCGCTGGCGCCGAACTGGCGCCCGGTTCCCACGCCAGTAAAGCGGTGAGTAATGCCTACTCGGCATTCGAAGTGGCGTTTCTCGATTTGCAGGCGCACTACCTCAATGTGCCGCTGGTGGACCTGCTCGGCGGGGCGATCCGCGAGGAAGTGCCGTTCAGCGCCTACCTGTTTTTCAAATACGCCGAACATATCGACTCGCCTTACAAGCCGGACAACTGGGGCGAGGCGCTGAACGAGCAGCAGATCGTCGCGCAGGCCGCGCGGATGATCGAGGCGTACGGATTCAAGAGCATCAAGCTCAAGGCTGGCACCTTGCCGCCGGAGCATGAAGTGGCGTGCATCAAGGCGCTGAAAAAAGCCTTTCCGGGATTTCCGCTGCGCATCGACCCAAACGGCAACTGGTCGCTGGAGACGGCGATTCGCATGGCCGAACTGCTCGGCGATGATCTGCAGTATTACGAAGACCCGACCCCTGGCCTTGATGGCATGGCCGAATTGCACAAGCGCACCGGTCTGCCCCTGGCGACCAATATGGTGGTCACCGATTTCGACGAGTTCCGCCGCAGCGTTGCGCAGAACAGCGTGCAGATTGTCCTTGCCGACCACCATTACTGGGGTGGTCTGCGTGATACGCAGACGCTGGCGAAAATGTGCGAGGTATTCGGCCTCGGCGTGTCGATGCATTCCAACTCGCACCTGGGCATCAGCCTGATGGCCATGGCGCACGTCGCGGCGGCGGTGCCGAATCTGGATTACGCCTGTGACACTCACTACCCGTGGCAGGAGCCGGACGAGGAAGTGATCAAGGGCGGCAAGCTACCGATCGTCGATGGCTGCGTGAAGATCACCAGGGCGCCCGGGCTGGGGCTGGAACTGGATCATGAGCAACTGGGCAAGCTGCATGATCAGTACCTGACCTGCGGGATTCGCCAGAGGGATGATGTGCGGCAGATGCAGCGGTACAAGGCGGATTGGCGGGCGGTCAAGCCCCGATTCTGAGGTGTCTGATTTGGCGCTATCGCGAGCAGGCTCACTCCTACAGTTTGAAATGCGCTCCCCTGTAGGAGTGAGCCTGCTCGCGATGGCGCCGGTGCTGTCAAAGCGTCTCCAGCAGCCAATCCCTGAACGCCTTCAACGAAGGCAGATTCTCATTGCGCGGCGGATACACCAGGTAATAGCTGCGCCGACTGGTAATTGGCTCGCCCAGTTGCAGCAATTCGCCCTTGAGCAATTCTTCCCCGACCAGAATTCGCGGCACCAGGCCCACGCCGATATTGGCGCGTACCGCCTGAATCAAGTGAGAGGTCATCTCAAAGCTCGGCCCGATCCTCATGCTGCGGTGCGGCAGTTGATGATGGCTGAACCATTCCGCCCACGCCTGGGCATTGCTGCTGACGTTGAGCAGCAACTGCCCGGCGATGTTCCCCTCGGCCTCGTCGCGTTCAGTTTCCGACAGCTGCGCGCTGGCAATCGCCACCAGTTCTTCGGTGTGCAAGGGCAGGGCAGTCAGGCCTGGCCACTCACCCCCGCCAACGCAGATGGCGGCGTCGATTTCGCTGGTGTCGAAGTCGATGGTCTCGATCCGCGAGTGCAGGTGCACGGTCATGCCCGGGTGCGCCGTGTAGAAATCCTTCAGCCGTGGCAGCAGCCATTTCGACCCGAAGGTCGGCAACGTCGCCAGGCGCAGGCTGTGAATGCCCGAACCAAACGCCATCGCCTGCAACGTCGCGCTGCGAATCTGCCCAAGGGCTTCGGCGAGCTCGCGCTGATACATGCGCCCGACATCGGTCAGTACCACCTGCCGGCCTTCGCGAGTGAACAGGCGCATGCCGAGCATCTTCTCGAGAATCTGTACCTGCCGGCTGACCGCGCTCTGCGTCAGTGACAGTTCATGGGCGGCGCGGGTGTAGCTCTCGTGGCGAGCGGCGGCCTCGAAAGCCAGCAGAAGCGACATGGACGGCGTGAGGGTGCGCGGATTCATTCGTAAAACTCATTGATAGCGGGCCGAATTTACGCTTGTTCCAAGGTTTGCCAGCAATGAACATGGGCGCAATCAGATGGCGGAGCCTGACGCAATCATTCGTTGCGCACAACTGTTCACCGCCACACAGCCCGATTTGACCGAGATGACCTGACCGATGATTGCCCAGCTGTCGCCCGCCAAAGCCCTGACCGGCGATTACCAACAATTCCTCGCGGCCCTGAAAGACAGCGGCTTTCGCGGTGAAATCAGCGCCGATTACGCCAGCCGCGTGGTGCTCGCTACCGATAACTCGATCTACCAGCGCCTGCCGCAAGCGGCGGTGTTTCCGCTGGATGCGGGCGATGTGGCGCGGGTAGCACGGCTGATCGCCGAGCCTGCGTACGAGAAAGTGGTAATCACCCCGCGTGGCGGCGGCACCGGCACCAACGGCCAGTCGCTGACGGACGGCATCGTCGTCGACCTGTCGCGGCACATGAACCGCATCCTGGAAATCAACGTCGAACAGCGCTGGGTGCGGGTGCAGGCCGGGGTGGTCAAGGATCAGCTCAACGCCGCGTTGAAATCCGCCGGGTTGTTTTTCGCTCCGGAATTGTCGACCTCGAACCGCGCCACGGTCGGCGGCATGATCAATACCGACGCCAGTGGCCAGGGCAGTTGCACCTACGGCAAGACCCGCGACCATGTGCTGGAACTTGAGATGATCCTGCGCGGCGGCGAGCGTTTGCACGGTCTGGCACTGACGGAGGATGAGCTTGAAAGGCAGTGCGCGCGCAATGACCGGGTCGGCGAAGTCCATCGTTGTGCACGGCAGATCATTGATGAGCAGGGCGAGCTGATCAAGGCACGCTTCCCCGATCTCAACCGTTGCCTGACCGGTTATGACCTGGCGCACCTGCGCGAGGCCGACGGGCGCTTCAATCTCAACAGCGTACTCTGTGGCGCGGAAGGCTCGCTGGGCTTTGTCGTCGAAGCGCGTCTCAACGTGCTGCCGATCCCCAAACATACGATGCTGGTCAATATCCGCTACGCCGGGTTCATGGATGCACTGCGCGATGCGCGGGCGTTGATGGCGCTCAAGCCGTTGTCGATTGAAACCGTCGATTCCAAGGTCTTGTTGCTGGCGATGCAGGACATCGTCTGGCACGGTGTTGCCGAGTATTTTCCCGAAAACGCTGAGCGCCCGACTTTGGGGATCAACCTTGTCGAGTTCTGCGGCGACGACCCCGAAGATTTGCAGCGTCGCGTCGAAGTGTTCGTCGAACACCTGAAAAATGATCGCACCGTGGAGCGCTTGGGCCACACGCTGGCGGTCGGTCAGGCAGCGGTGAACAAGGTCTACGGCATGCGCAAACGTGCGGTGGGCCTGCTCGGCAACGTCGCCGGTGAAGCCCGCCCGCAGCCCTTCGTCGAGGACACCGCCGTGCCGCCGCAGCACTTGGCCGAATACATCGCCGAACTGCGCGACCTGCTCGATAGCCATGGTTTGCAGTACGGCATGTTCGGCCATGTCGACGCCGGTGTGTTGCACGTGCGGCCGATCCTCGACATGAAAGACCCGCAGCAAGCGGCGCTGGTGCGCCCGGTGTCCGATGGTGTCGCGGCATTGACCCAGCGCTACGGCGGCCTGCTCTGGGGCGAACATGGCAAGGGCCTGCGTTCGGAGTACGCGCCGGCATTCTTTGGCGAACTGTATCCAGCGCTGCAAGCCTTGAAAGCAGCGTTCGACCCGTTCAACCAGTTCAACCCGGGCAAGATCGCCACGCCTGCCAACGGCGGCGCGGCGCTCCTGAAGATCGATGAAGTGACCCTGCGTGGCGAGCTGGATCGGCAGATCGACGAGAAGGTCTGGCAAAGCTACGGCGCGGCCATGCACTGCAACGGCAATGGCGCCTGCTACAACTTCGATCCCGATGACGCCATGTGCCCGTCGTGGAAAGCCACCCGCGAGCGTGCGCAGTCGCCCAAGGGCCGCGCTTCGCTGATTCGCGAATGGCTGCGGTTGCAGGGCGAGGCGGGTGTTGACGTGCTTTCGGATGCGATTCGCCAACCGGCGTTCTTCCGCACGCTGTGGCAGCGTTGGCGTAACAGTCGCGATCCGTCGGCGGACTTTTCCCATGAGGTGTATGACGCCATGGCCGGTTGCCTGGCCTGTAAATCCTGCGCGGGGCAATGCCCGGTCAAGGTCAACGTGCCGGAATTCCGCTCGCGCTTTCTTGAGCTGTATCACAGCCGTTACCTGCGTCCGGCGCGGGATTATCTGATTGCTTCGCTGGAATATACGATCCCGTACATGGCGCGAATTCCGGCGCTGTATAACGGTTTGATGGGCGCTGGCTGGGTGCGTGGCGCACTGGCGCGTATCGGCGGCATGGTCGACGTGCCGTTGCTCAGCCGTTTCGATTTCCACGCGGCGATGCGTCGTTGGCAGGTGCAGCCAGCGACGGTTGCGACACTGTCGACGCTCACGTCGGAGCAACGCGAACGCAGCGTGGTCATCGTGCAGGACGCCTTCACCCGCTACTTCGAAGCGCCGTTGTTGGCGGATCTGGTCGAGCTGATTTCGCGCCTGGGTTATCAGGTGTATCTGGCACCGTTCAGCGCCAACGGCAAACCGCTGCATGTGCAGGGCTTTCTTTCGGCGTTCAATCGGGCGGCGTTGCGCAACGCTGAGCAACTGCAGGCGCTGGCGCAGACTGGCGTGCCGCTGCTGGGGCTCGATCCGGCGATGACCCTGGTCTACCGTCAGGAGTACTTGAAAGTCCCGGGCCTGCAGGCCTGTCCGCAAGTGGCGCTGGTGCAGGAATGGTTGCTCGAAGTCATGCCGGAGCAGACGCCTCAGGCCCAGGCCAAAGCGTTTCGTCTGCTCGCCCATTGCACGGAGAAGACCAACGCGCCGGCCGCGACCCGGCAGTGGGAACAGGTTTTCGAACGTGCGGGTTTGCAGTTGGCGACGCAAGCCACCGGTTGCTGCGGCATGTCCGGCACCTACGGCCACGAGGCACGCAATCGCCAGACGTCGGCGTTGATTTACGAGCAGTCGTGGGCGCGTCAGGTGCAGGCGCCGGCGGAGCAGGGCGAGGCGTTGGCGACCGGCTATTCCTGCCGCAGCCAGGTCAAGCGCCAGTCGGATCGGGCGCTGCGCCATCCGTTGCAGGTGTTGCTGGAGGCTCTGCGTCGCTGATCGTGTCGCTGGTGTCCTGGTCCCAGATCAGGCGCGGGTCGAAACTCATCGCCGCGAGCATGGTGAACACCACGACCAGGCCGAAGAACAGGATGCCCGGTCGTGGCTCGATATCGCCCAGCGCCTGGAATTTCACCAGCGCCGCGACCAGCGCGACCACCAGCACGTCGAGCATCGACCAGTAACCGATCAGCTCGACGAAGCGATATAACTTCGAGCGTTCCCTGCGCGCCCAATCGCTGTTTCGCTGGACGGTGATCAGCAGCAGGGTCAGGGCGACGAATTTGATCCCCGGCACCGCGATGCTGGCGATGAAAATGATCAAGGCAATGTCCCACGCCCCGGCTTCCCAGAACTCCAGCACGCCGCTCATGATCGTGCTGTCGGCGCCGTTGCCGAGCATCACCGTGTTCATGACCGGCAGCAGATTGGCGGGAACATAAAAGGCCAGCGCGGCGAGCATGTACGCCCAGGTGCGCGCCAGCGAATTGGTCTTGCGCCGATGCAACGGCGCATCGCAGCGCGGGCACTCGTGTGGCTCGTCGGTCATATCGCAGGCCAGGCCACAGCTGTGGCACAGGCACAGGTTGAGTTCGCTGGCGGTCGGCGGACGCTTCATAAAATGTCCCACAGTTCGCGGATGTCCCGGCCGGCGATGCGGATCATCATCAGGCTCAGCACCGCCAGGGCGAACAGGCCGATCCCGGGCAGCACATCGAGCAGGCCGGCGAGTTTGAACACTGCGACCATCGCCCCCAGCAGACACACTTCAAGCATGCTCCACGGGCGCAGGGTTTCCAGCCAGCGCATGCACAGATTGAACCCCGGTGCCCGACGCAGGCCGAGGGCAAAACCCAGCACCCAGACCAGCAGCACCAGCTGAAAGGCCGGGGCGATGATGATCGCAATCGCCGCGACCATGGCGATAAACGTGATCGGTCCCTGGCTCAGCGCCAGCACCGAATCCCACAGCGTCGCGCTGTTTTTCATGCCTTTGAGGCTGATGCTCATCACCGGATAGAAATTGGCAAACAGCCACAGCATCGCCGCCGTGAACGTCAGCGCCAGACGCTGCTCGATGGTCAGGCCGTTGAAGCGCTGCAGCACGCCACCGCAGCGCACGCATAGGGTTTTCTGGTGCTTGGCTAGCACGACTTTTTCGTACACGCAATCACAGTGCTCGCAGATGATCAGGTGTTCGGTGTTGACCATGGACAACGCTCGAGGAAGGCCGCGACGGCAGGGCAGACCTGTTCACTATAGAAGGCCGGGGCCGATGGGCAACCTTGATCCTGAGATGTTTGGGTTTTGCTTTTTTGATGTTATAAGGTAACGCGAATTTGCGGGCGGCGGTGCGGCCGTCCGGTGTTATCCCTCTCGATTGCGAAAGATCCATGACCCCTGTGCTTCCCCGTTCTGCCCCATTGACGACTGGCCGGCTGCTCTCCATTGATGCGCTCCGAGGCCTGGTGATCCTGTTCATGCTGCTCGATCACGTCCGCGAAACCTTCCTGCTGCACCGCCAGGTGTCTGACCCGATGGACATCGCCAGCACCGAGCCGGCGCTGTTTTTCAGCCGCACGCTGGCGCATTTGTGTGCGCCGGTATTTGTCTTGCTGACCGGATTGTCGGCCTGGCTGTACGGTGAAAAATACGCCGGCAAAGCCGATGTCAGCGCGTTTCTGTTCAAGCGCGGATTATTTCTGGTGGCGCTGGAATTCACTCTCGTCAACTTCGCCTGGACGTTCCAGTTACCGCCCAGCGTGATCTACCTGCAAGTGATCTGGGCGATCGGCCTGAGCATGATCGCGCTGGCCCTGCTGGTCTGGTTGCCGCGCGCGGTGCTGCTGACGCTGAGCCTGGCGATCATCGCCGGGCACAACTTGCTTGATACGCTGCACTTCCCGGTGGAGTCGGCGCTGCATGTGCCTTGGGCGATTCTGCATGATCGAGGCTGGATCGAGATCAGCGACACCCTGCGCTTGCGTACCTCGTACCCGCTGCTGCCGTGGATCGGTGTGATCGGTCTGGGTTATGCGCTGGGCCCGTGGTTTGCCCGAGGTATGGATGCGGCGGTGCGTCAGCGTCGTTTGCTGCTTGCCGGAGTCGGTGGGTTGCTGGGGTTTGCGGCACTGCGCTTGATCAACGGCTACGGCGAGAAACCGTGGGCGGTCAGCGATTCGCTGGTGCAGACGCTGATGAGCTTTTTCAACATCACCAAGTACCCGCCGTCACTGCTGTTCATCGCATTGACCGTTAGCTCCGGCCTGTTGCTGCTGCTCGCCTTCGAGCGCGTGCAGAGTCGCCGCTGGATTGGCTGGCTGACCGTATTCGGCTCGGCGCCGATGTTTTTCTATCTGCTGCATCTGTACGTGTTGAAAGTGTTGTACCTGATTGGCGTGGCGCTGTTCGGCCTGAATCAGGGCAGCTATTTCGGCTTTTCAACGGTGGCGGCGGTGTGGCTGGCAGCGGTGGTTCTTGCCGTGGTGTTGTACCCGGCAGTGCGCTGGTTTTCGCAACTGAAAGCGCGGCGCCGGGACATCAGCTGGTTGAAATATCTGTAACTTGCGCGGACTTGTGGGAGCGAGCCTGCTCGCGAAGAGGGTGTGCCAGTCAATACTTTCGGCGACTGACAGAATGCTTTCGCGAGCAGGCTCGCTCCCACAATGGAAGGGTGTTGCGCCCCACATTACATACGCCGCCGTCCCCCTGTGGGAGCGAGCCTGCTCGCGAAGATGGTGTGCCAGTCAATACATTCGGCGACTGACAGAATGCTTTCGCGAGCAGGCTCGCTCCCACAGTGGAAGGGTGTTGCGCCCCGACTCACCTGCGCCGCCGTGCCCCTGTGGGAGCGAGCCTGCTCGCGAAGAGGGTGTGCCAGTCAATACTTTCGGCGACTGACAGACTGCTTTCGCGAGCAGGCTCGCTCCCACAATGGAAGGGTGTTGCGCCCCACATTACATACGCCGCCGTCCCCCTGTAGGAGTGAGCTTGCTCGCGAAGATGGTGTGCCAGTCAATACATTCGGCGACTGACAGAATGCTTTCGCGAGCAGGCTCGCTCCCACAGTGGAAGGGTGTTGCGCCCCGACTCACCTGCGCCGCCGTGCCCCTGTGGGAGCGAGCCTGCTCGCGAAGAGGGTGTGCCAGTCAATACTTTCGGCGACTGACAGAATGCTTTCGCGAGCAGGCTCGCTCCCACAATTGCTACCGTGATTGGCTTATTTGCGATCCAGCCACACGGTCTGCGCGTTGCAGAATTCCCGTACGCCAAAGTGCGACAGCTCACGACCGAAGCCGCTCTTCTTCACGCCGCCAAAGGTCACGCGCGGGTCGCTGGCGGAGTAGCCGTTGATGAACACGCCGCCGGTTTCCAGTTCGCTGGTCAGTTGCTGGGCCAGCGCTACGTTGGCGGTGTAGATCGTCGCGGTCAGGCCAAAATCGCTGTCGTTGGCCAGAGCCACGGCGTGCGCGCAATCGCGTGCGGTGATGATCGAGGCGACCGGGCCGAACAGTTCCTGTTTGAACGAAGTCATGCGGTCAGTGACATCAGCCAGTACCGTCGGCTCATAGTAATTGCCGGCGCCTTCGACCTTTCTGCCACCAAGCAACAGCGTCGCGCCTTCTTCAAGGGTGTCGCGCACTTGCTGATCGAGTTCGTCACGCAGATCGAAACGCGCCATCGGCCCGATGTAAGTGTCGGCGTTCAGCGGATCGCCCATTTTCAACTGGCGTGTAGCTTCGACGAACTTACGCGTGAATTCCTCGACCACTCCCTGTTCGATGATCAGGCGCTTGGCAGCCGCGCAGACCTGCCCGGAGTTCTGATATCGACCGACCACCGCCGCATGCACGGCTTCATCCAGATCGGCGTCATTAAGCACAATGAATGGATCGGAGCCGCCCAGTTCCAGTACGCACTTTTTCAACGCCGCACCGGCCTGAGCACCGATGGCCATGCCGGCGCGGACGCTGCCGGTCAGCGTCACGGCGGCGATGCGCGGATCGGCGATGGCGGTGGAAACGCCTTCCGGTGTGACGTTGAGCACTTCAAACACGCCGTCGGGGAAACCGGCGCGGACGAACGCATCGCGCAGCAGGTAAGCGCTGCCCATCACGTTCGGCGCATGCTTAAGCACGTAGGTGTTGCCGGCAAGCAGCGTAGGCACCGCGCCGCGCAGTACCTGCCAGATCGGGAAGTTCCACGGCATCACCGCCAGAATCGGCCCGAGCGGACGATACTCGATGCGCGCCTTGCCGCCTTCAACTTGTGTGGCCTCAGCATCGAGCATGGCCGGGCCGTGTTCGGCGTACCACTCGCAGAGCTTGGCGCATTTCTCGATTTCGCCACGGGCCTGAGTGATCGGCTTGCCCATTTCCTGGGTGATCATCGTCGCCATCGCTTCTGAGGTTTCACGCAGCGCGCCGGCCAGAGCGGTCAGCAGGCTTGAGCGATCCTGCAGCGGCTTGCGCTTCCACTTGCCGAAGCCGTAAGCGGCGCGGGTCAGTGCTGCATCGAGGACAGCGGCGGATTCAAACGCGTAGTGACCGATCTGCTCGCCGGTGGCGGGGTTGATCGAGAGGGCGTGGGTCTGGCTGGAAATCTGGCTCATGGCGTTGTCCTTCATGTTCGTCGGATGGGCCAAGAGTAGGGTGGTGTTTGTTTTCTGGAAACTGAATAATAAAGATCGTTTCTTTCACGATTGGAGAATGCCTGTGGATCTGGTGCAACTGGAAATCTTCAAGGCCGTGGCCGAGCACGGCAGCATCAGCGCCGCCGCCACCCAGATTCACCGCGTGCCGTCGAACCTGACCACGCGCATCAAACAGCTGGAGCAGGATCTCGGCGTCGATCTGTTCATCCGCGAGAAAAGCCGTCTGCGTTTGTCGCCGGCCGGGTGGAGTTTTCTCGAATACACGCGGCGCATTCTCGATCTGGTGCAGGAAGCCCGGGCCACGGTGGCGGGGGAGGAGCCCCAAGGCGCATTTCCTTTGGGCTCGCTGGAAAGTACTGCTGCAGTGCGCATTCCTGAACTGCTGGCGGCGTACAACCAGCAGCATCCGAAGGTCGACCTCGACCTCTCGACCGGGCCATCGGGGACGATGATCGACGGCGTGCTGTCCGGGCGTCTTGCCGCTGCATTTGTCGACGGCCCGGTACTGCATCCGGCCCTGGAAGGCGTGCCGGCGTTCGAGGAGGAAATGGTCATCATCGCGCCGCTCAATCATTCACCGGTCGAGCGTGCGGCGGACGTGAATGGCGAAAATATCTACGCTTTTCGTTCCAACTGTTCCTACCGTCACCATTTCGAAAAATGGTTCAGCACTGACGCTGCCGTACCGGGCAAGATCTTCGAAATGGAGTCCTACCACGGCATGCTCGCCTGCGTCAGCGCCGGTGCCGGCCTGGCGCTGATGCCGCGCAAAATGCTGCAAAGCATGCCCGGCAGCGCGACGGTCAGCGTCTGGCCGCTGACGGCGGATTTTCGCTATCTGACTACCTGGCTGGTGTGGCGTCGGGGCACGGTGTCGCGCAGTCTGAGCATGTTCGTGCGGTTGCTTGAGGAGCGTGGCGTGGTGAGTGCCGAGCCTGAAACAGCCTGAGCTGAAGCTGAACACGCATGAATAAATTTTGTGCTGGCGTTTGATAAGGCTAAAGGCCATCATTCGGCCCTGCTCAAACAGGGATGTCACACAATGCTGCATGCCTTCCATCAACGTAAAAGTCAGCTCTACAAACGTTACCTCGGCCACCGCGAAATTGGCGAAAAGCGGGTTTGTGAAGAAGATGAAATCACCGCACTGATCATGGGGCCGCTCGATTATATGCCTGCGAGTGCTGTCGAGCTGTTTTGGCGCGGTCTTGTGGAACGCCCGGGACACGGTGTCTCGCCGGCTTTTCCGTTTGGACCCGCCAGCTACGTCAAGATGCGCTTTTGGCCCAGGCGTGGAATCGAACCGGATCTGGTTGTCGAGCTGGAATGGCCCTCGGGTGAGCGACGCATTTTGTTGGTCGAATTCAAGTGGAACGCGCCACTGAGCGGCGAGTGTCAGTTACAACGTCAATGGCTGGAATACCTCACCGAAGCAGAGCGTAAAAACGCTTATCATCTTTTCATAGCGCCCGATATCAGTTCCGGCCTCAACGCCGTCAGTAGTCACGATGTGTGGAAGGGCCAGTTGATCCTGCACTCATGGTTCAGCGTCTTGAACAGCTTGCGCCATATCGGAACCGAATTTGCCGGGCTCCAGACGTGGATCAGGCAAACGACGGCCTTTCTCGACAAACTGGGTATCGTGCGATTTCAGGGTTTTCATGGTCTCGGCAATCCGCCGACAACCCTGCGAAGCCCTGTTTTTTGGCGACCAGTAGGCGGTTTCCATGAAATCGCAGCGCCTTCTTTCCCTGCGAACCCAATTACGCCACTTCACTGTTTCTGGAACCCGACACCATGAATTCTGTTTTAGATATCGGTCCTTCGATTACGCAGAGCATCCGTTTTATTTCAAAGGTCGGCGCCGAGTGCGACCACTTGGCCAAATTGATCCGCGAGGAAGTGAGCCGCCTGTTGCTGGCGCCGGAGATTGCTGATCGCTATCGCGCTGGTGGCCAATGGATCGAAGCATTCGCCAATGACGAGCAGGGCTGGCTATGCGCACAAATGGGATTTTCGCTTCCCGTAGTCATCAAGCCTAAACGCTCTGTTTGCGGCTATATCGTCGTGCAGATCAGTCTTTCGGAAGATGGAATTTGTGCCGACGATAATCACCAGCCTCTGGTGCATATCGGTTGGTGGGGGGCAGCGATTGATTTCGAAGAGTTCCTGATGACTTTTCCGATCGAGCTGGATACCGAATTCGAATTGGGCCTGGAGTCCGACCGCTTGTTCAGATGGAACCACTCACAGTACGACGATGAGTGGTGCTACAGCCTGTATTTGACCGATATCAACAGTCCTGCCGATGTGCAGGCGCTGATTGTCAATCCGCTGAAGGTGCTGCTTTCAGGTGGCGATGCGCATCGCGCGCTATCAGGTTCGCGCGCGGTGAGGTATGCACCTGTGGAAGGCAAACCCGGGCACTACCGCGTTCTGCCGCGTTAAATTCTCGTGATCATTTAGGCCGACATTCGAATTGAACCGCAAGGACAGCCCATGCATCGCACAGAGTATCTGGCAACAGCCAGCGTCAATGACTTCATCGATTGGCTCGCCAACAATCTTCATCACGAATCGCTGTTCGCCCATTCATATTTCGATCGCCATCGCAAAGAAACTGTAGCATTTGCGGGGCTGGAGGATGCATGCGGCAAGTATTACTGGAAGCATCGAGGCACCTTCGGGGTTCCCGCGGGTGACGATCTGGACAGCAGTCATGCTGCACTGAGTGCGTTACGTGGTGCATTGCGAATAGCGATCACCTCGGATGACGCCAGCGCCCCACTCGAGGCGAGTACTAAGGTGATGGCGTGGGGTGGGGTGCGTGCGGGGAATGTCCGATGGTTGACCGCGCAATCCACGCGTTTGACGCAGATACTGAAAACCACCGCAGCGGCGCTGGCCAGCGACGATCTTGCTCATCCGCTCTTGGCCAACCGGGGCCAACTGCGCTTCAACGCCGGAATGACCAAGATTTATTCTCTGCTGGTCGACGACTTCATCATTTATGACAGCCGGGTAGCCGCTGCACTGGGCTGGATAGTCGTCAAGTATTGTCAGTACCGGAACCTTTCAGCCGTACCCGGTGAGCTCGCGTTTCCCTGGGCGCCCGCCAAGGAGGGGAGTGACGCCAAAGCGCCGAAGAATCGTAATCCACGCACGGGCCGCTATCACTTTCCCCGCTTGATCGCCGGTGAGCATCACGCGGTCTGGAACCTGAGGGCGAGCTGGATTCTGGCGCAAGTCCTGACTCGGGTACCTGCCAGTGCCTTCAAACGCGATTCGGCAATACCCGGGCTACGTTGCCTCGAAGCGGCTTTATTCATGATCGGCTATGACTTGCCCGCCAACGGTGATATCCAGGACGCACAGTCTTTACTCCAGCCTCACGGCGCGGGTGAGTGGCTTGAGTGCTATACGGCGGCTCGAGGCAAACGATTCCATTATCGGATCGACGCGGACGGTATCCACCTGGAGGATGGTCGCCACTTCTCGGTCAATGTGATTAACGCGATGCTGAACAACTTGCAGCGCCGGTTCTCAACCGGGCAATTTCCATTGGCCAACAGCGCGACACAAGTCGGTGCCGGAAAAAGTCGGCAAGGCGTAGGCAGCGCGTACTTTGAAGCAACCGGACAAAAGGGTAATCCACCCGACACCAGTGCCCTGGCGGCGGTACTGCATGAACTGGGGGCGCTCGCTTATACCCCAGGCTCCCGCGAACCCTGGTCGATTGACTTCAGCGCGTTTGCCTCGCCCACGTCGATAGACATTTCTTCTCTATTTGCGCGTGAAGCCGAACTGGAACTAATGCTTTGAGCCATCCGCCGGAGGTAGTCTCGAGGTCAACAGCCTACAGCCTGGTGCTGGATTCTGGTGGACAGACCACTCATTAACTCATCTGTGCCGGCAATCTCATGCGCAAGGTCGGCCCGCTGAGTTCAGGGGCGGCGTGCATCATTCCATCTTTGAAACGGACACGTTACGGCGTGCCGTTGCGCCCGTACAAACGATAACCGTCGCGCTGATTCAAGCGATCGTAGTAGGCGCGCACCGCAGCCAGGTCCCCGTGATCGAGCGGAGTTTCGAACCACCGATTGACCGACAGCCCGATCGGAATATCCGCCAGGGAAAACTGCTCGCCACTGACGTAAGCGCCGGTCTTGTGCAGTTGGCGATCGAGGATTTGCATGTTCCGCGTCCAGTCCCGGCAGCCAGCGGCCAGGGCGTCGCGGTCCTGATAATCCGGCGACTTGCGCACCAGCGCCATCAGCGGGTACGACCATGAGCGATTCAGCTCCGAGGCCTGCCAGTCGATCCACTGATCGACCCGCGCCCGGGCGATCGGCTCGGCGGGATACAAATTCGCGCCGCCATGGCGCGTCGCCAGATACCGAATGATCGTGTTGGATTCCCACAGGGTGAAATCGCCGTCCTGAATCACCGGCACCATGGCGCAGGGGTTGAGCGCGAGAAACTCCGGAGTGTTCGGCGACTTGAAACCCGACCCCCAGTCTTCACGCTCGAACGGGATGTCCAGTTCGGCGCAGGTCCACAGGACTTTGCGCACATTGATCGATGAGGCTTTGCCGAGAATTCGCAGCATGGGATTTCCTTCTCCTGGTGTCGGACGCAGAAAAATACCATAGCGCAAAAGCCAAGGCCCGCAATGCGCGGGCCTTGGTGGATAAGCATTTACCGGCCGCTTGTGCCCAGCGGAAATCAGCGGTTCAGGAACGCCAGCAGATCCTCATTCAACGCCTGCGCATGGGTCACGGCAAACCCGTGCGGCGCACCTGCGTAGACCTTCAACTCAGCGTCCTTGATTTGCGCGGCGGCCTGCTTGCCGGTGATTTCGAACGGCACGATCTGGTCGCCATCGCCATGGATCACCAGAGTCGGCACGTCGATCTTGGCCATGTCCGGGCGGAAGTCGGTTTCCGAGAACGCGGTTACGCAGTCGACTGTGCCCTTGAGCGACGCCAGCAGCGCAATGTTCAGAGTTTGCGTGAGCACGCCGTCAGAGATTTTCTGGCCCTGATTGATGCCGTAAAACGGCGTGTTGAAGTCAGCGATGAACTGCGCGCGATCCTTCAGCAGGCCAGCCTTGATGCCGTCGAATACCGATTTGTCGACGCCGTCGGCGAAGTCGGCTTTCTTGCCGAACAGCGGCGTGACCGCTCCCAGCAATACCAGACCGGCAACGCGCTCGCTGCCATGCCGGGCGATGTAACGGCTGACGTCGCCGCCACCCATGGAAAAGCCGACCAGGGTCACGTCGCGCAGATCCAGATGGTTGATCAGGCCGGCGATGTCATCAGCGAAGGTGTCGTAGTCGTAGCCAGTCCACGGCTGATCCGAGCGACCGAAACCACGGCGGTCGAACGCGATAGTGCGGTAGCCGCGACTGCTCAGGTATTCCATCTGGTATTCCCACATGTCGGCATCCAGCGGCCAGCCGTGGCTGAACAGCACGGGCTTGCCGCTGCCCCAGTCCTTGTAATAGATCTCGGTGCCGTCTTGGGTCTTGAAGGTGCTCATGCAAACTCCTTGTGATCGTGTGTGGCAAGAATAGATGCCGAATGGGCAACGGCCACTATCCGCGCAAAATGCGAAAGTCACTTGTACGCAGGTGCTGGTTTGGCGGAAGGAAAGAGCAGTACGTTGCGCGGTGAGTATTTCAGCTCGACATTACAGAATTGAAAAAAAGGGCGAACTCCCGGCGGAGTCGCCCTTTTTTCAATGTTCGAATATCGACAGGCTTCTAGCGAAACGCCGGCACCACATGCCTGATAAACAACTCCAGCGATTTCTTCTTCTCTTCATGCGGCAGGCTGTTGTCACACCAGAAACTGAACTCATCCACGCCCAGTTCCTGGTAGTACTTGATCCGCGGAATGATCTCTTCCGGGGTGCCGATCATCGCGGTCTTGTGCAGGCTTTCCAGTTCAAACTCCGGACGCCCGGCAAATTTCTCCTCGGGGCTCGGGGCGAGGAAGCCGTTGACCGGGGTTTGCTTGTTGCCGAACCACGCGTCGAAGGTGCGGTAGAAACGTGAGATGGCTTTTGCGCCGACTTTCCAGCCGTCCGGTTCGTCGGCGGTGTGCACGTGGGTGTGGCGCAGCACCATCAGTTGTGGGCGCGGCACGTCAGGGTTGTTGTCCAGCGCGGTCTGGAATTTGTTTTTCAGGTCGAGGACTTCTTCGTCGCCTTTCATCAAAGGCGTGACCATGACGTTGCAACCATTGGCCACGGCGAAGTTGTGCGAGTCGGGGTCGCGGGCGGCGATCCACATGGGTGGGTTGGGCTTTTGTATCGGTTTCGGCACGCTGGTGGAGGTGGGGAATTTCCAGATGTCGCCGTCGTGGGCGTAGTCGCCTTGCCACAGGGCGCGGACCACCGGGACCATTTCGCGCAGGGCCTGGCCGCCGCTGGAGGCGGGCATGCCGCCGGCCATGCGGTCGAATTCAACCTGATAAGCACCACGGGCGAGGCCGACTTCCATGCGGCCGTTGCTGATCACGTCGAGCAGGGCGCATTCACCGGCGACGCGCAGTGGGTGCCAGAACGGCGCGATGATGGTGCCGGCGCCGAGGTGGATGGTCGTGGTTTTCGCTGCGAGGTAGGCCAGCAGCGGCATCGGGCTTGGGGAGATGGTGTATTCCATGGCGTGGTGTTCGCCGATCCACACGGTGCTGAAACCGCCGGCCTCGGCCATCAGGGTCAGTTCGGTCAGGTCTTCGAACAGTTGGCGGTGGCTGACGCTTTCGTCCCAGCGTTCCATGTGTACGAACAGGGAAAATTTCATGACGCTACCTCGAGTCTTTTGTAATTGGCCGGTCGTGTGCGGGCCTGTCGAACTGACGTGAACGCTGTGCGCTCGCGAGTCTTCTCACCATTCAAGCACGCCTTCAAGGACGGCTGTTCGGTTGATTGAATATTGGTATACCATAATACGGAATATCCGCAAAACATTTCTGACCGACACTTCGAACAAGGAAGGCGCAAGCAATGAACATAAAACAAAAACTGACTTTGGCGTTTGCGGTAATCGCCAGCCTGCCGGTGTTACTGGTGGCAGCGCTGATCATCCTCAATGTCCGCGAGGGCGCGCGCGACACCTTTACCGACAGCACCGGGCGCGAAGTGCGTCAGGTGGAAAACGCCATGCAGCTGTTTTTCGAGGGCATCAGCCAGAACGTTGCCTACCTGGCCGAGCATCCGCAACTGCAGAGCATCGACGCCAGCCTCAAACGCTACCTGAGCAGTGACGCCGCGCAAGTGCCAATGGGCCCGCAGGATAATCAGCTGTTCAAGCTGTTCGACGGTCTGGCCAAGGCGCATCCGGCTTACACCTACCTGTCACTCGGCACCGAGCAGGGCGGTTATCTGTTCTGGCCGGGCGATGCGCAACTGGCGAACTACGATCCGCGCACCCGCCCCTGGTACAAAACGGCGATGGCCAATCCCGGCAAAACGCTGCGCACCGAGGCCTATTACTGGGCGGCGGATGACGTGGTGCTGGTGAGCACCGTGCGCAGTTTCAACAACCAGTTGGGCAGCAATGCCGGCGTGGTCAACATCGACGTGTCGCTCAAGCAATTGACCGATCTGGTCAAGCAGATCCGCCTCGGTGAAAGCGGTTATCTGATGTTGATGGAAGCCAACAACACCGTGCTGGTCGACCCGAGCGATCCGACGCACAACTTCAAGAAACTCAGCGAGCTCGGCGACGGTTATCAGCAACTGGCCGAGGCGGGCAAAGGCCTGGTCGAGGTGCAATTGGCCGGCGAGGATTACATGGCGCTGGTCTGGCCTTCGCAGGCGTTGGGCTGGCGGTTTGTCGGCTTGGTGAAGGCGAGCGAAGTGATGGCAGGGGCGACTCGTTTGACCTGGCTGATCGGCGCTATCGCAGTGATCTGCGCGTTGCTGTTTGCGATGGTCGGCGCGTGGTTCGCCGGGCTGATGGTCAAGCCGATTCGTGGTGTCGCCAGCGGTCTCGAAGGCATTGCTCAAGGCGAGGGCGATCTGACGGCGCGACTGGAAGTGCGCGGGCAGGACGAAACCGCGCAACTGGCCGGCTGGTTCAACCAGTTTCTTGAGGCGATTCGTACGCTGATCCAGCGTATCGGCCAGGCGGCGGGACAGATTCACAGCAGCTCCGGCAGCGCCACCGAAGTCTCGGCGGAAATGGCCGACGTGGCTGCACGTCAGCGTGAGGCGGTGGACATGGTGTCGACCGCATTCCACGAAATGGTCGCCACGTCCAACGAGGTCGCGCGCTCCTGCAGTCAGGCCGCCGATTCGGCAGACAACGGTCAGCGTCAGGCACATACCGGGCAGCAACAGATCGACGCGGCGGTGAGCAATGTTGGGCGTTTGAGCCAGGAGATCGGCCACAGTGCCGAGTCGATGCAGCAACTGGAGCAGGACAGCAACGACATCCAGTCGATCCTCGGCACCATCCGCTCGATTGCCGAGCAGACCAATCTGCTCGCGCTCAACGCCGCCATCGAAGCCGCGCGCGCCGGAGAGCAGGGCAGGGGCTTCGCCGTGGTCGCCGATGAAGTTCGCGCGCTGGCCAAACGCACCTCGGATTCCACCGGTGAGATTGACGCACTGCTTGGCAATCTGGCGCGGCGCACCCACCAGATGGGCAAGCAGATGCACGCCAGCCTGGAGGTGTCACAGGAAACCGTGGTGTCGATCAACGAGGCGCGGGCGAGTTTTGAATTGATTCGCGAGTCGGTGGATGTGATTCGCGACATGAACACGCAGATCGCCACGGCGGCGGAGGAACAGCATCAGGTGGCGGAGGACATCAATCGGCACATCAGCCAGATTCATGGCGATGCGCAGTTGGTCGCAAGCCTTGCGGACTCGACTCGGCAGGATGCGCAGAACCTGACGGCGTTGTCGCAGACGTTGAATCAGTTGGTGAGCCGGTTCCGGACGTAATCAGCTACACCGAAACCCCTGTAGGAGTGAGCCTGCTCGCGATAGCGGAATATCAGCCAACATCTGCATCGACTGACACACTGCGATCGCGAGCAGGCTCACTCCTACAAGGGATTGGTGCGTTCTGCAGTTTCGGGATCACGCCACAACCGGCAACGCACCCATCTTGCCGTGGCAGTACACCAGCGGCCCGGCGACTTGCTCAGGGACGATCAGGTTCTTCACCGCGCCGACCATGATCGCGTGGTCGCCACCTTCGTACTCACGCCACAACTCGCACTCGATCACCGCCGTGGCATTGGCAAGGATCGGGTTGCCCAGTGCGCTCAACGTCCACTCGATGCCCTGCGCTTTGTCCTTGCCTTTGCGGGCGAAGGCATAGGCTTCGCTCTGCTGCACGCTGGACAGCAGGTGAATCGCAAAGCGTTTGTTCTTGATCAGCACCGGGTACGAGTCGGAACTGTAGTTGGGGCAGAACAACACCAGCGCCGGGTCCATCGACAGCGAGCTGAAGGCGCTGGCGGTCAGGCCGACGATCTGGCCGTCGTCGTCCAGGGTAGTGATGACGGTGACGCCGGACGGGAACGAGCCCATGACTTGTTTGTAAATGGCAGCATCGATCATTGGGTGGTCCTCGGGTGTGTGACACGGATTTTATGATTTGTAGGTCTGATGGTATACCGTAATACATATGTTGCAAGGGCTTTTATGGTGAACCGATAAACGTGCTGCTTTCGTCGGAAACTCAATGTTTACGGGGCTTTCAGCTAGCCGATGAGGGGCAGGATCAGCGAGGATATCGGATCAGAGAACGACAGAATCAGCGGATCAGGCTTGTGCAAAGCTTGGAATACCATAATATGGTCTGCATCTGAGGGGCGACCCAAGAGTCCTCCCGGTTTGGCTTCATACAAAGATAAAAACAGACAAACTCGAGTTCATGCATATGTCCCAGATGTCCCGGCAAGATCCGTTGATCGAGAATCATACGGTCGATTACGTCCCACTCGCGGAACGCCACGGGAAGGCCCGCGACCTGTTCACTCTGTGGTTCAGCACCAACATCGCGCCACTGCCCATCGTCACCGGCGCCATGGTGGTTCAGGTGTTCCATCTCAATCTGTGGTGGGGGCTGCTGGCGATTGCGCTGGGGCACATGATCGGCGGCGTGGTGATTGCGCTGGCGTCGGCCCAGGGCCCGCGCATGGGCATTCCGCAAATGGTCCAGAGTCGCGGCCAGTTCGGCCGATATGGCGCGCTGCTTATCGTGTTCTTTGCGGCGCTCATCTATATCGGGTTCTTCATTTCCAACATCGTGCTCGCCGGCAAATCCATCGTCGGCATCGCGCCGTCAGTGCCAGCCCCGCTGAGCATTCTGATCGGCGCGCTGGCCGCTACTGCGATCGGTGTGATCGGCTACAACTTCATCCACACGCTCAATCGCATTGGCACTTGGGTGATGGGCGGCGCGTTGCTCGCCGGGTTTATCTACATCTTCGCCCATGACCTGCCAGCGGACTTCCTGACCCGCGGCAGTTTCAATCTGTCCGGTTGGCTGGCGACGGTATCGCTGGGCATCATCTGGCAGATCAGTTTCTCGCCGTACGTCTCCGACTACTCGCGTTATCTGCCGGCGGACATCGGCATTGCCAAGCCATTTTGGGCGACGTATCTGGGCGCGACGCTGGGCACGATTCTGTCGTTCAGTTTTGGCGCGGTTGCGGTGCTGGCGACGCCGGAAGGCACTGAAGCGATGGCGGCGGTCAAGCAATCCACCGGCTGGCTGGGGCCGATTCTGATGGTGCTGTTCCTGCTCAATATCATCAGCCACAACGCGCTCAACTTGTATGGCGCGGTGCTGTCGATCATCACCTCGATCCAGACCTTCGCCAGCCAGTGGACGCCGAGCATCAAGGTGCGCGTGGTGCTGTCGAGCGTGATCCTCGGCGGATGCTGCGTGGTCGCCCTCGGCGCTTCGGCGGATTTCATTTCCCAGTTCATCGGGCTGATTCTGGCGCTGTTGCTGGTGCTGGTGCCGTGGGCGTCGATCAACCTGATCGACTTCTACCTGATCAAGCGCGGCAACTACGACATCACCTCGATCTTCCGCGCCGATGGCGGGATCTACGGGCGTTTCAACCTGCACGCGATCATTGCCTACTTCATCGGCATCATCGTGCAGCTGCCGTTTGCCAATACCTCGCTGTACGTCGGGCCATACGCCAATCTGGTGGAAGGTGCCGACCTGTCCTGGCTGGTCGGCCTGGTGGTAACGGTGCCGCTGTATTACTGCCTGGCAACGCGCGGTCAGGCGCAGCAGAGCAGGGCGGCCAGACTCGGCTATACCGACTGATCCCAACGGCAACACAGCAATGCCCGGCCCAGTGCCGGGCATTTTTGTTTGCGTATCTCGGCGGTCACGCAAATTGGCCATATCGATCCCCTTTTGGCCTGCCGCCTACTGTCATCGCGCTACGCTGTCAGCAAGAATCGAAACCATAACAACAGGCTCGACCTTTTTTGCCCTTGGCTTTCGTTAAAGCCACTGCCGTGTACAGAACATAAAAACCATCGATCTCACGCCGCATTCGGGGAAACAACCATGGTCACGATCAAACGCATTCTGGGCGCCACCGTGTGTGGCCTGACGCTGCTGGCCAGCGCCGTCCAGGCCGAGCAGCGCGAACTGCGGGTGTACAACTGGGCGGATTACATCCTGCCGTCAGTGCCCAAGGACTTCGCCGAGCAAAGCAAGATCAAAGTGACCTGGGACACCTTCGACACCAACGAATCACTGGAAGCCAAACTCCTCACCGGCAACTCCGGCTACGACCTGGTAGTGCCGTCCAATCAGTTCATCGAAACCCAGATCAAGGCGGGCGTGTTCCAGAAACTCGACAAGTCGAAACTGCCGAACTGGCAGCATCAGGATCCGGCCCTGCTCAAGTTGCTCGAGGCCAACGACCCCGGCAACCAGTACGGTGTGCCCTACATGTACGGCACCGTGCTGATCGGCTTCAACCCGGCCAAGGTCAAGGCTGCCCTTGGCGAGAATGCGCCGGTGGACAGTTGGGATCTGGTGTTCAAGCCCGAGAACATGGAAAAGCTCAAGGCCTGCGGCGTGGCGATGCTCGATTCGCCGTCGGAAATCCTGCCGCTGGCCCTGCATTACCTCGGCCTCGATCCGAACAGCCAGAACCCGGCGGACTATGAAAAGGCCAAGGCCTTGATGATGAAGATTCGCCCCTACGTGACCTACTTCAACTCGGCCAAGTACATGACCGACATCGCCAACGGCGACATCTGCGTGGCGATCGGTTATTCCGGCAGCTTCTACCAGTTCGGCAATCGCGCCAAAGAGGCGGGCAACGGCGTGGTGGTCGACTGGCGCTTGCCGAAGGAGGGCGCGCCGATCTGGTTCGACACGTTCGCCATTCCGAAGAGCGCGAAGAACGTCGCCGAGGCTCACGAATTCCTCAACCACTTGCTCGATCCGAAAGTGATCGCACCGATCAGCGATTTCCTCGGCTACCCGAATGCCAACAAGGACTCGATGCCGCTGGTCAACAAGGAGATCACCGACAACCCCAACCTGACTCCGACCCGCGAAGCGCTGAAAACCCTGTATGTGGTCCAGCCGTTGCCGCAGAAAATGGAGCGGGTGCGCACGCGGGTGTGGACCAGTATCAAGTCAGATAAATAAGACCATTCCCTGTAGGAGTGAGCCTGCTCGCGAAAGCGGTGTGTCAGTTGACGTAGATGTTGGCTGATACACCGCGATCGCGAGCAGGCTCACTCCTACAAGGGTTTTGTGTGGGTCATTCGGTGCTGCGTTCGCCCTCGCGGGTGGTCACCAGACTCAACAGCACCGACCCGAGAATCACCGAACCCACTACCGCCAGCGACCACTCCACCGGCATGTGAAACCACGGCATCAGCACCATCTTGCCGCCGATGAACACCAGCACGATCGCCAGCCCGTATTTGAGCAGGTGAAAACGGTCAGCCATGTCCGCCAGCAGGAAGTACAGCGCGCGCAGGCCCATGATCGCGAAGATGTTCGAGGTGAAGACGATGAACGGGTCAGTGGTGACGGCGAAGATCGCCGGGATGCTATCGACCGCGAACATCAGGTCGCTGGCCTCGATCAGCACCAGCACAAGGAACATCGGTGTAGCCCAGCGCACGCCGTTTTGCAGGATGAAAAACCGCTCGCCGTGGAAACCGCTGGTGATACGCATATGCCCGCGCACCCAGCGCAACAGCGGGTTGTTGTCGAGATCCGGTTGCTGGTCGGCGAACACCAGCATCTTGATCCCGGTGATGATCAGGAACACACCGAACGCATACAACAGCCATTCGAACTGCGACACCAGCCATACGCCGGCAAAGATCATTATCGCGCGCATGACAATCGCGCCGAGCACGCCATATAGCAGCACGCGCCGCTGCAATTCCGGGGGCACGGCGAAGTAGCTGAAGATCATCACGAAGACGAACATGTTGTCGATCGACAGCGACTGCTCGATCAAATAACCGGTGAGGAACTCCAGGGTTTTCTGCCGAGCGATTTCACCGCCAAATTCGCCGTGCAGGTACCACCAGAGCAAACCGGCGAAGCTCAGCGCCAGCAGGCACCAGGCAACCACCCAGGCCGACGCTTCACGCACCGAGACCCGATGCGCCTTGCGGCCGCCAAAGACAAACAAGTCCAGGGCCAGCATGGCCAGAACGAAGACGATGAAGGCGCCCCACATCCAGGGTTCGCCGATATTGATGTTCGTGGCAGGCATGGCACGCTCCCTGTCTCTTGTTTGAATTGAGTCAGACGGGGCCATGCTAGCGACGCAGTTATGGCAAAGAAAAATCGTTTATTTCTGAGGGTTGGTTCGAGAAAAACGAAGTGTCCTACCTCGGGGCACTTTGGCATTTCATTGGAGCATTCCTGCATGGGAAGTACCGCCGATTGGCGAATCCAGCCTCCAGCGATACCGCATCACAGAATTCAAGCTGATACCGAGGGAATATATATGGATCACAGCTCTCCCGTTGCCAGGAGAAATATATCTGCAGCGACCGTGTAGGGTGTTGACTCATAAACAATGTCGAACTTGAGAGTTGCTTTGACTGATTTTCGGCTGTCATCTACATCGTAAGTAACACTACCTCCCTTGATGCTCACTCCGTCAACCATAAAAACAACTGAATGCTTGCCGGGACCATAATCCTCGAGTTTATACGTGCCGCTTTTAAGTTCCCGTGGAGTAATTAATGTCAGCTGGTAGAAGTTCTGCAAGGTTTGATGGCGCCCAATGATGCTGCGCGAGTCTCCTGTGAAGGAGGCGTACCAGGTATGTGTCGCTTCAAACTTTTCAATGGGCGGAAAAGGTTTTGAGAACTTTACGTCGAAGCGCTCGTCCGCGGCGATTTTGTGCGCCAGATCCTGTGGCTTGTTTTCGCTGTTGATTCCAAGTTTTATGTTCCTGATTATGTCGGTCATGATCAATCTCCGGATAAAAATGCGTTCCGCTTTTTAGGCAAACCGACTTTTCCGCCGGTTGGGAGATTCAATTTACGCTTCGGTTTGTGTGCCAACTACTGACAGACCTGACAGGTGCAAAATTTTGAGGAATATGGTAGCGACGTGTCGGGCGATGAGTTCCCTCGTATACAAACAGGCCATTGGCGCATGCCTCAACGGAAAAACTCCCCCGGCGTCTCACCAAATTGCTGACGAAATGCGGCAATGAACGCCGATGTCGAGTCGTATCCGCAGGCCAGCGCGACATCGGTCACACGCTCACCTTTCTCCAGCGGGGTCAGCGCCCCGAGCAGGCGCAGACGCTGGCGCCAGGCGCGGAAGGTCAGGCCGGTGTCGCGCAGAAACAGCCGCGTCAGGGTCTTTTCGGTGACGCCGAATTTGCCGCTCCAGTGGCTCAGCGTGGTCTGCTGTTCCGGATGTTGCTCCAGGCTCTGGTAGATCTGCTTCAAGCGCGGGTCTTGTGGCAGCGGCAGCATCAGGTCGATGGTTGGCGCATCGGCCAGCTGATCGAGGATGACCTGGGCGAGGCGTCCGTCAGGGCCGCTCTCGTCATACTCCACCGCAACCTGACTGAAGGCGCGGATCAACTCCCTGAGCAGATCGCTGACGCCCAGCACATGGCAATGTTCGGCCGCCCAACCGGTGACGCTGCTGTCGATATACAGGCTGCGCATTTCCGTGTGCGGTGCGCTGAACACCCGGTGCGGTACGCCCGCCGGTATCCACACCGCACGCTCCGGCGGTGCGACGAAACGGCCGGCGCTGGTCTGCACTTCGAGCACGCCCTGAATCGCATAGGACAACTGCACCCACGGATGGCTATGACGGCGGGTGAGGGCGCGGTTGGGCAGTGATTCGGTGCGTCCATACACAGGACGCGGCAGGCTGGGCAACCCGGGAACACTGCGGCGAACGCTCTTGGTATGTCCTTTGGGCGGCATCTTGCGGCTCTTCGGCGTTAGTCGGTAATTGCCAGTCACGTTAGAGTCGTCGGCACGCACTGGCAACCCCCCGGATGAATCTCATGACGCGCCCACGTTTTCTGCCCGATAACTTCACCCTCACTCTGATCGGCGTTGTCCTGCTGGCCAGCTTCCTGCCCGCCAGCGGCCAGGTCGCGGTCGGCTTCGGCTGGCTGACCAACATCGCTATTGCCCTGCTGTTTTTCCTGCACGGCGCCAAGCTGTCGCGCGAATCGATCATTGCCGGCGCCGGCCACTGGCGTTTGCATCTGCTGGTGTTTGGCCTGACTTTCGTGCTGTTCCCGATTCTCGGCCTAGCGCTCAAACCGCTGTTGTCACCGCTGATCGGCGATCAGCTGTACATGGGCATGCTCTACCTTTGCGCGTTGCCAGCCACGGTGCAGTCGGCCATCGCGTTCACTTCGCTGGCGCGAGGCAATATTCCGGCGGCGATCTGCAGCGCGGCGGCGTCCAGCCTGTTCGGGATTTTTCTTACGCCGCTGCTGGTGACTTTGCTGCTCAACGTCCACGGCGACGGCGGCTCGACCCTCGATGCGATCGTGAAAATCAGCGTGCAGTTGCTGCTGCCATTTATCGCCGGGCAGATCGCCCGCCGCTGGATCGGCGCGTGGGTAGGGCGCAACAAGAACTGGCTGAAATTCGTTGATCAGGGCTCGATTCTGCTGGTGGTCTACGGCGCGTTCAGCGAAGCGGTCAATGAAGGCATCTGGCAGCAGATTCCATTGTTCGAGCTGCTCGGCCTGGTGGTGGTCTGCTGCATCCTGCTCGCCCTGGTTCTATTGGCCTCGACCCTGCTTGGCAAAGCCTTCGGCTTCAATCAGGAAGACCGCATCACCATTCTGTTCTGCGGCTCGAAAAAGAGCCTGGCCACCGGCGTGCCGATGGCGCAGGTGTTGTTCGCCGGCAGCACCATCGGCGTGCTGATTCTGCCGCTGATGCTGTTCCATCAGATTCAACTGATGGTCTGCGCGGTATTGGCCCAGCGCTATGCCAAGCGGCCGGAGTCGGTGCCTGATCTGATGGCGCAGGTCGACCCGTAAAAACCCTTCACAGCCCCGAATACTTGACCGCCGCCGCGGCCCGCGTCGGCACATCCAGCGTGCGCAACAACGACGACACATGGATGCGCACCGTGAACGGCGAAATATCCAGTTCACGGGCGATTTCCTTGTTGGTCTTGCCTTGCGCGATCAACCGCAGCACGTCCTGCTGACGCGGCGTCAGCGTCGTAGAGGTTTCCAGCGGCAGCAAGCCGGACGGCGCTGACTTCACCAGCACCTCGCCATCACGGATCGCCAGAATCGCCTGGCCGATTTCATCCGGCGCGATGTTCTTGCCGATAAAGCCGTCAATGCCCGCCGCCATGACTTCACTGATCAACGCCTGGTCGTCGACCATCGAAACTACGATCAGCGTGGTGCGCGGCAATCGTCTTCGCAAGTCGGCGAGCTGGGTGATGCAGGTCAACCCGGGAAAACGCAGATCGAGCATCAGCGTGTCCGGCTCGTCGCCCTGTGGCAGCAGCTCGAGCACAGCGTCGAAGTCGCCGGCCTCGCAGATATTCGCTGCGGGCAGCACGCGCTGTACGGTGCGCAGCATCGCCTCGCGAAACAGTGGATGATCGTCGGCTATGATGATCCGGCATGTCATGACGTGACCCTCCCTGGGTCAGGCGTGATTCAAGGCCTGCACCTTAGCACTGGACGCGAAGGTTGCCTGTAGGCTGCTTCCGAAACTGACGATTGCTGCACAAGGACGTTTACCATGAAGTTCGAGAAAAATACCGAACTCGACCAGGCCAACCTGCGCATCATCATCGCCGCCATCGCGGTGGTTTACATGGTTGTGCTGGGTTTTCTGCCGGGCCAGCGCTTCGATACCTACCTGCCGGTCATCACTTACATTGTCCTGTTTCTGCTCGCCTCGATTGTGTTCCGCCAAGCCATTGCGCGCTGGCCGGGGCATTATCCGGCGCGACGGATTTTCGCCATGGTCCACGATTACACCGGCACCTGTTTTGGTCTGGTGATTGGCGGCGAGGCGGCGCTGCCTCTGTACGCGGTGATGGTCTGGGTCAATCTCGGCAACGGCATGCGCTACGGCTCGCGTTATCTGGCGATTGCCACCGGCCTGGCGCTCGTAGCGCTGCTGGTGGTCTATCGCTTGACGCCGTACTGGCAGGCGCAACCGTTCATGGTGTTGATGCTGCTGATCACCAGCACGGTGATTCCGTTTTACGCGCACTTGCTGTTGGAGCGTACGCGCAAGGCGTCGGAAGAAGCGGTGGCGGCGAATCTGGAGAAATCGCGCTTCCTCGCGCAGGCCAGTCACGATTTGCGTCAGCCGATTCATTCCATTGGCTTGTTCACTGCCTGTCTTCGCGAGTCGCATTTGGGCGACGACGAGCGACGGCTGGTCGACAACATCGACCGCTCGCTGCTTAACGTCTCGCAGTTATTCCGTTCGATTCTTGATCTTTATACGCTGGATAACGGCCGGGTCGAGGCGAAATGGCAAACGCTGAACCTCGGCGAATGGCTCGCGGACATCGTCCGCCAACATCAGGAAGCGGCGCGTTGGGCGGGTGTCGAGCTGCGTTTGCGACCCTGTCACCACTGGGTCAGAACCGACCCGGCGCTGCTGGCGACCATGGTGCAGAACGTGCTCTCCAACTGTTTCAAATACGGCGCGCAACGGCCGGTGCTGATCGGCGTCCGGAAGCGTGGGGCAGGGCTGGCCATCGTCATCCATGACCGCGGCAACGGCATTGCCGAAGAGCATCTGCCGAAGGTTTTCGAAGAGTTCTATCGAGTGCGACAAGTGCGCGATAAAGACGTCGAGGGGGTCGGACTGGGTCTGGCGATCGTCAAGCGTCTAGGTGAGTTGATCGATGTGCAGGTTGCGCTGCGTTCGCGGGTAGGGCGTGGCACAGCAGTAACCCTCGCCGGTTTATCGTTCGCAGCGGCGCCAACGTCACCGGTCATACGCGATGAAGCGCGGCAGGTGGGTTTGTTGACGGGGCTGAAAGTGTGTCTGGTGGAGGATGATCGCAACGTGCTGTTGGCGACGTCGGCGTTGCTCGAGCGCTGGGGCTGCGTGGTGCAGGCCGAGTGGTCGGCTGAGGAGCTGGTCACCGACTGCGACATCATCGTCGCCGACTATGACCTCGGCACCCACGCCACTGGCATCGAGTGCATCGATGAGGTGCGCCGGCAACGCGGCTGGGCAGTGCCAGCGATGATCATCACCGGTCACGACATCGAAAAGATTCAGGCAGCCTTGCACGATCGGCAGATCGCCATTCTGTCGAAACCGGTGCGCCCGGCCGAGTTGCGCGCGACATTACGCGCCCTGCGTGATCGACAAGGCGAAGCGGTCGAAAAGACGCTGTAGAGGCTGATGTAAACGGGCGGCTCGGGAGCCCGCCCGTTTCTTCGGGGCGTTTATTGCGGACTGTTGAATTGGTCGGAATAGCTGCCGGTCATCAGCGCCGATGCTACGCGATCAGAGCCGACTCCGACCCGAGAATAGGCCACACGGTTGACGCCGGTGCGATCTCCGCCATCCGCTGCCAGCGCGCCGGCACCGACCTTATCGGCGCCATCGGCAGCTACTGCCCCGGCCCCGACCTTGTCAGCGCCATCGGAAGCTACTGCCCCGGCACCGACCTTATCGGCGCCATCGGAAGCCACTGCGCCGGCACCGACCTTATCGGCGCCATCGGAAGCCATTGCTCCGGCACCGACCTTATCAGCGCCGTCGGAGGCCACCGCGCCGGCGCCGACACGGTCGGCACCGTCGGACGCCACCGCACCTGCCCCGACGTTATCGGCGCCATCGGAAGCCACTGCTCCAGCACCGACCTTATCAGCGCCGTCGGACGCCACCGCACCTGCACCGACCTTATCGGCGCCATCGGCAGCTACCGCCCCGGCACCAACATGATCAGCCCCATCCGAAGCCAACGCCTGCGGTTGCGCCGCCCACGCACTCGGCACTGCGACACCGGCCGCTACCGCAAGAAGCACGCCTGACAACAACTTGTATTTCATGGTTTTCTCCACGACCCAGCAGCCAGAAAGCGATGAGATGTCGTCCGTTGCGTATGCCCGGCGGTGTGACTCATTGGCTTGGGTTTTACCTGGTTGGCGAAAGGCACGGGCACACCGAACGGCGTGCGGGTGTCGAGGTAATTTTGATCGAGCCGATTGAGTATAGGATCGGCCTCGGGAACTGCCACGGCGGGCAGATCGACGGACAAAAAAGACGAAGCCCGCATTGCGCGGGCTTCGTTGTGCGTGGCTTCTTATATGCTCGCCAGTGCCTGTGCCAGGTCGGCGCGCAGGTCTTCAACGTCTTCAACCCCGACCGACAACCGCACCAGTCCATCGCCAATCCCCAGCTTCGCGCGGGTCTCCGGCGGAATCGTCGCGTGGGTCATGATCGCCGGATGCTCGATCAGGCTTTCCACGCCACCGAGGCTTTCGGCCAACGCAAAGATCTTCACGTTTTCCAAAAACCGCCGTGCACCGGCCAGGTCGCTGTTCAGGTCGACGGAAATCATTCCGCCAAAACCGCGCATCTGCCGCTTGGCCAGTTCATGCTGCGGATGCGACGTCAGGCCCGGATAGTAGACGCGCTTGACCTGCGGTTGCTGCTCGAGCCACTGCGCCAGATCCAGTGCGTTGCTGCAATGGCGCTCCATGCGCAGCGCCAGGGTTTTCACCCCGCGCAAGGTCAGGAACGCATCGAACGGCCCGGAAATCGCGCCGACGGCGTTCTGCAGAAAACCGAGTTTTTCCGCCAGCTCGGCGTTCTGCCCGACCACGGCAATGCCGCCGATCACGTCGGAGTGGCCGTTGAGGTATTTGGTGGTCGAGTGCAGCACGATGTCGAAACCCAACTCCAGCGGACGCTGGATGTACGGGCTGGCAAAGGTGTTGTCGGCGACGCAGATGATCCCGCGAGCGCGGCAGATGCGCGCGATTGCGGCCAGGTCCGACAGGCTTAGCAGCGGGTTGGTCGGGGTTTCGACCATAACCATGCGCGTGTCGTCCTGCAGCGAGGCTTCGAACGCCGACAGGTCGGCCAGATCGACGAAGCTGAAACGATGCCCGGCGCTGCGCTGGCGAACCTTGTCGAACAGGCGGAACGTGCCACCGTAAAGATCATTGCCGGAAACGATGTGCGAGCCGGCATCGAGCAATTCCAGCACCGTGGAAATCGCCGCCAGCCCTGAGGCGAAGGCGAATGCGCGGGTGCCGCCTTCGAGGTCGGCGACACAGCGTTCCAGGGCGAAGCGCGTCGGGTTGTGTGAGCGGCCGTAATCGAAACCCTTGTGCACGCCGGGGCTGTCTTGCAGGTAAGTGGAGTTGGCATAGATCGGCGGCATCAGCGCGCCGGTGGTCGGGTCCGGCTCCTGCCCGGCGTGGATCACCCGGGTGGCGAAGCCTTGGGATTTATCGTCGTGCTGACTCATGCAAGGGATCTCCGTAATTGGTTGAGCATGTCGGTGCGGGTGATCAGGCCATGGAAGCCGGAGGCGTCGGCGATGATCGCAACGAGGCCACGGCTGAGCACCGCTTCCAGCTCGGCCAGGGTCGCGGCCGGCGCAAGGGTTTGCAGTTTGTCGGTCATCACGCTGGACACCGACTGGCTGAAGCGCGCGGCGTCTTCGTGCACGCCGAGAAGGATGTCGGACTCATCGATCACGCCCACCAGATGCTTGCCTTCGACCAGCACCGGCAGTTGCGAAACATCCGCCAGACGCATGCGCTGGAACGCGGTGAGCAGGGTATCGTCAGGGCCGACGCTGATCACCCGGCCGTCCTCGAAACGCCGGGCGATCAAGTCGCGCAAATCGCCGTAGCCCTTGCGTTGCAACAGGCCTTGATCGGTCATCCACTGGTCGTTGTAGACCTTCGACAGGTAACGCGTGCCGGTGTCGCAGACAAAACTGACCACGCGTTTCGGCTCGGTCTGTTCACGGCAATAACGCAGCGCGGCGGCGAACAGGGTGCCGGTCGAAGAGCCACCGAGAATGCCTTCGGCCTTGAGCAACTGGCGGGCGTGATCGAAGCTTTCTTCGTCGCTGATCGAGTAGGCGTGGCGCACGCTGGACAAGTCGGTGATCGATGGAATGAAGTCTTCGCCGATGCCCTCGACCGCCCACGAGCCGGGGGTCGGCAGGCTGCCGTCGCGGCTGTATTGGGCCATCACCGAACCGACCGGATCCGCCAACACCATTTCCAGATTCGGCTGCACACGTTTGAAGAAACGACTCAACCCGGTCAGCGTCCCGGCCGAACCGACACCGACGACGATGGCGTCCAGATCATGTTCGGTCTGCGCCCAGATCTCCGGCGCGGTGCTGCATTCATGGGCCAGCGGATTGGCGGGATTATTGAACTGGTCGGCAAAAAACGCCCCGGGAATATCCTTGGCCAAACGCGCGGCGACGTCCTGGTAATACTCGGGATGACCCTTGCCGACGTCGGAGCGGGTGATGTGCACTTCGGCGCCCATGGCCTTCAAGTGCAGGACTTTCTCGGTGGACATCTTGTCCGGCACCACCAGCACCACACGATAGCCTTTGGCACGGCCGACCAGCGCCAGACCGAGACCGGTGTTGCCGGCGGTGGCCTCGACAATCGTGCCGCCCGGTTGCAGGCGGCCGTCACGTTCAGCGGCGTCAATCATCGCCAGACCGATGCGGTCCTTGATCGAGCCGCCGGGATTCTGCGATTCGAGTTTGAGAAACAGCGTGCACGGTCCGGTATCAAAACGGGTGACCTGAACCAGCGGAGTATTGCCTATCAGCCCAAGCACGGCAGGGCGTGATTCCTTCGACATTTCTTCACCTCTTTATGGTGTTGATCGCGTTCCGATCGCGGGGAAAAGACTCGCGTGCAACTTAGGCGCAGACATCTTCCCTCGCAACCTTTAATCCTTGAGAAAGCCAGCCATTTGGATCTAACGATAGAACGAATTTGCCAAGCTGCCGGAACAGTTCGAACGTGGTTACAGCGAGGCGTCATCCAGTATTCAAAGGGCGTCTTCGCCGCGACAAAAGCTTGATCTGGACGTCGCAGTTATGATGGTTCCCACGCTCTGCGTGGGAATGCAGCCGGGGACGCTCTGCGTCCCTACGGTCCAAAGATCGCAGCCTTCGGCGGCTCCTACAGGGGGCTCTATGCATGAGTAGAACTTGTGATGATCTAGAATAAATTGAGTTTGTTTCATCAAGCCTCGTTCCCGACAATGGCCGCCATCGAATAAGCACCTGGAGTTGTTCTCATGGCACTGGCCCATTCCCTTGGATTTCCGCGCATCGGTCGCGACCGCGAACTGAAGAAAGCGCAAGAGGCGTTCTGGAAAGGAGAACTGAACGAGGCGGGCCTGCGTGACGTCGGGCGTGACCTGCGCAAAGCCCATTGGGACCTGCAGAAAAACGCCGGCATCGACTTGCTGCCGGTCGGCGATTTCGCCTGGTACGACCAGGTGCTGACCCACTCGCTGATGTTCGGCGTGATCCCCGAGCGCTTCCGCCCGCACGATGGCAAAGCCACCCTGCAAACCCTGTTCAGCATGGCTCGCGGTGTCAGCAACGCTTGCTGCGGCGGCGCTCATGCCCAGGAGATGACCAAGTGGTTCGACACCAACTATCACTACCTCGTCCCGGAATTCAGCGCCGACCAGCAATTCCAGCTGGGTTGGGAGCAGCTGTTTGAAGAAACCGAAGAAGCCCGCGCGCTGGGGCACAACGTCAAACCGGTGATCATTGGCCCGCTGACCTATCTGTGGCTGGGCAAAACCAAAGGCACCGATTTCGACAAGCTTGAGTTGCTCGATCGCCTGCTGCCGCTGTACGGGCAGATCTTTGCGCGGCTGGCGGCACTGGGCGTGGAATGGGTGCAGATCGATGAGCCGATTCTAGTGCTCGATCTGCCCCAGGACTGGAAGAATGCCTTCGAGCGCGCCTACAACCAGATCCAGCGCGATCCGCTGAAAAAACTGCTCGCCACCTACTTCGGTGGTCTGGAAGAAAACCTCGGTCTGGCAGCGAACCTGCCGGTCGATGGCCTGCACATTGATCTGGTGCGCGCGCCGGATCAGTACCCGACCATTCTGGATCGTCTGCCGGCCTATAAAGTGCTGTCTCTCGGTGTGGTCAATGGTCGTAACGTCTGGCGCTGCGATCTGCAGAACGCGCTGGCGACACTGCGGCATGCCCATGAGCGTCTGGGTGATCGTTTGTGGGTGGCGCCGTCCTGCTCGTTGCTGCACAGCCCGGTGGACCTGAGTCGTGAAGACCAGCTCGATGCCGAACTGAAAAGCTGGCTGGCGTTTGCCGTGCAGAAGTGCGAAGAGGTCGCCGTGCTCGCCCAGGCTGTCAGCGAGCCGGAAGCGCCGCAGGTGCTGCGCGCGTTGGCGCAGAGCCGTGCGGTGCAGACCAGTCGCGCCGCCTCGCCGCGCATTCACAAACCGGCGGTGCAGGCACGGGTAGCGGCGATCACGGCCGGCGATGCGCAACGGCAATCGCCGTTTGCCCAGCGCATTGCCAAACAGCGGCGCAAGCTTGATCTGCCGCTGTTCCCGACCACCACCATTGGTTCGTTTCCGCAAACGGCGGCGATTCGTCTGGCGCGTCAGGCCTACAAGCAGGGCAAGCTCAGCGCGGCGGATTACACCGACGCCATGCACAGCGAAATCCGTCACGCGGTGGAGATTCAGGAGCGCCTCGGGCTGGATGTGCTGGTGCACGGTGAAGCCGAGCGTAACGACATGGTCGAGTATTTCGCCGAACAACTCGATGGCTACGCTTTTACCCGCTTCGGCTGGGTGCAGAGCTACGGTTCGCGTTGCGTGAAACCGGCGGTGATTTTCGGCGACCTGAGCCGCCCGCGAGCAATGACGGTCGAGTGGATCCGCTACGCCCAGAGTCTGACCGACAAAGTCATGAAAGGCATGCTGACCGGTCCGGTGACCATGCTCATGTGGTCGTTCCCGCGCGAGGACGTCAGCCGCGAAGTGCAGGCGCGACAACTGGCGCTGGCGATCCGTGACGAGGTGAATGATCTGGAAGCCGCCGGAATCAACATCGTGCAGATCGACGAAGCCGCGTTCCGTGAGGGCTTGCCGTTGCGCCGGGCGCAGTGGCCGGCGTATCTGCACTGGGCGAGCGAAGCGTTCCGCCTGTGCGCCTCCGGGGTGCGCGACGAGACGCAGATCCATACGCACATGTGCTACAGCGAGTTCAACGATGTGATCGAGTCGATCGCGGCGATGGACGCCGATGTCATCACCATCGAAACCTCTCGGTCGGACATGGAACTGCTTGAGGCATTTGAAGCATTCGCCTACCCGAACGACATCGGCCCGGGCGTCTACGACATTCACTCGCCACGGATTCCCGATGTGGCGGAGATGGTCGGGCTGCTGCGCAAAGCTGCCCGGCGCATTCCGGCTGAGCGCCTGTGGGTCAACCCGGATTGCGGCTTGAAAACCCGTGCCTGGCCAGAAACCGAAGCGGCGTTGGTGCACATGGTCACGGCCGCGCGGCAGCTGCGCAAAGAGTGGGCATAGTAGCCAACGCAGTCCCCTGTAGGAGTGAGCCTGCTCGCGATAGCGGAGTGTCATTCAACACATAAGCGACTGACCCACCGCTATCGCGAGCAGGCTCACTCCTACAGGGGGGTGTGATTCCGGATGGCACGGCAGGCTCGCAATTGTTACCGTGACCCACCGCAACCCAGGTACCTCCCGCACCCATGGACCCGCAGCCAGTCATTCTAGCCGCCTCTGAAGCCGACATCCCGGCCATCCTCGATTTTACCCTCAAGGCCCGCGCCGAGCTGTTTCCCAAACTCAGCGCCTCCGGCACGCCTCACGATCTGGCGCGTTTCGCCGAGGTTTATCTGCATGGCGCAGGCTGCTTTCTGATCGCTCGTCAGGAAGGGCAGATCGTCGCCTCGATCGGCTATCTGCCGTATGACCGACGCTTCCCGCAACTGGTGTATCCCGGCCTGAAAGTGGTGGAAGTCGTGCGCCTGTTCGTCCTGCCTTCGCAGCGCCGATCAGGACTCGCTGGTGCGCTGTATCGGGCGTTGAAGGAACACGCGCTAGCCAACGGCGTGGAGCTGATCTACCTGCACACCCATCCGTTTCTGCCGGGCGCCATCGAGTTCTGGCAGCGCCAGGGTTTCGCCATTGTTCAGGTCGACAAGGACCCGGTCTGGCAGACCACGCACATGCAATCGTTCATGAGTGAAACCGCAATATCTGCGCGCCATCGAACGGATCCGTCAGGTAGTGCGCCCTGACCCCGAAGGTCGTCTGTAAGCGCTCCGGCGTCAGCACGTGCAGCGGTTCGCCGAGCGCCACCAGCCGCCCGCATTCCAGCACCGCCAGGCGATCGCATTTAAGCGCCTGATTGAGATCGTGCAGGGCGATCAGCGTAGTCACCGGCAGAGTGCGCACCACTTGCAGAATGCTCAATTGATGCTGGATGTCGAGGTGGTTGGCCGGCTCGTCGAGCAGCAGAATCTGCGGGCGCTGCGCCAAGGCGCGGGCGATGTGCACGCGCTGGCGTTCACCGCCGGAGAGGCTGCGCCATAGGCGGTCGCGCAGGTGCACGGCGTCAACGTCGACCAGCGCTTGCTCGACAATGGCGGCATCGGCCGGCGACCACGGTTGCAGCGCCGACAACCATGGCGTGCGCCCCAGCGCGACGGCGTCGAACACGCGAATGCCATCATCGGTATCGGCCTGCTGTTCAACCACCGCGAGCGTTTGCGCGATGCTGCGCCGGGACAACTTGCAAAGCGCCTGGCCGTCGAGCTGCACTTGGCCTGTGCTCGGTTCACGCAGGCCGGCGAGCAGTTTCAGCAAAGTGGATTTGCCGGAGCCGTTCGGGCCAACGATACCGAGGGTTTCACCACGCTGAACATCGAGACTGACACCGTTGAGCAACTCGGCACCACGCACCTTGAAGCCCAAACCAGCACAACTCAGAACCGGGTTCATCGCGCCGATCTCCGACCCACCAGAATCAGCGCGAACACCGGTGCGCCCACCAGCGCGGTGATCACGCCGACCGGAATCACCTGACCCTTGATCAGGGTGCGCGACAGCACATCGGCGGCAATCAGAAACACCGCACCGCCCAGCGCACTGGCCGGCAGCAGACGCGCATGACCGGTGCCGAGCAACAACCGCGCGGCGTGGGGAATCACCAGACCGACAAAACCGATCGAGCCGACAATCGACACCATCACCGCCGTCACCAGCGCGGCGCAGCCAATCAATAGAATCTGCACACGTCGCACTGGAATGCCGAGAGACGCCGCCGAATCCGCGCCAAAGGTGAACGCATCCAGCGCCCGGCGATGCCACAGACAAACGACCAACCCCAACACAGCCACCGGCACTGCCAGCCACACCGACGGCCAGCGCACACCACCGAGATTGCCCAGCAGCCAGAACATGATGCCGCGCGCTTGTTCCGAGCTGGCCGAGCGGGTGATCAGAAAAGCGGTGAGGGCGTTGAACAGCTGCGAGCCGGCAATCCCGGCAAGAATGATCTGCCCGGTGCCGCTGGCCGAGCCGCTGACCCGCGCCAACAGAATCACCAGCACGAACGCGGTCACCGCACCGGCGAAGGCACCGGCCGACAGCGAGATCGCTCCGGCGCCGACGCCGAGCAGGGCGACCATCACCGCGCCGGTCGAGGCACCTGCGGAAATCCCCAGCAGATACGGATCGGCCAACGGATTGCGCAGCAGCGATTGCAGGATCACCCCGCATGTCGCCAGGCCGGCACCACAGGCCGCCGCGACCAGCGCGCGGGTCAGGCGATAGTTCCAGACGATGCCTTCGTCGATCGGGTCGAGCACATAACCGGCGCCCCACAGCTTGTTCGCCAGCACTTGCAGCACCACGCTCGGCTCGATAGAGGTCTCACCAATGGCCACACCGCCGATCAGCGCGACCGACAGCGTCAACAGAACCAGCAGGGCACGGATCACGCGACTGCTCATTGTGACAGGTCGTAGCCGTTGATGGCTGTGGCCAGTTGTGCGAGGCCATCGAAGGTGCGCAGGCTGGCCTGCATGGCCATGGCGTCGAGGATGATGATGCGGTTGTGCTTGACCGCGTCCATGTTGCGCGTCACCGGATCACTGCGCAGGAAGGCGAGCTTCTTCTGGTAGTCGTCAGCCGGGAAACGCCGGCGATCCATGCGCGCGATGACCAGAAACGTCGGGTTGGCCTTGGCGATGGTTTCCCAGCCGACGGTCGGCCATTCTTCATCCGACTCGACGATGTTGCGCACGCCGAGGGTGCTGAGCATGAAATCGGGCACACCTTTGTGCCCGGCCACGAACGGCTCGATGTCCATCTCGGCGCTGGAGAACCACACCAGAGCGCTGACGTCTTTGCGCTGCTGGTTTTTCGCGGTGGCGATCGATTGTGCGAGGCTGGCTTTGAGCTGCTCATTGAGCTGTTCGCCACGCGCCTGCACGTCGAAAATCGCCGCCAGTTGGCTCACGCCTTTGTAGATGCTGTCGATGCGAAACGGCGCCAGCCGCGTGCCGTCCGCACCGACGAGGTTGTCCTTGGCTTCGCAATCGGAGGGCAGCAGGTAGGTCGGAATCTTCAGCTCGTGAAACTGCTCGCGGGTGCCGACCGCGCCTTGCGGGCCGACCATCCATTCCAGCTCGACGGCGACCAGTTCCGGGCGTTTGCCGATCACCGCTTCGAAACTCGGCTCGTTATCGGCGAGGCGCTCGATCCTGTCGTTCTGCGCTTTGTATGTGCCCAGCACGTCGTTGAACCACAGCGAAGTGCCGACAACCTTGTCGCCCAGGCCCAAGGCATAGAGCATTTCGGTGCCGGCCTGGCCGATGGTCACCGTGCGTGCGGGCGCGTGCTGGAAAGTAAGGCTGCTGCCGCAGTTTTCCACGGTCAGCGGATAGGCAGTCGGCGCCGCTTGCGCCAGGGCGCAGAGGCTCAGAGAGGTGAGCAAAGTGGCAACGCGGGGCAGCAGCATGGGGCAGTCTCCAGGGGAACCGTACGGGAGCGGGCGGGTACGGTCTGGAAACACACCTCGGGCGCGGTCTTGGAACAGCGCAAGGCCGGCATGGTGAAAAAGCGCACGGCACGATGTCCTTCCCGGACACCCCGCCGGTTAGTCAGTCACTGTGCCGGCAGGTCTCCTGACTGATGCGTCATCGCCATGCTCCGGCCTTCCCGGGGATTACCCAGTGGCAGTCGAGGAGCAAGCTCGGCACCTACAGTTGCGGGGGCAGTTCCGATTGATGCTGTGCAAGCATTTCGGATTCCCTATTAATTCCGTGTGGAAACCGGCGCGGGCATGGTAGTCGATCAGGCCGGTGAAGGGGAGCCGAATCTGCCGTGTTTCCATGCCGGAGCGTTTGCAATCCGTGGCAATGTTTGGCTAGTATACGAACCATATACATATCGTAGTGGATTCATATATGGGCATCGTAAAGATTTCAGAGGACATGCACGAAAATCTGCGCATCTCCAGCAACGCACTCAGCCGCTCGATCAACGCGCAGGCCGAGCACTGGATGCGCATCGGCATGCTCGCCGAGCTGCACCCCAACCTCGACCACAGCGCCATTTGCCGCCTGCTGATCCGCGCCGAACAGAATGGCGGACTGGATCTGCACCAACTGACACAGGAAGCCGTCAGCGCATGAGAAACCAGATCAGGATCAACACACCCGCCGACATCGAAAAATCCCGCGCCGCCGGCAAACTGGCTGCCGAAGTGCTGGCGATGCTGGTGCCGCATGTGAAGGCCGGCGTGACCACCGATGAGCTCGACCGGTTGTGCAACGACTACATCGTCAATGTGCAGAAAGCCGTGCCGGCCAATGTCGGTTATCACGGTTTCCCGAAAACCGTCTGTGCATCGGTCAACGATGTGGTGTGTCACGGGATTCCGTCGGGCACGCCGTTGAAGGACGGCGACATCGTCAACCTCGACATCGCCGTGATCAAGGACGGCTGGTTCGGTGATACCAGCCGCATGTACGTGGTGGGTGAGGCGACCGCCGAAGCGCAGCACCTGATCAAGACCACCTACGAGGCCATGTGCGCAGGCATTCGCGCAGTCAAACCAGGCGCGACGCTGGGCGATATCGGCCATGCGATCCAGCGCCTGGCGGAGGCGGAGGGCTTCAGCGTGGTCCGCGAGTACTGCGGTCACGGCATCGGCAAGATCTATCACGATGAGCCGCAGATCCTGCATTACGGTTTTCCCGGTCAGGGTCTGAAGCTCAAGGCCGGGATGATCTTCACCGTGGAACCGATGCTCAATGCCGGCAAGCGCCATGTGAAGAACATGCCGGACGGCTGGACCGTGCTGACCAAGGACGGCTCGTTGTCGGCGCAGTGGGAGCATATGGTCGCGGTGACGGAGACCGGATTCGAAGTGCTGACGGCGTGGCCGGATGAGATTGAAGGGTACCGGGCCATTGGCTGAGACCGCGTCGCCTGCTTGCCCTCACCCAGCCCTCTCCCAGAGGGAGAGGGGACTGACCGAGGTGTTGTTGCGAGATACGCCGAGGTGCGATACCGAGTCGATCTTGCATTTGAACAGCATGAAGATCGGCTCCCTTTCCCCCTCGCCCCCCTGGAGGAGAGGGCTGGGGTGAGGGGGGAGATCCAACTGACCCAGCGCAATCAGTGGGCACCTGCGGCCTTGTTCAAATCGCTCTCGGTCCACTCGGTATAAACGCACGCATCCGCCGTAGCCCAGCGCACTCGCACCGGATCCCCGGCCTTGAGTGGCATGCCTGCTGCCGACAGGGCTTTCACCGTCATCGACGTCCCGCCCGCAGTCACCACGCTGCAGGTCTGGCTCTCACCGAGAAACAGCACCTCCACAACGTTCGCCGAAACCTCATTCCAACCCGCCGCCAGCGGCTCATCCAGCGCTTGCTGCGTGCTCAGCGCCAAGGCCTTTTCCGGCCGCACCATCAGCAGCACATCCTGATCGGTGTGCAAGCCCGCCGTCAGCCGAATCGACAACGACTGCCCCTCGAAACTTGCCGCTGCATTGCCTTGCGCCTTGAGCTTGAGGAAGTTCGAGTTACCCAGAAACGACGCGACAAACGCATTCGGCGGATTCTGATAGAGGTCATAACCACTGCCCAGACCGACGATCTTGCCGTGGCTGAAAATCGCGATGCGTTGCGACAGACGCATGGCTTCTTCCTGGTCGTGGGTCACGTAGACGATGGTGATGCCCAGGCGGCGGTGCAGCTGGCGCAGTTCATCCTGCAAATCCTCGCGCAGCTTCTTGTCCAGCGCGCCCAGTGGTTCGTCCATCAGCAGAATGCGCGGCTCGTAAACCAGCGCCCGGGCGATGGCGACACGTTGTTGCTGACCGCCGGACAGTTGCGAAGGGCGGCGATGGGCGAACTGTTCGAGCTGCACCAGTTTCAACATTGCATCGACGCGTTTTTCGCGCTCGGCCGCTGCCAGTTTGCGAATCGCCAATGGGAAGGCGATGTTGTCGCGCACCGACAGGTGCGGGAACAGCGAATAGCGCTGGAAGACCATGCCGATGTCGCGTTTGTGCGGCGGCACGTTGACCAGCGACTGGCCATTGACGAGGATCTCGCCGCTGCTCGGTGTTTCAAAGCCGGCGAGCATCGACAGCGTCGTGCTTTTTCCCGAGCCGCTGGAGCCGAGGAAGGTGAGGAATTCACCGTCCTTGATGTCCAGCGAGATATTGTCGACGGCCGCAAAATCGCCGTAGTGCTTGTTCAGGTTGCGCAGGCTGACCAGGGGTTTGTCGTTCTGCTGGGATGCGTCTTTGATCACGGCACTCATGTCGTACTCCTGGGCGCTCAGGCGCTGATTTGGTTGCGCCGGCGCAGGGCGGCGGCGATCACCATGACCAAAACAGACAAGCCGATCAGCAGCGTCGAAGCGACGGCGATCACCGGGGTCAGGTCCTGGCGCAGGGTGGTCCACATTTTCACGGGAAGGGTTTGCAGGGTGGGACTGGCCATCATTACGCTGAGCACCACTTCGTCCCACGAAACGAGAAAGGCGAAGAGAGCGCCGGCGACCATGCCCGGACGGATCGCCGGGAATGTCACCTTGAACACCGCCTGCAAGCGCGAGGCACCGCAGATCACGGCGGCGTCTTCAATCGACTGATCGAACAGCTTCAGCGAGTTGATGATCGAGATGATGGTGAACGGCAGCGCAACGATCACATGGCTGACGACGAAAGCGAACATCGTCCCGGTGTAGCCGAGCTTGAGAAACAGCGCGTACACCGCCACGGCAATGATCACCAGCGGCACGATCATCGGCAGGGTGAACAGGCCGTACAACATCTCGCGTCCGGGAAAGCGTCCACGCACCAGCGCAAACGCCGTCGGTAATCCGAGTGCCACAGCACAAATGGTGGTCAGCACGGCAACCTTGAGACTGGCGGCAGCGGCGTTCATCCAGTCGGGATTGGAGAAGAACTGGCCGTACCATTTCAGCGTCCAGCCCGGCGGCGGGAACACCAGCCACTGCGAGGAGCCGAACGACAGCAGCACGATGAACACGATCGGCAACAGCAGGAACAGACCGATCAGCCCGGTGGTTGCATACAAGCCGAAGCGCATGCGCCGGCTCATGGCATTGGGAGTCAGGAGCATGTCGGCTTACCTCGCGTTACTGGCGCCAACCGGAGATTCCGGCTGAAGCTTCAGGTAGAAGTAGAACAGCACCAGGGTGATTGCGATCAGCAACGCAGCGCCGGCACTGGCCAGGCCCCAGTTGAGGAAAGACTGCACCTGCTGAATGATGAACTCCGGCAGCATCATGTTCTGCGCCCCGCCAAGCAGCGCCGGGGTGACGTAGTAACCGAGCGACATCACGAACACCATCAGACCGCCCGAGGCCAGACCCGGCCGACACAGCGGCAGGAACACCCGGAAGAAGTTGGTCCACGGACTCGCGCCGCAGATCGAACCGGCCTGCAGGATCATCGGGTCGATGGCCTGCATGGTCGCCTGCAACGGCAGCACGATGAACGGAATCATGATGTAGCTCATGCCGATCACCACGCCGGTCAGGTTGTGCACCATTTCCAGCGGCTGATCGATGATGCCCATGGCCATCAGCGCCTTGTTGATCACCCCCGAGGCTTGCAACAGCACCAGCCACGAATAGGTGCGGGCGAGCAGGCTGGTCCACATCGACAGCAGCACGATGTTGAGGATCCAGCGCCCCCAGCCACGTGGCACCAGGGTGATCGCCCAGGCCAGCGGAAAGCCCAGCAGCAGGCTGAACAGCGTCACCAGCCCGGCCACCGAAAAGGTATTGAGCAGCACCCGCGCATAGGCCGAGTTGGCGAACAGTTGTTCGTAGTTGCCAAGGCCAGGCACCGGTTCCAGCACCCCGCGCAGCAGCAAACCAATCAGCGGCGCGAGGAAGAACAGGCCGAGAAACAACAGCGCCGGGACGAGGTTGCCAGCGCCGCGCCAGCGTTGTTTGAAGGCCGAGCCGGTAGCGCCCGTGGCGCTCCCGGTGGCAGTGGGACGGGGCGCAGTGGCCGCGATTTTCATTTGACCAGCCATTCGTTCCACCGTGTCGCGATAGCCGGACCGTTCTTGGCCCAGTATGCGAAATCAAGGGTGATCTGATCCTTGGCGTAAGCCGTCGGCAGGTTGGGCGCCAGCGTCGAATCCAGACGCTCCACACTGTCGAGGTTGACCGGGGCGTAGGCGGTCAGATTAGAGAAATCGGCTTGGCCCTTGGCGCTGCTGGCGTTGGCGAGGAATTTCATCGCCGCGTCCTTGTTCTTCGAGCCTTTGGGGATGACCAGAATGTCGGCCATGACCAGGTTCTGTTTCCAGCTCACGCCAACCGGTGCGCCGTCTTCCTGCAAAGCGTGGACGCGACCGTTCCAGAACTGGCCCATGCTCGCTTCACCAGACGCCAGCAGTTGCTGCGACTGCGCGCCGCCGCCCCACCAGACGATGTCCTTCTTGATGGTGTCGAGTTTCTTGAAAGCGCGATCCAGGTCCAGCGGGTAGAGCTTGTCAGCCGCGACGCCATCGGCCAGCAGCGCCAGTTCGAGCACGCCGGGGCTTGGCCATTTGTACAGGGCGCGTTTGCCCGGGTAGGTCTTGGTGTCGAACAGCGCGCTCCAGTCCTGCGGCTTGTTGGCGCCGAGCTTGCCCTCGTTGTAGCCGAGGACGAAGGAGAAGAAGAACGAACCAACGCCGTGATCGCTGACGAAGCGCGGGTCGATCCTGTCGCGCTGGATCACTTTGAAATCGAGGGGTTCGAGCAGGCCTTCGGCAGCGGCGCGCAGGGCGAAATCGGCTTCGACATCGACCACGTCCCACTGCACGTTGCCGCTTTCGACCATGGCCTTGAGTTTGCCGTAGTCGGTCGGCCCGTCCTGCACGACGGTGATGCCGCTGGCCTTGCTGAACGGATCGGCCCAGGCCTGTTTCTGCGCATCCTGGGTGCTACCGCCCCAACTGACAAAATTCACGCTTTCGGCAGCCATTGCAGCTTGGCCGGTAACGCTGAGCAGTCCCGCGAAAAAGATCGCGGTTGCAGCTTTGTTCAACACCATGTTCACGCCCTCATTGTTGTGTTTTTGAGCGGGCCTTGCGTTGTTGCCCGCCTGTCGGGAGCAGTAGCTGGACGGTTTTTCAGGTCGCCCGGTCTATGGAATATCATATTATGGTATTCCAAGCTTTGTGCAAGCACTTTGCCTTACCGGTTATCTGGCAGCTGTCCTTTTTTGTGGTTCGAAGAAATGGATCTGAAATGCAAACCCCTTGTAGGAGTGAGCCTGCTCGCGATAGCGGTGTGTCAGTCAACATCATTGCTGAATGTCACACCGCTATCGCGAGCAGGCTCACTCCTACATTTGGATTCGTGCTCGACGAAAGTTATTCGGTGAAAGGGATGCTCTCAACCACCTCAAGGTCATACCCGGTCAACCCCGCATACTTCAGCGGTGGCCCGAGGTGCCGCAGCTTGCCAACCCCCAGATTCTGCAGAATCTGCGCCCCGGTCCCGACTTCGGAATAGATCCGCGACTGCGAGCGGCTGAACTGCCTCGGCGGCTGGGTCAGTTGCGGCACGCGCTCCAGCAACGCCTGCGACGATTCATGGTTGGCCAGCACCACCACAACCCCATGACCTTCCGCCGCGACCCGTTGCAGCGCCGCCCACAGCGTCCAGTTCGTCGGCCCGCTGTACTCGGCACCGACCAGATCGCGCAGCGGATCGATCACGTGCACGCGCACCAGCGTCGGCTCTTCGCGACGCAAGTCGCCCATGACCATCGCCATGTGCACGCCGCCTTCAATGCGGTCTTCGAAGGTGATCAAACGGAACGTGCCATGCACCGTCGGCAGCTCACGTTCGCCGATGCGTTCGATGGTGTGCTCGGTGCTCAGGCGGTAGTGGATCAGGTCGGCGATGGTGCCGATCTTGATCCCGTGCTTGCGTGCGAACTGCTCCAGATCCGGGCGGCGGGCCATGGTGCCGTCGTCGTTCATCACTTCGACGATCACCGAGGCCGGGGTGAAACCGGCGAGGCGCGCCAGATCGCAGCCGGCCTCGGTATGCCCGGCGCGGGTCAGCACGCCACCTTCCTTGGCGCGCAACGGGAAGATGTGACCGGGCTGCACCAGGTCTTCGGCGCGGGCATTCGGCGCGACGGCGGCGGCAACGGTGCAGGCACGATCCGCCGCGGAGATGCCGGTGGTCACGCCAACCGCCGCTTCGATCGACACGGTAAACGCCGTGCTGAACACGCTGCCGTTAGCGGGTACCATTTGCTCCAGGCCCAGACGCTGGCAATGTTCGTCGGTGAGGGTCAGGCAGATCAGCCCGCGCGCTTCGCGAGCCATGAAACTGATTGCCTCCGGCGTGCAGCGATCGGCGGCCAGCAGCAGGTCGCCTTCGTTCTCGCGGTCTTCGTCATCGACCAGCAGGACCATTTTGCCGAGGCGATAATCTTCGATGATTTCTTCGATGCTGTTGAAGGCCATGCTGGACTCTCAGGGTTCGTTGGAAATATATTGGTATACCATAATACAAAATCAACAAAGAGGTCACTATGAAGGCGTACTGGATTGCACACGTGGATATAGCCGATGCCGAGCACTACAGCCATTACACCCAGCGCACCCCGCAGGCGATTGCCGCATTCGGCGGGAAGTTTGTCGCCAGAGGCGGGCGCAGCGAAGCGCTGGAAGGCCGGCAGACGCCGCAGCGCACGGTGATCATCGAGTTCGAGAGCTACGAGCAGGCCGTGGCCTGCTACCGCTCGGCGGCGTATCAGGAAGCGAAAAGTTACCGCGAGGAATGGGCGAGGGCGGAGATCATCATCGTCGAAGGCGTCGCCCCAGTTTAGGCAACACCGCCAAACCCCTGTAGGAGTGAGCCTGCTCGCGATAGCGGTGTATCAGTCAGCAATTCTCTAGCTGATACACCGCTATCGCGAGCAGGCTCACTCCTACAGAAAGCGAAGCGTTGTCAGCGCATGAAATGAATCTTGCCGCTGTCATCATTGCCCATGTAAATCCCGTACACCCCGGCCTGGCGCTCTTCGATATAGCGCTCGAGAATCTGCCGGATTGCGGGGTAGTAGATCTGCTCCCACGGAATGTCTTCAGGGGCGAAGAACTTGTAATCCATGGTTTCCGGCCCGTACTGCCCGGTGATCTCCAGGGCAATGGCGCGGAAGATGATGTACACCTCGCTGATCTTCGGCACGCTGAAGATCGAGTACGGCGAGACGATTTCCGCGCGCACGCCGCTTTCTTCCCAGACTTCACGCAGCGCCGCCTGCTCGGTGGTCTCAAAGCTTTCCATGAAACCGGCGGGCAGGGTCCAGGTGCCCGGGCGCGGCGGGATCGCCCGTTGGCACAAGAGGTATTTGCCGTCCTGCTCGATGATGCAGCCGGCAATGATCTTCGGATTGACGTAGTGGATATAGCCGCAGCCGCGGCACATCAGGCGCTCGTGCGTATCGCCCGGCGGCGTCTGCTGACCGAGGTCAGGGCCACCGCATTTCGGGCAAAAGCTCGGGCTGAACATGTCATTGACCTATGCGCGGTTCTTTCAGCGCGATCGGCAGGGTGATCGCCGGGGTGCCCTTGACGGCGACGCCGGTTTCTTCCTGCTTGCGCTTGAGGTAATCGAGGGCCACGGCAGCGGCCGCGCGGACGTGATCGACACAGGCCTGATGCGCCGCCAGCGGATCACCGCTCTTGATCGCCTCGACCATTTTTTCCATCTCGTGGTTACTCGCGCCGCGGCGGTTTTCCTGGGACACCGAGGTCGCGCGCAGGTAGCTGATGCGCGCCTGCAACTGGCGCAACTGGGTGGCAGCGACATGGTTGCCCGAGCCTTCCAGCAGCACGTCGTAGAAGCCCTGCACCGAGTCGATCACCTGTTGCAACTCGCCGTCCTTCAACGCCTTGCGGTTGTCATCGAGGGCCTTTTCCAGGGCCTTGATGTCCTTGGCTTTGGCGCGCAGGGTGAACAACTGCACGATCAGACCTTCGAGCACGCAACGCAATTCGTAGATATCGACGGCATCGGCGAGGGTGATGATCGCCACACGCGGGCCTTTGGCGTCGGCGAATTCCACCAGGCCTTCGGACTCAAGGTGACGCAGGGCTTCGCGCACCGAAGTGCGGCTGACACCGAGGCGATCACACAGGTCGCGTTCGACCAGGCGATCACCTGGCATGAGCTGGAAATTCATGATCGCGCTACGCAGTTTGTCCAGCACGATTTCGCGCAGGGTAACGGGGTTGCGATTGACCTTGAAGCTGTCGTCGAGTGGCTGGCGTTTCATGGGGTCCGCTCTTGAGCTTGGCTGTCCATCCCAGACGGGCATCAAAACAGCCGAGGGTTAACTGGAGGCCTCGGCGTCGGCTTCGGCAAAGGCTTCACGGGCCAGCCGGAAACTGTCCACGGCCGCCGGAACGCCGCAATAAATGCCGACCTGAAGCAGAATTTCGCGTATTTGCTCACGACTCAGGCCGTTACGCAAGGCACCACGCACATGCAGCTTGAGTTCGTGCGGGCGGTTGAGCGCCGAGATCATCGCCAGGTTGATCATGCTGCGCTCCTTGAGCGACAGACCTTCGCGACCCCAGACATGGCCCCAGCAGTATTCGGTGACCATTTCCTGCAGCGGACGGGTGAAATCGTCGGCGTTCTCTATCGAACGTTGCACGTAAGCTTCGCCCAATACCTGCGTACGGATCTGCAGGCCTTTTTCGTACTTTTCGTTACTCATTATTCCTCCAGTCACCACAAAACCCTGGTGTAGGAGCTGCCGAAGGCTGCGATCTTTTGATCTTGCTTTTAAACATCAAAGTCAAAAGATCGCAGCCTTCGGCAGCTCCTACACAGGGGATTTGTGTGAATCCGTCAGGTCAAGGTAGGCAACGCGCCGAGCTTGCCCTTGTGGTAAATCATCGGTGTCACCGGTTGCTCGGGCAGGATCAGGTTCTTCACCGCGCCGACGATGATTGCGTGATCACCACCGTCGTACTCACGCCACAACTCGCACTCGATGATTGCCGTCGCCTTGGCCAGGATCGGGTTACCCAAATCGCTCAAATGCCACTCGATGCCCTTGGCCTTTTCCTTGCCCTTGCCGGCGAACGCGTAGGCTTCGGCGGTCTGTTCGGCGGAGAGCAAGTGGATAGCGAATTTCTTGCTGTCGCGCAGCACCGGGTAAGTGTCGGAGGCGTAGTTGGGGCAGAACAGCACCAGCGCCGGGTCGATCGACAGCGCGCTGAACGCGCTGGCGGTAATGCCGACGATGCCGCCATCCGGGTCGAGGGTGGTGACCACCGTGACGCCGGACGGGAACGAGCTCATGACGTCTTTGTAAATGCCGGGTTCGATCATTTCGCAGGACTCCTAGCGCATCACAAACGGATCAGGCATTGGCGCCTGGGAGAGGTTGATCCACACCGTTTTCAGTTCGGTGTAGGCCAGCACCGAGTCGATGCCGCTTTCGCGTCCATAGCCACTGTTCTTGAAACCGCCGATCGGCGCCATCGCCGACACTGCGCGGTAAGTGTTGACCCAGATAATTCCTGAGCGCACATCGCGCGCCAGCCGGTGGGCGCGGCCCAGGTCACGGGTCCAGATGCCGGCGGCGAGGCCGAACTGCGAGTCGTTGGCGATCGCCAGCGCTTCGGCTTCGTCTTTGAAACGAATCACCGACGCCACCGGGCCGAACACTTCTTCCTGCATGATCTTCATCGAATTACGGTCGCATTCGAACAGCGTCGGCTCATAGAACCAGCCTTCGCCGAGATCCGCCGGACGCTTGCCGCCGGTGCGCAAACGCGCGCCTTCGGCAATCGCATCGGCGACCAGCCCTTCGACCACCGCCAGTTGCTGCGCGGTGGCCATCGGGCCCATCTCGCTATGGTCTTCCTGCGGGTTGCCGATGCGGATGCGCTGGGCGCGTTCGACCAGACGATTGACGAATTCGTCGTAGATTTCGTCCTGCACCAGCAAACGCGAACCGGACACGCAGCTCTGCCCGGACGCCGCGTAAATCCCGGCAATCGCGCCGTTGATCGCACTGTCGAGATCGGCGTCGGCAAAAATGATATTCGGCGACTTGCCGCCCAGTTCCAGCGACAGCTTGGCGAAGTTTTCGGCGCTGCTGCGCACCACATGCCGTGCCGTGGCCGCGCCGCCCGTGAAGGCAATCTTGCGGATCAGCGGATGGCGGGTGAGGGCGGCGCCGGTGCTAGGGCCGTAACCGGTGACGACGTTGACCACGCCGGGCGGAATCCCGGCTTCGAGGGCCAGACGCGCCAGCTCGAGAATGGTTGCCGAGGCGTGTTCGGACGGCTTGATCACAATGGTGTTGCCGGCGGCGAGGGCCGGGGCCAGTTTGATCGCGGTCAGGTACAGCGGGCTGTTCCACGGAATGATTGCGGCGACCACACCCATGGCTTCGTGCACGGTGTAGGCAAACAGGTCGGGCTTGTCCAGCGGCAGGGTGCCGCCCTCAAGCTTGTCGGCCAGGCCTGCGGTGTAGTGGAAGAACTCCGGCAGGTAGGTGACCTGGCCACGGGTTTCGCGGATCAGCTTGCCGTTGTCGCGGCTTTCCAGCTGCGCCAGGTGTTCCTTGTTTTCTGCGATCAGGTCGCCGAGGCGACGCAGCAACTTGCCCCGCGCGGTGGCAGTGAGGCCACGCCACGCCGGGCTGTCGAAAGCGGTCTGCGCCGCTTGCACGGCGCGTTCGACGTCCGCTTCATCGGCGTCGGGCAGTTCCGCCCAGGCCTGCGCGGAGGCCGGGTTGAGGCTTTCGAAGGTCTTGCCGGAGAGGGCGTCGACCCAATCTCCGCCGATGCACATCTGGAAGCGTGCGAGTGTCATGCAACGATCCCCTTTATATGGTTTTGTCGGGAGTGTGCGAATTGAAGGAATTCCAGCAGCATCTGGTTGACCAGACGCGGCGACTCTACCGGCATCATATGCCGTTGCTCGGGCAGCACGGCAACCTTCGCGCCGGGGATGCGTCGGGCCAGTTGCTCGGCCATTTCCGGGGTCGAGCCGGGGTCGAGTTCGCCGGTGGCGATCAGCGTCGGCGCCTGAATGCTGCTCAGGTCGTCGGCGCGGTACATGTCCTGGGTGGCGAACAATTCGTAGGTGGTCAGGTAACCCTGCGGATCGTTGTTGGCCAGTGTCTGACGCAACGCGGCGATCTGCGCCGGGTTGGCTGCCTGATATTCACGGCTGAACCAGCGTGACAGCGCGGCTTCGGCATTGGCGTCCGGGCCATGCTCGGCGGCCTGCGCCGTGCGGGCAATAACGCCGGCACGCTGTTCTTCGCTGCGGTTGAACACGCTGTTCAATACCACCAGGCTTTGCAGGCGCTCCGGGTAATGCAGGGCAAAGGCCCGCGCGACCAGGCCGCCCATGGAGAAACCGATCACCGCGGCCTGGGGCAGATTCAGGTGCTCGAGCAGCTCGAGCAGTTGATCAGCGTAACCAAGCAGGTCGGTGCCGCTGGCCGGGCGCGGGCTGGCGCCGTGGCCGAGCATGTCGTAGGCGATCACCTGGTACTGGCTGGCGAGGCCGACAATCTGCCCGCCCCACATTTCTTTATTCAGGCCCACGCCGTGGATCAAGACCACGGGCTGGCCTTGGCCGGTCGCCAGGTAACTGGTGCCAGCCGGGGTGAGTTCAGCGGTGAGCCGAATCATGGAGCGCTCCTGCAATGCCTTTCTTGTTGTGATTACTGGGCTTTTTCGGCGGCCAGTTCTTCCAGATCGATGTAGCGGTTGCCGATTCGCGGGTGCAGGCGGCCACCGTCGGCGCAACCCAGCACCACGACGATTTCGTCGGCACGCGGCGCGTCTTCGATCTGCATTTCCAGGGTGATGTAGTGCGAACGCAGGCCTTCGTCGTCCTTGTGCATCATCGGGATCTGAATCGACGTGCCCGGACCGCCGCGCTTGTTGGTGAAGCTCAGGTAGCTCTTGGCTTTCACTGCTTCGCGGTAGTGGTTGCCGAAGCGCAGGGTGTGGATCACCGCCGACGCGTGCTCGATCTCGCCGTCAGCGCCGACCACCGCCGCTTTGCCGTAGGCCTCGATCTTCTCGGCACCGCCGATGATGCCGACCAGACGCTCGACCATCATGGCGCCGAGGTCGGAGCAGTTGGCGCGGATCTGCGGCTTGAGGTCTTCGACAAAACCGTTGCCCACCCAAGGGTTCTTCATCACCACGGCAAGGCCGACCATGGTCACCGGCTTGTCAGTAGCCTTGCCGCCTTCGATGAAGGTTTCTTCGACATAGCTGACGATCTTGCGAATTTCGAAACTCATGAGCTGCTCCGTTGGGGGATTGAGAGTGTCTGTGCGTCTGATGGTATACCATAATACCGATCCTGCAAGTCCCCCTGACGAGATTTGCCTCATCACCCCGGCGAATGGTCATGTATTCAAATTCCCAGCCCCCACGATCCCTTGTAGGAGTGAGCCTGCTCGCGATAGGGGACTGTCAGCCAATGATTTGCTGACTGAAACACCGCCATCGCGAGCAGGCTCACTCCTACACGGGAAATCAGCGGCGATGCGGTTAACAAAAGATAACGTGGCGCCGATTGTCAGACATTTGCAAAGCCCGATAGGATGAGCCAGCTTCCGAAGGGGCTCTGGATTGCGGGTTTCAGGAGGATGCTTCTGAACTGCCAGTAGTCGAGCACCCTTGCGGCGCCCTTGAAGGCCCGATGGCCCAACAATAATAAATAGGGGAAGGTCTATGAGTCGTTGCCGCCCGCCGGCGTTACGCAACACCGCGTTGCTGGTCACAGCTCTCTCGCTGCTTGGCTTTGCCACGTTATCGGCGCCTGTGATTGCCGCCGAGGCCCCGGCCGACGTGGTCTATGCCACCGAATCGGCCAAGGCCGCAAAGAGCCTGATTCTCGATGTTGTCCACGCCGGCGCGCGCCTGGTCGCGGTCGGTGATCGCGGGCACATCGTCTATTCCGATGACCAGGGCAAGACCTGGACCCAGGCCAAGGTGCCGACTCGCCAGTTGCTTACCGCCGTGTATTTCGTCGACGACAAAAACGGCTGGGCGGTCGGCCACGACGCACAGATCCTCGCCAGCGCAGACGGCGGTCTGACCTGGACCAAGCAATTCGAAGACCTTGCACGGGAATCGCCGCTGCTCGACGTCTGGTTCAAGGACGCCAGCAGCGGCTTTGCTGTGGGCGCCTATGGCACGCTGCTGGAAACCACCGATGGCGGCAAACACTGGGAAGACGTCAGTGATCGCCTCGACAACGAAGACCAGTTCCACCTCAACGCCATCGCCTCTGTGAAAGACGCCGGGCTGTTCATCGTTGGTGAGTCCGGCAGCATGTTCCGCTCCGCCGATGACGGCCAGACCTGGGAAAAACTCGAAGGCCCGTACGAAGGTTCATTGTTCGGCGTGATCGGCACAGCGCAGCCGCAGACCCTGCTGGCGTACGGCTTGCGCGGCAACCTCTATCGCTCCACCGATTTCGGCAGCAACTGGGAGCAGGTCGAACTCAAAGCCGCCCGCGGTGCGCTGGAGTTTGGTCTGTCCGGCGGCACGCTGCTGGAAGACGGCTCGATCGTCATCGTCGGCAACGGCGGTTCGGTGATCAGCAGCAGTGACAATGGCGAAACCTTCAGCGTGTTCAACCGCCCGGATCGCATTTCGCTGTCGTCGGTCACCGCCGCCGGCAACGGCAACCTGATTCTGACCGGGCAGGGTGGTTTGCACATCACCCAGCCAAACGGTGCCGAGACCAATAACAAGAAGGCGGGGCTATGACTTCCTTGATCACTCCTCAGCAGGAAAAGGCGACGGTTCTCGAGCGCCTGATCTTCAACAACCGCCCGGCCGTGATCCTGATCTGCCTGGTGGTGAGCATTTTCCTGTTCTGGCAGGCGACGCTGATCCGGCCGTCGACCAGTTTCGAAAAAATGATCCCGCTGCAGCATCCCTTCATCGAAAAGATGATGGAGCACCGCAACGATCTGGCGAACCTCGGTAACACGGTGCGTATTTCGGTGGAAGCCACCGACGGCGACATCTTCTCCAAGGAGTACATGGAGACCCTGCGCCAGATCAACGACGAGGTGTTCTACATTTCCGGCGTCGACCGTTCCGGGCTGAAGTCGCTGTGGAGCCCGAGCGTGCGCTGGACCGAAGTGACCGAAGAGGGTTTCGCCGGCGGTGAAGTGATTCCGCAGAGCTACAACGGCTCCCAGGACAGCCTCGACCTGCTGCGTAACAATGTGCTCAAGTCCGGTCAGGTCGGGCGTCTGGTGGCCAACGATTTCAAGTCGAGCATCGTCGACATCCCGCTGCTGGAGGCCTACCCGGACCCGCAGGATCAGGGCAAGCTGCTGGCGCTGGACTATCGCCAGTTCTCCCATGAGCTCGAAGACAAGATCCGCAACAAGTTCGAAGCGCAGAACCCCAACATCAAGATCCATATCGTCGGTTTCGCCAAGAAGGTCGGCGACCTGATCGACGGTCTGGTGATGGTGGTGCTGTTCTTCGGTGTCGCCTTCGTCATCACCCTGATTTTGCTGTTGTGGTTCACCAACTGCCTGCGCAGCACCATCGCCGTGTTGAGTACGACGCTGGTGGCGGTGGTCTGGCAGCTCGGGTTGATGCACTTCTTCGGCTTCGGGCTCGACCCGTATTCGATGCTGGTGCCGTTCCTGATTTTCGCCATCGGCATTTCCCACGGCGTGCAGAAAATCAACGGTATCGCCCTGCAGTCCAGCGAGGCCGATAACGCCCTGACCGCTGCGCGGCGCACCTTCCGGCAGTTGTTCCTGCCGGGGATGATCGCAATTCTCGCCGATGCGGTGGGCTTCATCACCCTGCTGATCATCGACATCGGCGTGATCCGTGAACTGGCCATCGGCGCGTCCATCGGCGTTGCGGTGATCGTGTTCACCAACCTGATCCTGCTGCCGGTGGCGATTTCCTATGTCGGCATCAGCAAGCGTGCGATTGCCAAGAGCAAGAAGGACGCCAACCGCGAACATCCGTTCTGGCGCCTGCTGTCGAACTTCGCCAGCCCCAAAGTCGCGCCGATCTCGGTTGCCCTGGCGCTGATCGCCTTCGGTGGCGGCCTCTGGTACAGCCAGAACCTGAAAATCGGCGACCTCGACCAGGGTGCGCCGGAACTGCGTCCGGACTCGCGCTACAACAAGGACAACAACTTCATCATCAGCAATTACTCCACCAGCTCTGACGTACTGGTGGTGATGGTCAAGACCAAGGCCGAAGGCTGCTCGCGCTACGAAGCCATGGCGCCGATCGATCAGTTGATGTGGAAGATGCAGAACACCGAGGGCGTGCAGTCGGCGATCTCGCTGGTGACCGTGTCCAAGCAGATGATCAAGGGCATGAACGAGGGCAACCTGAAATGGGAAACCCTGTCGCGCAACCCGGACGTGCTGAACAACTCGATCGCCCGCGCCGACGGCCTGTACAACAACAGTTGCTCGCTGGCGCCGGTGCTGGTGTTCCTCAACGACCACAAGGCCGAAACCCTCGACCGCGCTGTGCAAGCGGTGCAGGAGTTCGCCAAGGAAAACAACAAGGACGGCCTGGAATTCATCCTCGCCGCCGGTAACGCCGGGATCGAAGCCGCCACCAACGAAGTCATCAAGCAGGCTGAGCTGACCATCCTGATTCTGGTGTACATCTGCGTTGCGGTGATGTGCATGATCACCTTCCGCTCATGGGCGGCGACCTTGTGCATCGTCTTGCCGCTGGTGCTGACCTCGGTGCTCGGCAACGCGCTGATGGCGTTCATGGGCATCGGCGTGAAAGTCGCGACGCTGCCAGTGGTCGCGCTGGGCGTGGGGATCGGCGTGGACTACGGCATCTACATCTACAGCCGCCTGGAAAGTTTCCTGCGTGCCGGGTTGCCGTTGCAGGAAGCTTATTACCAGACACTGAAATCTACCGGTAAAGCCGTGCTGTTCACCGGTTTGTGCCTGGCGATCGGCGTGTGCACCTGGATCTTCTCGGCGATCAAGTTCCAGGCCGACATGGGCCTGATGCTGACCTTCATGCTGCTGTGGAACATGTTCGGCGCACTGTGGCTGCTGCCAGCGTTGGCGAAGTTCCTGATCAAGCCGGAGAAACTGGCGGGGCAGAAGGGCAATTCGCTGTTTGCCCATTGATCTGAAAGGCTGAAATGACAAAGCCGCAACCTTGAGGGTTGCGGCTTTTTTGTGGACGAAGATCAAGGTCAAGATCAAGAGCCCCTCACCCTAGCCCTCTCCCGGAGGGAGAGGGGACTGATTGGGGGATATTAGAGATTTACGCCGACCTGAGCGCCCTGCTGTGAATCCATAATCGACTCGGTTTTTCAGGTCGATGTATAACGAAGCACAACCCGGTCGGTCCCCTCTCCCCTTGGGAGAGGGCTAGGGTGAGGGCAAGCGGTCTCAAGCCTTAAGAGAGCTCAGCGCCAAGCACCACACTCAACGCACTGCGCGCATCATCCAGCTGCACCAGCGTCGCATGCCGGGCCCCGAGCGCATCGCGGTTCTCGATGGCGGTCAGAATCGCCTTGTGCCTCGGCAACGCCAATTCATGCAGATTCGGCCGCTGATTGGAATGCTTCAACGCCTCGGCAATCGCCACTGCCAACATGTTGCACAGGTTCGCCAGCAGGTCATTGTGCGTCGCATCGGCGATGCGGCTGTGGAAGTCCAGATCCGGCTGCAACAGCGCTTCCGGGGTCGGAGCGGCTTCCATGCGTTGGTAGGCTTCGTTGATCGCGGCGATGTCGGCATCCGTCGCATGCTGGGCGGCGAGGGCGGCGGCGGCCGGTTCGATGATGCTGCGCACGCTGGTCAGCACGTTGAAGAATTCATTCTGCGGGCTGCTTTGCATCAACCAGTGCAGCACGTCCGGGTCGAGCATGTGCCACTCGCGACGGGCCTTGACCACCGTGCCCACCCGTGGCCTGGAATACACCAGCCCCTTGGCCACCAGCACCCGCGTGGCTTCGCGCAACACCGGCCGACTGACCGCGTACTCCTCGCAGAGCAGGGCTTCGGCGGGCAGTTTGTCGTCGGGCAAAAAGCGTCCGGAGACGATCTGCATGCCCAGTTCCTGGACGATGCGCGAGTGCATGCTTTTGCGGTCGGAAGGTTTGCGGTAATCCATGGGGAGTGGCGCGATCCTGAGCGATGGAGATGCCGCGCATCATAGCAGGCGTGCGGCATTCTTGAGGCTGATGCATAGCAAATGTAGGAGTGAGCCTGCTCGCGATTGCGGTGTGTCAGTCACCAGAGTTGTCAACTGACAGATTGCCATCGCGAGCAGGCTCACTCCTACAGGGAGTGGCTGTGTTAATGGGAGTGGCGCGGTACCTCGGCCCCTCGGCAACCCACCAGGAAGTCAAAGTCGCAACCCTGATCCGCCTGCAGCACGTGGTCGATGTACAGCTGACGATAACCACCCACCAGCAATTGCTGCGGCGCTTGCAGATCCGCCATGCGCGCCGCCAGTTCAGCGTCGGGAATGTCCAGGTGCAAACGGCCGCTGGCGCAATCGAGTTCGATCCAGTCGCCTTCCTGCACCGCCGCCAAAGGCCCGCCCGCTGCGGCTTCAGGTGCAACGTGCAAAACCACCGTGCCGTACGCCGTGCCGCTCATACGGGCATCAGAAATCCGCACCATGTCGGTCACGCCTTGCGCCAACAGCTTGGCCGGCAAGCCCATGTTGCCGACTTCGGCCATGCCCGGATAACCCTTTGGTCCGCAGTTCTTCATCACCAGAATCGAATCCTTATCGACGTCCAGCTCTGGATCGTTGATCCGCGCCTTGTACATGTCGAAGTTCTCGAACACCACGGCGCGCCCGCGATGCTGCATCAGTTCAGCGCTAGCGGCGGACGGCTTGAGCACCGCACCCAGCGGCGCCAGATTGCCGCGCAACACGCAGATGCCACCGTCAGCGCGAATCGGATTGTCGAGGGTGCGGATCACCTCGTCCTCGCCATAGATCGGCGCGTCCCTGGTGTTCTCGCCGATGGATTTGCCGTTGACCGTCAAGGCATTCGGGTTAGGGATCAGATTGGCTTCACCGAGGCGACGCAGCACCGCTGGCAAACCACCGGCGTAGTAGAACTCTTCCATTAGGAAACGCCCGGACGGTTGCAGGTCGACGATAGTCGGCATGCCGCGACCGATGCGGGTCCAGTCGTCCAGATCCAGCTCGACGCCAATGCGCCCGGCAATGGCTTTCAAGTGGATCACGGCGTTGGTCGAACCGCCGATGGCAGCGTTGACGCGAATGGCGTTTTCGAAGGCTTCCTTGGTCAGGATCTTCGACAGTTTCAAGTCTTCGCGAACCATCTCCACCGCGCGCATGCCAGACATGTGGGCCAATACATAACGCCGCGCATCCACCGCCGGAATCGCGGCGTTGTGCGGAAGGGAAGTGCCCAGTGCTTCAGCCATGCAGGCCATGGTCGACGCGGTGCCCATGGTGTTGCAGGTGCCCGCCGAACGCGACATGCCGCCTTCGGCTGCGAGGAAATCGTCGATGGTGATGGTGCCGGCCTTGACCTGTTCGCTGAGCTGCCACACGACAGTGCCGGAGCCGATGTCCTTGCCCTTGTGCTTACCGTTGAGCATCGGCCCGCCGGTGACGACGATGGCCGGTACGTCGCAACTGGCCGCGCCCATCAACAGTGCCGGGGTGGTTTTGTCGCAACCGGTGAGCAGCACGACGCCGTCGATCGGGTTGCCGCGAATCGCTTCTTCAACGTCCATGCTCGCCAGGTTGCGGGTAAGCATGGCGGTCGGGCGCAGGTTCGATTCGCCGTTGGAGAACACCGGGAATTCCACCGGAAAACCACCGGCCTCGATCACCCCGCGTTTGACGTGCTCCGCGATCTGGCGGAAGTGCGCGTTGCACGGAGTCAGTTCCGACCAGGTGTTGCAGATGCCGATGATCGGCTTGCCGTGGAACTGATGGTCGGCGATGCCCTGATTCTTCATCCAGCTGCGGTACATGAAGCCGTTCTTGTCGGCCGTGCCAAACCATTGGGCGGAGCGCAGGGTGGGTTTCTTATCAGACATGATCGTTTCTCTTATTGTAAGACTATTGTTTGCGAGCTGACGCTTAATCTAAGCGCAAAATCGGCGCTTTGGAAGTGTTGTTGGGTAATTAGTATTACTATATAGTCGTTTTCGACGGAGGGAAGGCCCTGGCTGTTTTGGCGAGAGGCGTCCCCCGAGGTTCTATAAAAACAACAATCGGAGACCGATCTCATGAGCCAGGAACTGCGGCTTGTCCGGCGCATCACACTGAAACTGATTCCCTTCCTGATCCTGCTGTACCTGATCGCCTATGTGGATCGCTCCGCCGTCGGCTTTGCCAAGCTGCACATGGGCGCCGACATCGGCATCGGCGATGCGGCCTATGGCCTGGGCGCCGGGCTGTTCTTCATTGGTTACTTCCTTCTCGAGATTCCCAGCAACCTGATGCTCGAACGCTTCGGCGCGCGGCGCTGGTTTGCGCGGATCATGATCACCTGGGGCGCGATCACCATCGGCATGGCCTTCGTGCAAGGGCCGCACAGCTTCTATGTGATGCGCTTTCTGCTCGGCGCGGCCGAAGCGGGCTTCTTCCCCGGCGTGCTGTACTACATCACCCAGTGGTTCCCGGTGCGCCATCGCGGCAAGATCCTCGGCCTGTTCATCCTGTCGCAACCAATCGCGATGATGATCACCGGTCCCGTGTCCGGTGGCTTGCTGGGCATGGACGGCATCCTTGGTCTGCACGGCTGGCAGTGGCTGTTCATCGTCATCGGCACCCCGGCGATCCTGCTGACCTGGCCGGTGCTGCGCTGGCTGCCGGACGGTCCGCAGCAAGTGAAATGGATGGATCAGGCGGAAAAAGACTGGCTGACCGGCGAACTGAAAAAGGATCTGCAGGAGTACGGCCAGACCCGTCACGGCAATCCTCTGCACGCGCTGAAAGACAAACGCGTGTTGCTGCTGGCGCTGTTTTATCTGCCAGTGACCCTGAGCATTTATGGCCTCGGCCTGTGGCTGCCGACGCTGATCAAACAATTCGGCGGCAGCGATCTGGTCACCGGTTTCGTTTCTTCGGTGCCGTACATTTTCGGGATCATCGGGCTGCTGATCATTCCGCGCAGTTCCGACCGCCTGAACGATCGCTACGGTCACTTGGCGGTGCTCTATGTACTCGGTGCACTGGGCCTGTTCCTCAGCGCCTGGCTGTCGATGCCCGTGGCGCAACTGGCGGCGCTGTGTCTGGTGGCGTTCGCGCTGTTCTCGTGCACAGCCGTTTTCTGGACTCTGCCCGGGCGCTTCTTCGCCGGTGCCAGTGCCGCGGCGGGGATTGCCCTGATCAACTCGGTCGGCAACCTCGGCGGTTACATCGGGCCGTTCGTGATCGGCGCATTGAAGGAATACACCGGCAATCTGGCTTCGGGGCTGTACTTCCTTTCGGGCGTGATGGTGTTCGGGCTGATTCTGACGGGCATCGTCTATCGCGTTCTGGAACGCAAGCATGTGCTGCCCGTCGACCAGTTCGCTGCGAGTGCCCGTGGTGCGACCCGCACGTGACGGGCTGGCACCACCCCCTGTAGGAGTGAGCCTGCTCGCGATGGCGGTGTATCAGCGAAAAAATTTCCCAACTGACACACCGCTATCGCGAGCAGGCTCACTCCTACAACGGGGCTGCGGTGTTTCGAATAACACAGGAGAAAATCATGCATCTGGTTCAATTCGAATTATCCAACGGCGAGCGTCGGGTCGGCGTGGTCGACAACGGTCAGGTCCGCGAAGTCCAGGACGCGCGCAGTGTCCGTGATCTGGCCCTGGCCGCGATCGAGGCCGGTGGCTCGCTTGAGCAGCAAGTGCAGACCCTCGGCCTTGGCGCAAGTCACGACTACGCGCAGTTGCTCAAAGACCTGCGCATCCTGCCGCCACTGGATCACCCGGACCCGGCGCACATGCTGGTCAGCGGTACCGGCCTGACTCACCTGGGCAGCGCTTCGGCCCGCGACAAGATGCACCAGCAGGCCGGCGACGAAGCGGCAATGACCGACACCATGCGCATTTTCAAGTGGGGCGTGGAGGGCGGCAAACCGGCGGCGGGGCAGGCCGGTGTGCAACCGGAGTGGTTCTACAAGGGCGACGGCAGCATCGTCGTGCGTCCGGGGCAGCCGTTCCCGCTGCCGCCGTTTGCCGAAGACGCCGGTGAAGAGCCGGAGATGGCCGGCCTGTACATCATCGGCAACGACGGCAAGCCGTATCGCCTCGGTTTCGCGGTGGGCAACGAGTTCTCCGACCACGTCATGGAACGCAAGAATTACCTCTACCTCGCGCACTCGAAATTGCGCAGTTGCAGTTATGGCCCGGAACTTCGCACCGGTGAATTGCCTCAACACCTTGCCGGCACCAGCCGAATCCTGCGTGACGGCGAAGTGCTCTGGCAAAACGAGTTCCTCAGCGGCGAGGCCAACATGTGCCACAGCCTGGCGAACCTCGAATACCACCACTTCAAATACAGTCAGTTCCTGCGTCCGGGCGACGTGCACATTCACTTTTTCGGCACTGCGACTTTGTCCTTTGCCGACGGCATCCGTACCCAGCCGGGCGACACGTTCGAGATCAGCCAGGCCGACTTCGGCGCGCCGCTGGTCAACGGTATCGCACCGGTCCAGGCGGCTTTTGAACCGGACAGCATCGGCACCCTTTAAGGAGATCCCATGACTCAGATTCTCGGTCACAACTACATCGGCGGTCAGCGCAGCGCCGCCGGCAGCGTCAAACTGCACTCGGTCGACGCCAGCACTGGCGAGGCCCTGCCGCACGATTTCATTCAGGCCACGGCGGAAGAAGTCGACGCCGCTGCCAAAGCCGCCGCTGCGGCCTACCCGACGTATCGCAGCCTCAGCGCCGAACGCCGCGCGCAGTTCCTTGATGCGGTCGCCGATGAGCTCGACGCCCTTGGCGATGATTTCGTCGCCGTGGTCTGCCGTGAAACCGCGTTGCCGGCCGGACGCATTCAGGGCGAGCGCGGTCGCACCAGCGGCCAGATGCGTTTGTTCGCCAAAGTCCTGCGTCGCGGTGACTTCTACGGCGCGCGCATCGATCTGGCATTGCCCGATCGTCAGCCGCTGCCACGTCCGGATCTGCGCCAATACCGCATCGGCCTCGGCCCGGTCGCGGTGTTCGGCGCGAGCAACTTCCCGCTGGCGTTCTCCACCGCTGGCGGCGACACGGCAGCGGCACTGGCCGCCGGTTGCCCGGTGGTGTTCAAGGCCCACAGCGGCCACATGGCCACCGCTGAACTGGTCGCCGACGCGATCATTCGTGCAGCGGAAAAAACCGGCATGCCCGCCGGCGTGTTCAACATGATCTACGGTGGCGGCGTCGGCGAATGGCTGGTCAAGCATCCGGCGATTCAGGCCGTTGGTTTCACTGGCTCGCTGAAGGGCGGTCGCGCCTTGTGCGACATGGCCGCTGCACGTCCGCAACCGATCCCGGTGTTTGCCGAGATGTCGAGCATCAACCCGGTGATCGTGCTGCCACAGGCGCTGGCCACGCGTTCGGAAACCGTTGCGCGAGACCTCACCGCTTCGGTGGTGCAGGGCTGTGGTCAGTTCTGTACCAACCCGGGTCTGGTGATCGGTATCCGCTCGCCGCAGTTCAGCGCGTTTGTCCAACAAGTCGCTGCTGCAATCGGCGATCAACCGGCGCAAACCATGCTCAATGCCGGCACCCTCGGCAGCTATGGCAAAGGTCTGGAAAAACTCCTGGCGCACAGCGGCATCGAGCATCTGGCCGGTAATCCGCAGCAGGGCAATCAGGCGCAGCCGCAATTGTTCAAAGCCGATGTCAGTCTGTTGATCGACGGTGACGAAGTGCTGCAGGAAGAAGTGTTCGGTCCGACCACGGTCATCGTTGAAGTGGCCGATCAGGCCCAACTCAGCGCGGCGCTGCATGGCCTGCACGGTCAACTGACCGCGACGATCATCGGCGAACCGTCCGACTTCGAGCAGTTCGCCGAGCTGACGCCGCTGCTGGAGCAAAAGGTCGGGCGCATCCTGCTCAACGGTTATCCGACCGGTGTGGAAGTGTGCGATTCGATGGTGCACGGCGGGCCATACCCGGCGACGTCCGATGTGCGCGGCACGTCGGTGGGTACGCTGGCGATCGATCGCTTCCTGCGCCCGGTGTGCTTCCAGAACTACCCGGACAGCTTGCTGCCCGAGCCACTGAAAAACGCCAACCCGCTGCGTATCCAGCGCCTGGTGGATGGCAAGCCATCGCGTGAGGCGATCTAAAGCCAACCACAACCCCTGTAGGAGTGAGCCTGCTCGCGATTGCGGTCTTAAATTCAGCATCTCTGCTGGAGACCCACCGCTATCGCGAGCAGGCTCACTCCTACAAGGGGACTGTTTCGACAATGAGCTATCATTGGCCCTTTCCCCCCAAAGAAAGACTGTTTGCCATGACTGCCCAAACCCTTCTCAACGCCCTCGAACACTGCGGTATGGTCGAAATCGATGGCCTGCACGCCTTCGAATTCGCCCTCGACGAGGACGATAACCTGCACATCGAATGCATCGATGGCCGTGAAGCCAAGCACTGGGAATTCACCCCGGCGCAGGTCGCGGCGGCGACGTTCGATGAGACGCTGCAGAGCTGGCTGATCGTCGGATTCGCCAGCGACACCAAGACCACGGGCGAGCATCGCCTGGTGTGTCTCGGCGACGTAGTCAGCAGCAGCGACGACGAGGATGACGATAATGAAAATGCGTAACTTCTGGCCCCTGCTGATGGCCGGCAGCGTCGGCGCGATGGGCCTGTCCAGCGCCAGCGCCGAGACCTTGCAGCTGCTGGTCGGCTCCTACACCGCCGGTTCCAGCCAGGGCATCTACCGCATGCAGTTCGACAGCGCCACCGGCCAGATCGATGCCAAGCCGCTGCAAGTGGTCAAGACTGAAAACCCATCGTGGCTGACACTCTCGAAAGACCAGAAACGCCTGTTCGTGGTCAACGAAAACGGCCCCGGCCAGACCGATCCGGTCGGTCGTGTCAGCAGCTATGCCATCGACCCGAAAACCCATGCGCTGAGCCTGATCAATCAAGTGCAGAGCCTGGGCAACGAGCCGACCCATTCCAGCCTCAGTGCTGATGCCAAGCATCTGTTCGTCAGCAACTACTCGGTGATGGAAGATCCGGGCGGCACCCTGGCGGTGTTGCCGGTCGATGCCGACGGTCAACTGAAACCGGTGGTGCAGATGAGCGGCCACCCGGCCAGTCGGGTCAACCCTGAGCGCCAGGCTTCCAACCACGTGCACTCGACCGTGTCTTCGCCGGACGGTCGCTACGTGTTCTCCAATGACTTGGGCGCGGACAAGGTTTTCATCTATCAATACGATCCGAAGACCAACCCGCACCTGCCGCTGACTCCGGCGAAAACCGCTTCGGTAGCCTTGCCGGCCGGCAGTGGCCCGCGTCATCTGCTGTTCAGCGCCGACGGCAAACACGCCTGGCTGACCATGGAGATGAGCGCGCAGGTTGCGGTGTTCGATTACAACGATGGCGTCCTGACCCAGACGCAACTCGTCGATCTCGCCGCGGGCCAGCCAACCTCGGACAAGGCGGGCGCGGCGCTGCATGCTTCAGCTGATGGCAAGTTTCTCTACGTGAGCAACCGTGGCACGGCCAATCAACTGTTGGTGTTCAGCATCGACCCGGCGAGCGGCCAGCTCAAAGAGCTGCAAAAACGCTCGGTCGAGGGTGATCACCCGCGCGAGTTTGCCCTTGATCCGAGCGGTAAATTCGTCTTGATCGCCAACCAGAAGAGCAACCAGATTGTCGTCGTCGAACGCGATGCCAAGACCGGTCTGCTCGGCAAAACCGTGCAAAAACTGCCGATCGACGCGCCAAGCGATCTGAAATTTATAGTGCGACAATAAGCCACAGGCCCCGGTCTGCGGGGCCTGCATCGTTGTATTAATTGCACTGATAACGGCTAATGCTACAAAAGATTTCAAGGGAACAACCCTCGAGCGTTACGTTTGTTTCACAGCCCGACCGGGCAAAACATGCAAACGAACACGAGGGTTACCGCCATGAACTTCAATCTCTTCTCCGTTATCGCCGCTTCCGCCATTTCTGCCACCGTGGTATTGCCAGCCGGTGCCAACGTCGAAATCGCCAGCAAAAAATCCCACACCCAGAGCTACACCCAGAAATACCTGCAACAAAGCGCCAACTTCTACGCCGCGCTGGATCACAAAACCCAAGCCTGAAATTCCCGTCTCCTTGTAGGAGCTGCCGAAGGCTGCGATCTCTTGATCTTGTCTTTCAAAAGCAAAATCAAAAGATCGCAGCCTTCGACAGCTCCTACGCGCGTACGCGTTCTCCACTCATAGGTTTTCTCTCGCCGGCAAATAGAGCGGCTAAATAATCAACGAAGCTGATGTTTACTATGGCAAACCCTGAGTGGTTGCCTCGGCTTTTTTGATTGATTCTGTGGCCATCGAAACCTTTGCCCACGGAGAACACCATGGCCAGCGCAATCCTCACTTCCGCCAAACGCGGCGCCTATCTGGCCATCGGTCTGTACCTGGCCGTGGTGCTGTTCGTCAGCATCGGCGCGCAGATGGAACACAGCTTCGAAGCCCCGATCGACGTCGCCCACCCTGGCATCCAGTTCGAACTGCGTTCGCAAAGCGCGATGGTCGACAGGGCCGAACTCGCAGGAGTCGGCGGCGCATGAAAGGCTACAGACTCTGGGTCATCGCCAGTCTGGCATTGATGACCAACGGCGCCTCACTGCTGGGGTTCGGCCAGGGCTCGGTGGGCGGATTGGCCCGGGCCATAGAGGCCAACCACAACATCGCGCACAACATCGAACGCGCCAACACGCTGGGGCTGATGGCCGGCAATCCACCGGTCAAGGTCGCAGTGGATTTTCTCGGACCGTTTGAAGTGGATTGCATGGCACTGGGCATGTGCCAAGCACTGGCGTAGGCAACGCGGACCATTGTGGCGAGGGAGCAAGCTCCCTCGCCACAGGTGTGTGTGAGGCCGAGATTCAGCTCGACTTCTTCATGATTGAAGTGAACAGTTCGGATTCGAGGAAACGCTGCAACCAGGCTTGCAAACGAACGTACGGGGTCTGTGCAAACCACTCGCGATCAACATGAGCGAACTGCCGGACGAAGGGCAGCAGGGCGATGTCGGCGAGGCTTTGATGATCGGCCAGCAAATATTCGCGGCCTTCGAGCAGCTCATCCAGCTTTTGCAGAAACAATCCACCTTCAGCCCGATAAGCTTCCATCGGCTGCTCAGGGTAACGCTCGGCGTACTTGTAGCGGTTCAGAGCTGTTTTGAAAATCTGATCATTGCCCTCAATCAGCTTTTCCATCCACAGCGCCGCGAATGAATCTCCGGCCAGCAACCAATCATCCGGATCATTCTGCGCCAACGCCCAGCGCATGATCTGCAGGCTCTCATCAATCACCACGCCATCGGCATCCAGCACCGGCACCGTGCCCTTGGGCGAGAGCGCGAGCATCTGCGCCGGCTTGTCCTTGAGACTGACCTCAACAATCTCCACCGGTACGTCCGCATAACACAGCGCCATCCGCGCCCGCATTGCGTAAGGGCAGCGGCGGAACGAATACAGCGTGTTCATTTCACCTCCAGCGTGCTCAAACCATTGCCCTGGCGCCGCACCTGAATCTGCACCGGGATGCGTTCGTGCATTTCCTGCACATGGGAAATCACCGCCACCTTGCGCCCTTGCGCCTGCAGTCCATCCAGTGCATCCATGGCCAGTTGCAGCGATTCCGGATCGAGGCTGCCGAAACCTTCGTCAATAAACAGCGATTCGATTTTCAGCGTGCTCGACGCCATCGACGCCAGACCGAGCGCCAACGCCAGTGAGACGAGGAACGTCTCGCCGCCGGACAACGAATGTACCGAGCGCAGTTCGTCGCCCATTTCCGTGTCCATCACCAGCAGGCCGAGCATGCTGCCGCCGCGTTTGAGCCGATAGCGTTTGACCAGTTGGCGCAGTTGCGCGTTGGCGTGATGCACCAGCAGGTCGAGGTTGTAGGCCTGGGCGATCTTGCGGAAGGTGTCGCCGGTGGCCGAGCCGATCAACGCACTGAGCCGCGCCCAGCGTTGATACTCGGCATAAGCCTCGGCGATCTGCCGGGCCAGCGCCTGATTGGCGTTCTGCCGGCGCTGGTCTTCAACCTGTTCGGCGCGCAACTCGGCGCACTGCTGCTCACTGACGGCGAACTGTTTTTGCAATTCAGCGAGGGCGCTATCGAGCTGTTCGGCGTCAAGATTGCCGTCTTGCCGGGCCTGATGATCGAGCAGACGCTGATCGCGCTCCTGCAACAAGACCTGGGCTTGTTCGATAGCTTTTTCGTTGTGCTGAAGAGTCTGGCGCAGTTCGGCGACCTGCGCGTCATCGAAGCGCAGCAAGTCTTCGAGGCCGCCGTCATCCAGTTCCGGATGGTTGGCGCGCCAATCGGCGATCTTGGCGGTGAGTGCCAGATCTTCAGCTTGCAGTGCTTGCAGGCGATCCTGCTGCGCCTTGAGCTCAGCGGCGATTTGCACCAGCTGCGTGCGTACGGTCTGCAGTTCCTCAGCCGTGCTGGTCTCGGCAATACGCGCCTGTTCCACCGCGTGTTCCAACTGCTGCTGCCAATGCTCGGCGCTGCTGTGCTCGCCAATCAGTAGCGCGAGTTTTTCCTGACAGCTTTGCTGCTGCTCGGTCAACGCCGTGAATTGCTCCTCGACGCTGTGCAGTTGCTGAGTGCGCAACTGCTGGCGATCCTGTTCTTTCTCGAGGATTTGCTGGCGTTGCTGCTGTTCGCTCAGTTCTTCCTTTTGCTGCTCGAGCTGGGCCAGACGCTCGGCGATCTGCCGATCCAGTTGCAGGAACGTCGCGGCCGGCTCAAGGCGCAGTGCTTCGAGGGTGTCAGGCGGCAGCAGCGGGCCGAACGCGTTGAGTTCCTCCTCAAGGCGCTGACGGTCGCTGTTGAGCTCATGTTGCTGATGGCTCAGCTGTTGCGCCGCTTGCTGATGGGCGACCTCGGCCTGACGCAATTGCTGCGACAGGCGCGCGGCGTCCTGCTGCAAGGTGAGCAGGGCGCTCTGGCGTTGTTCGTCTTGCGTGATGCTTAGGTTCAACTGCTCGTTCTGGCGGCTGAGCCAGGCGTCGCGTTTGTCGGCGTCCTGATTGAACAGTTGCGCGGCCAGCGGATGCGCGTCGAGGCTTGGGGCCAGGGCTTGTTGCTGCGCAGCCAGTTGTTCCTGTTGCTGGAGCAATTCTTTCTGTTGCGCGATCACGCCACCGACTTCGCCGCGCAGCTCGATCAGTTTTTCCTTGAGCTGATCGACCACTTGCTGGGCATTGGCCTGTTCGCTTTCATCGTGGCGCCCGAGGCTTTGCAGCAGCGCTTCGGGCTGATGATAGGGATGCTCGTTGCTGCCGCAGACCGGGCAGGGCTGATCGTCCTGCAACTGCGCGCGCAACTCTTCGACACTGGCACTGCGCGCCAGCCGCTGACGCTCGAGCAGTTCGCGAGTGACATTGAGGGTCTGCTCGGCGACGGTCAGTTCGGCCTTGGTTTTCACCCCGTCCTGGGTCAAACGCTCGCGTTGTTGCTGGGCGTCGAGCTGACGTTGTTGCAACTCGGCGCTGCGCTTGTCGAGATCCTGTTGAGACGCCCACAGGCGCGACAGGTCTTCGATCGCGCGCAGCTGTTTGCGGTTGTCCTGCAGCAAAGTGCCGAGCAGGCCGATCTGTTCGGCCACCGCATCGGGCTCGGCGCCGGCCTCTTTGAACAACACTTCCAGTTGCTGTTTGTGCGTAGCCAGTTGTTCAGCGCTGTGCGCGGCGTGCTGTTCAAGGGACGCCAATTCGCTCTGGCCCTTGTTCAAGCGGTTGCCGATCAGCATCAGCTGTTGCAGGCGATCGCGATAAGCGCTCCAGGCATCGCTCAACGGCGCCAGATGCACACTCTGCTCAAGCTCGCTGGCGATGTGTTGCAGACGCTCGGCGACCTCAGCCTGTTTTTCCTGCAAGGCCTGAATCGCGCTCTGGCCATCCTTGAACGCTTGCTCGGCCGCTTGCCGGGCTTCGGCGCTGCTGGCAGTGTCCTTGATCAGACGGGCGAGGGTGCTTTGCTCTTCAAACGCCTGACGCAGCAACGGCGCGTTTTCGCTCTGGCGTTGTTGCGCTTCGCTCAGGGCGACTTTTGCTGCGTCGAGGTTTTGCGCCAGTTGCGTCTGGCGTTCCCCGAGGGCCGCATGTTCTTGCGTGTGCGCGGCAATCTGCGCCGCCAGTGGTGTCAGCAGCGCATCGAGCTCGGCCTTGCGCGCAAATTGATGACGCTGCGGGCCAAGCTGCTCCAGACGCGTCAGTTTCACCCGCTCGCCAGCCAGCGCCTGCCATTGCTGCTGCGCGGTTTGCAGTTGTTCGTTGGCCGCTTGCTGCGCTTCCTGCAACAGACGCAAATCCTTCAGCCAACCGTGTTGTTGCTCAAGCTGTTTGAGCTGCGCCTGTTGCGCTTTCATTTGTTGCTGCGCGGTGTTGAAACGCCCGTCGAGTTCGGCGCGCGCTTCAGGTGCCAGTGGCGTGACCCCCGTGGCCTGATCCTGCAGCAGCTTGTGCGCTTCGCGGGCTTCTTTGGTCTTGTCGAAAGCGCGACGACCGAGGCGAGTGTAGAGCGCGGTGTCGGTGAGTTTTTCCAGCAGCTCACTGCGGTCGTTGTCGTCGGCCTTGAGGAACGCGCTGAATTCGCTCTGCGCCAGCAACACAGCGCGGGTGAACTGTTCGAAATTCAGGCCCAGCGCGGCTTCCAGCTGGGTTTTGTATTCACCTTTCTGGCTGGCGAGCAACTGATCCTGATCGATATCACGCAGGCTCTGCCGGCTCGCTTGCAACTTGCCGCCAGCCTTCTCGCGAGCGCGGTTGGCTTCCCAACGTGCGCGATAGCGGCGGCCATCGACGCCGACAAAATCCACTTCGGCATAGCCTTCGCCGGTGCCACGACGCAGCAAGGTGCGCGGGTCGCCAGTGGCGATCTCGCCGTCGGCATCCGGGACTTTGGCATCGCGGCCGGTGTTGTTCAGGCGCGGCACGGCGCCGAACAGTGCCAGGCACAAAGCGTCGAGGAGGGTACTTTTGCCGGCGCCGGTCGGGCCGGTGATCGCGAACAGACCGGCGCTGGCCAGCGGCTCAGCAGTGAAATCGATCTCGAACGGCCCGGCCAGCGAGGCGAGGTTCTTCAAACGAATGGCGAGGATCTTCATGGCTGCTCGCCCTCCAGTTGCACGTCTTGCAGCAACTCGGCGAAGTCCTTGAGCGTCTGGTCGTCGACCTCGCTGCCGTAGTTGTCGAGCCAGGCGCGGCTGAACAATTCCTGCGGGGTGAGCTGGTCGAGTTCGATCAGTGTGCTGCCGTCATCGCTGCCATCGGCGCCACGATTGCCGGCGTATTCAGCGGCGATGCGTACCAGACGTACGGCTTTGCCTTGCAGCGCAGTTTCCACCTGATGGCGCAGATCCGGCTGCGGCTCATCCAGGCGTACGCGCACTTCGAGCCATGGCTGGCGCTGGGTTTCGGCGAGCAGATCGACGTTCGGCAGGTCAGCCAGTTGCAGCAGAATCTCGGCCAGCGGCGCCGGGCCGATGCGCTGCAGATTGACCGAGCGCGGGATCAGTTTCGGCTCGACGCTGACCAGGGTTTCACCGTCGAGGACGACATCGAGAATCTGATGCTGATAACCGATCTCCGAGAACGACAGCGGAATCGGCGAGCCGCTGTAGCGGATGCGCTCCTCGCCGTTGACCTTCTGCGGCTTGTGCAAATGGCCGAGGGCGACGTAACTGATGCTTTCGCCGAACAGGCTGGCGGGCAGCGCTTCGGCATTGCCGATGATCAGGCTGCGCTCGGAATCCTCCGATACCGAACCGCCGGCCATGTGCGCGTGGCTGATAGCGATCAGCGCCTGCCCGGGCTGACGCTTGGCATTCGCCGCCGCAACCAGCCACTCATGCACCTGACCGATGCCGCGCAAATAGTTGTCGCCCAGATGCGCACCAGTGACTTCCGCCGGACGCAGAAACGGTAGCGCCAGACACCACGCGGCGATTTCGCCCTGGGCATTCGGCAGCGGCAGCAACAGGCGCTCGGCATCGAGCTGGCCGTCATCCAGCCACAGCACCCGGCCCAACGCGTGGGTGCGCAAACGCCGCATCAACGGCGCCGGCAATTCGATCCGCGAGCCGGAATCATGGTTGCCGGCGATCATCACGATGGTCAGCAGCGGCTGCTGTTCGTGAGCGCTGACGATGAAGTCGTAAAGGCGTTCCTGAGCTTTGACCGGCGGATTGACCGTATCGAAGATGTCCCCGGCGATCAGCAGCACATCCGGCTGCGCCAGTTGCAACTGACGCAGCAGCCATTCGAGAAAACACGCGTGCTCGAAATCGCGCTCCTGGCCGTGCAGGTTTTGCCCAAGGTGCCAGTCGGAGGTGTGGAACAGACGCAAGGTGGACTCCGCAACGTTAAATGAGGTGATGGCCGCAAAAGAACGGGGCGGCTTGAGAAAGGTGAGTTTACTGGCAAGATCAAAAGATCGCAGCCTTCGGCAGCTCCTGCACAGAATCCGTAGGAGCTGCCGAAGGCTGCGATCTTTGGCGTTTTACTTGGGATAAAGCGGCGGCAAGCCACTCTCGCCTACCGGATCCTGCACTCGCTCCGCCGCCGGAATAGTACGGATCGCCCGCCACAAATCCTCGCCCTGCCAATGCTGTCCGGTCTCGCTGTACAGCGCGCCGTTCAACCCGTCCAACGCATCCGACAACGGCACGAACCGCGCGGCCATGTCCGCCAGTGTCTCCGGTTGTTGCCGCGCCCAGGCATCCAGTGCCTGGCGGGTGGCGTGCGGGTCGTTGGCCTGGCTGGCGCGTTTGATGTCGTCGAGCAGGGTGCGCGGGCTCGGGCCGGTCTGGGCGGCGCGGTGGACTGCCGGTTGCCAGCGGGCGCGCCACCAGAGGCCGAAGCCGAGCAGGGTGGTGCAGGCGAGGATCAGGGTGCTGAGCTTCCACCACCATAGGGTGTCGTTGTCGGCTGCGCTGGGTTGCAGGGTGCCGGCCGGGCTGTCGATTTGCAGGCTGGGGTTGTTCGCCACTTGCAGGGTGCGCGCGGGCAGGCTGCTGTGTTCGAGGTGGTCTTCGAAAGTGTTCCACCAGACCACGTCGACGGTTGGCAGGTCGATCGCGCCGCTGCGGCTTGGTACCAGGGCTTCGCGTTCTTCGCGGCTGCCGATGATGCCGCGGTCGCTGCTCTGGTTGCTCAGCACCGGTTGATCGGGATAGCGGCGCAGGCCGTTGACGTCGGTGGCGGGCAGGGCGGGCAGCTGCGAGCTGGCGAGGCCTTCGACTTTCAGGGTCAGGCTGCGGGTCAGGGAATCGCCGACCTGGGTGTGATCCGGTTCCGGGCTCCAGCTTTCGCTGAGGCTGAGACTGCGTGCCGGCAACCATGGTGCGTCGACCGGGTAGGTCAGCGGTTTCGGTTTGACCGTCAACGGGATCGACGCAGAGCTGACGCGCATCAGTTTGCCGGGCTTCGGTCCCGAGGCGTCTGCTGATGGCGCGGTATCGACCAATGTGGCGCTGAAGGTCTGCGGGGCGATCGTCAGCAGGCCGCTGTGTTGCGGGTAGATCGCGTAGCGCATCTCGATCACGCCGTGGCGCAGGCCGTTGATGTCTTTCTCGTAGGTGCGGGTGTCGCCAAGTTGTTCAATGCGCGCATCGGCGATTTGCAGCGGGCTCAGGCTGCTGTCGTCGTACAGCGAAACCGAGTGATAGATGCGCAGGGTCAGGATGGCCTGGGCCTGTACATAGACGCTGGTCTGATCGAGGCTGGCTTCGATGAACACCGGATCGAGGCTGTTCTTGTCTTCGCGGTGATCGCTGGCAAACACCTGCACGGTGATCGGCTGGCTTTGCGCTTCGCCCAGTTGCAGCGGCGGAATAGTCACGCTGCCGTTCTCTTTCGGCAGCAGGGTGATGATCCAGCGCGTGGTCGCACGGGTGTCGCCGTTGAGCGTGTTGAGCTGGTTGACCTGACGCGTGCCGCGCACTTCGAACAGCGCTTCCAGCGCCGACAGGTCCGGCTTGCCGAACTGGGTGACGTCATCAGTTTCGAGGGTGAGCTCGACCGTCTCGCCGGAGTTCAGGCGACTGCGATCCACGCTGGCGGTCAGCTCGGCCGCCTGAGCGGTAAACGTGCTGATCAGCAGGGGCAGCAAGAGAGCGGTGGTGCGGGTCATCGAATGTTTTCCTGATCCTGATCCTGATGTTGTTGCTGTTCGTACCAGAATTTGCGCCTGAGCAGTTCGCCCGGGTCGTCCGGGATCTTGCCTAGCCATTGCTCGAGCGCCTGACGCTGTTCGCCTTCGAGATTGTTCTCGCTCGGGCGCAGGGTCGGCACCGTGTCGGTTTCCTCTTCCTCGTTGCTGCCGGGTATTTCGTTGGGGCCTGGCAGTGGCGGGGCGGTCGGAGGTGGTTCGCTTGCGGACTCGGCCGGTTGCGCCTCGCTCTGGGTTTCGCTGGTCACCGCCGGAGGGGGCGCGGTGGTCGGCGAGGGCTCGTCGCCGGGCAGACTTTGTTGGTTCGGCTGGTTATCCGGTTCGGTCGGCGGCGGGGCGTTTTTCTGCTTCAGCAGGTTTTCCACCAACGCCTTGTTGGTCTGCGCCGGACGCAGATCCGCTTGCAGCTCCAGCGCCTGTTCGTAGGCGTCGATTGCTGCTTCCAGCTCACCGCTTTTTGCCAGGGCGTTGCCACGATTGTAGTGGGCGCGGGCATCGCTGCCCTCGGCGAAGCGCTGAGCGGCGCCACTGTAGTCGCCGGCCTCGTACAACGCCACCCCTTGCCACTGATGATCATCGAAATGCTGCGCGGCCTCGGCCGGGCGCTTCTGCTTGAGCAGGTGCAAACCCTGCTGGTCAGGGCGCAGCCACAAGTCTTCGAAGTCGAAAGCGTAGCTCGGTTGCGGCAGGCACCACAGCAGCGGCAGGCAGAACAGCCAGCCGCGACGCCCGGCACAGGCCGCCAGCAACAGCAGCGGCAACAGCAGCCAGTAACCCTGATCGGCCCAGGTGTCGAGGCGCACGGTCTGGCCATCGTCACGCAGGCTGCGCGGGCCGTTGAGCAGGCCAAGGGCGCCGAGATCAGCCTCGTCGAGTCGCGCCGGGTGATACTCGCCGCCCACGCTGTTGAGGAAAGTCGCCAGGCCCGGGCTGTCGAGTTGCGGCACGCGGATCGCGCCTTGTTCGTCCTTGAGGAAACTGCCGTCCTCCTGGGCAATCGGCGCACCTTCGGCGGTGCCGATCCCGAGCATCAGCAGTTGCGTCGACTCGCCATTGAGCGCACGGCGAATACCGCGCCGTTCCTCTTCATTGAGCGACGAACCGATCAACAGAATCCGTCCCTCACCCAGCGCCCCCTGCTTGAGCAAGGCCAGTGCCTTGCCCACCGCAAGATCGGCGCGGTGACCGCTCTGCGGCATCAGCGAGGGCTTGAGTGCATCGAGCAGATTACGGCTGGTCGCCAGATCATCCGACAGCGGCACCAGCGTGTGCGCGCTGCCGGCATAAACCACGATGGCAGTCTGCGCATCGCTGCGCGCCTGCAACAGGTCGAACAGCTTGCGCCGCGCCTGCTCCAGACGTGTTGGCGGCGAGTCGGTGGCGAGCATCTCTGGCGTCAGTTCGAGCACCACCACCAGCGGATCGGCGGGTTTCTGGCTGGTCTGTTCGACGCGCTCCCAGCTCGGCCCGAGCAACGCCAGAATGGTCAGCAGCCAGGCCACGCCGAGAGCGATCCACGGCAATTTGCTCTGGCGCCCGCTGCCACCACTGAGCAGGGCCGCGTGAAACGCTGGTGGCAGAATCATCTGCCAGCGACCGGCGCGCTTCTGCCGGTGCCAGAGTTGCCAGAGCAGCCAGCCGAGCAACGGCAACAGCAACAGCCACCAAGGGCGGAACCAGTGCGGCCAGAGCGCGATCATCGGCGCCTCCGCAGACGCAAACGTTGCAGGCGCTCACGCCAGTCCGGCAACGGACTTTGCAAATACAGTTGCTTGTTGAACAGGCGTTGCAGCGGGTTGTCCGGCCACAATTCGCGAACCACCAGCAACAGGCTCAACCACAGCGCCAACGCCAGCGGCCAGTGATACAAGGCCTGCGCCGGGCGTGCCTGAGTCGGTTGCTGGGTCACCGGCTCGAGCTGATCGAGGGTGTCCTTGATCGCTTGCAGCTCTTTGCCGTCGTGGGCGCGGAAGTACTGGCCGCCGGTGACTTCGGCAATGGCCTTGAGCGCCGGTTCATCCAGGTCAAGGCTCGGATTGACCCCGAGCAGCCCCGTCGAGCCGCTGTCCTCGGGATTGGCGCCGATGCCGATCGGATAGATTCTGACGCCTTCGCTGGCGGCCAGTTTAGCAGCAGTCAGCGGATTGATTTCGCCGCCATTGTTAGCGCCGTCGGTGACCAGAATCAGCACGCGACTTTGCGCCGGACGCAGACGCAGGCGTTTCAAGGCCAGGCCGATGGCATCGCCGATCGCGGTGTTCTTGCCGGCGATACCGATCCGCGCCTCGTCGAGCCACACCCGCACGGTGCGCCGGTCAAAGGTCAGCGGCGCTTGCAGGTAGGCCTGACTGCCAAACAGGATCAGACCGACGCGGTCGCCATCGCGGCTTTCAAGGAAATCGCCGAGCAAATGCTGCACCAGCGACAGGCGACTGACTTCTTCGTCCTGCCACTGCATGTCGGGGAAATCCATCGAGCCGGAGACGTCCACTGCCACCAGCAGATCACGGCCACTGGCGGCAATCGGCAGCGGTTCGCCGAGCCATTGCGGGCGGGCGGCGGCGATCAGCAGGATCAGCCACAGCAAGATAAACGGCGCCTGCTGCCGCCATGCCGGCAAGTTGGCGCGGGCACGGCGGCGGGCGAGGCCTTCGAGGTCGGCGAGGAAACTGACTTTCAGCGCCGGCTCGCCGCTGTCGGCCACCGGCAGGACCAGACGCATCAACCACGGCAGCGGCAACAGCACGAAGATCCACGGCCAGGCGAACTCAAACATGTTTGCGAATCCACGTGTCGACTGCCTGAGTCAGGCCGGCGATGGCTTTGTCATCGAGTTTGCATTCCGGTTTGTACGCGCCTTCGACCAGCACCATCCAGCGCGTCAGGCCGGCAGCGGGGCAGCGGTTGTCGAGGAAGGCCAGCCATTTGCGCCCGTTGAGGGTGTGGCTCTGGCTGTACGGATAGTGGTTGCGGCACAGACGCTTGAGCAGGCCGTTGAGTTGTTGCAGCCAGGCGCCGGCCGGGGCGCCGTCGTAGGGCTTGGGCATTTGCGCCAATTCGGCGAGGGCGGCGATGCGCACTGGGTCCAGCGGTTGCTCGGCACGCACCACCGGGCGTTTCTTCATCGGAATGAAACGGCGCAGCTTCCACACGGCGAAACCCAGCAGCGGCAACAGCAGAAGCAGCAGCCACCAGCCCGGCGCCGGCGGCCAGAAGGCAATCGGCGGCGGTGAGATCAGCGGTTGCAGTTGCTCGAGGCCGTTCATCGACCTTTCCCCGGACGCTGCGGGTTCAAGAACTCGCGCATCTGCTCGACCATTTCGCTCTGCGTACTCAACGGCATCAGCAACACCCGCAGCTTTTGCGCGAGCAATTCCCAGCGAGCGATGCGCGCTTCGGCCTGGGCGCGGTAGGTCTGGCGCAGGTCGAAATTCAGCGTGTCGATTTCCAGCTGTGCGCCACGTTCGGCGAACCTCAGCAGGCCGGCGGCGGGCAGGGCGTGATCGAGTGGATCGGACAGCGGCAACATCAGCAGATCGCAATGCCGCGCCAGCAGGCTCAGTTGCTGCTCGGCGCTGTCGGACAACGCGCGCTCATCACAAATGACGATGGCCAGACTGCCCGGCCGCAGCACTTCCCGTGCGCGGCGCAGGGCCACACCGAAGGCATCGCGATCCGGCTCGCGTTCGCTGTGCAGCGATTGATTGACCTTGACCAGGCGATTGAGCAATTGCAGCAGGCTCTGCTTGCTGCGCCGCGGCTTGATTTCGTAGTGCTCGTTGTCGCCGAACACCAGCCCGCCGACGCGATCGTTGTGCCCCAGCGCGGCCCAGCCAATCAACGCCGCGACTTGTGCCGCCAGCACCGACTTGAACATCAGCCCCGAACCGAAAAACAGCCGCGTGCTCTGCTCGACCATGATGAAAATCGGCCGCTCGCGTTCTTCATGGAACAGCTTGGTGTGCGGCTCCTGGGTGCGCGCGGTGACGCGCCAGTCGATGGTGCGCACATCGTCGCCGGCCTGATACACCCGCACCTGATCGAAGTCGACGCCACGGCCACGGAATTTCGAGTGATGCAGGCCGATCAGCGGGCTGCGCTGACTCGGCGTGGAAAACAGTTGCACCTCGCGCACGCGGTGACGCATCTCGATCAGCTCGGCGAGGCTGATGCGGATACCGGGTTCGGAGGGCAGGGCGGCGTTCATGGGGGTCAAGCGACGGCGACGACGTCGAGAATCCGCTGCACCACGCGGTCCTGATCGATGCCAGCGGCTTCGGCTTCAAACGACAGAATGATGCGGTGGCGCAACACGTCGAACAGCACGGCCTGAATGTCTTCCGGGCTGACGAAGTCGCGCCCGGCCAGCCAGGCGTGGGCACGGGCGCAGCGATCCAGCGCGATCGAACCGCGCGGACTGGCGCCATAGGCGATCCACTCGGCCATTTCCGGGTCGAACTTGGCCGGGTTGCGCGTGGCCATGACCAGTTGCACCAGGTATTCCTCCACGGCGTCGGCCATGTACAAACCGAGGATTTCCTTGCGCGCGGCGAAGATCGCCTGCTGGCTGACCCGACGCTCGGGCTTGGTCTCACCGTTCAACGCCTCGCCACGGGCCTGCTGGAGGATGCGGCGTTCGACGGCGGCGTCGGGGAAGCCGATCTTGACGTGCATGAGGAAACGATCGAGCTGGGCTTCCGGCAGCGGGTAGGTACCTTCCTGTTCGATCGGGTTCTGCGTCGCCATCACCAGGAACAGCGGCGACAGTTCATACGTGCTGCGCCCGACGCTGACCTGACGCTCGGCCATCGCTTCGAGCAGGGCCGATTGCACCTTGGCCGGCGCGCGGTTGATTTCGTCGGCCAGCACCAGGTTGTGGAAGATCGGCCCTTGCTGGAACACGAAGCTGCCGGTTTCCGGGCGATAGATCTCGGTGCCGGTGATGTCGGCCGGCAGCAGGTCGGGGGTGAACTGAATACGATGGAACTGGGCTTCGATGCCCTCGGCGAGTTCTTTGATGGCTTTGGTCTTGGCCAGACCGGGAGCGCCCTCGACCAGCATGTGGCCGTCGGCGAGCAGGGCGATGAGCAAGCGCTCGATGAGTTTTTCCTGGCCGAGAATCTGCGTTGAAAGAAAGGTTCGCAGCGCTAGCAGCGCTTCACGATGTTCCATCGGTGACTGTTCCTGGAAAAGGAGTGGCCGGGGCGTTCGGATAACGCCGGGGCTGGGGGCGTTACTTTAATCCATCGCGGGGGGCGGCGACTAACGGCATTTTGTGCAAAACAGCAAAAGATCGCGGCTTTTGGCAGCTTCCCGGTTGGAATACGATCACCTGCAGGAGCTGCCGAAGGCTGCGATCTTTTGATCTTCCGTCAGCCGGAAATTTATCGGGCGGCAGTTCTGGCCCCTTCGCGAGCAGGCTCGCTCCCACAGGGTCTGATGTGCGCATTCCAATGTGGGAGCGAGCCTGCTCGCGAAGGGGCCGGCCCGGACACCATCAAACCTCGCTGATGAATGTCCCTGTCCCATCGAGAATATTCTTCAAAGTCTCGACAACCTCATCCATATCCACCATATCCGGGTTAAAGCTGATCTCCAGCACGTCGTCCCCATTCAACGCATCGGCATCCGCCGCAGCGATCTCAATCTTCAGCAGTTTCGAAGTCAGCGTGACCTTGACCCCGTCCAGCGTCGAAGGCTCTCCGTCCAGGGTGATCTCCAGCTCATCCTCATCCGGATAACGGCTCATCAGGAACATCTCACCCTTGTCGCTGTGGCAGCACAGCATGGCCATGTTGTCTTCTTCGTCGTCGCACGGGTTGACGATCAGTAGGGCGGTGGTCATTTGCATGGGGAAAATCCTGGGCAGTGGCGGCGTTAAACCTGTTCGAAGGCGCGATTTTGCCAGTCTCTACTCATTCGCGCTGCCTGCATTGGCAAAAAGTGGCAAAGCAGGACATTTCCGTCGCCCACTTCCGAGTAGCGAGAAGGGGAAATCCGACGTCAGCGTAAGGCAATTACCGGATGCGCAAAATCCGGCCGTAATTGCGATTTTTCGCTTGTGATAGCCACCTTTTTATCGGTAGTTTCGCCGCTCTTGCGCAATGGAGTGCGTTACCCAAACCCCAAAAAGGACCTTTGCCATGACCCAATATTTTGAACGCGCCGAAGAAATCCGCCATCTGTCCGATGAGCAGATCGAGGCGATCTACAAGCGCTATCTGGAAGGCGAGAAAACTGCACAACTGATGGAGGAGTTCCAGATTCCTTCTACGGTGCGCAGTCTGCTCAGGGTTCTGCCACCGATTGTCAGTGCAGAACTCACCTGCCCCTATTGCGAATTGCCGATGTGGGTGCGCCGACACGCCAGAGGCACGCCGCTTTCGCTGCGCAGTACCTTCAAATGCGTACGCTGTGAACACCAGCACAGCGTGACCGCCGCCAATAGCCGCCACACCACGTGCAACTGCAAGGAATGCTTCAAGTTGCGCCAGCAGCAACTGGCGGCCCGGGCCGCGCGGGACCGTTTGGAACTGGAGGCGCGATATTCCGCGCGAAAACCTGCAGTGCCTTACGCCAATCTGGGGTTTGTGCAGAAGTTGACGTTGCTCGCCTTGCTGGATGACGGCTATGGCGCCAACGTTGAATGGATTGCGCCGCTGAATGCGCCATCCAGAGAGGAACTGCTCACCCAGACTTATGAGGCCCGAGAAGAGTTGCTCAAAAGCCTGCATGAAGCCGGGGTGCTGGCGGTTTCCACCGATTCCGACATCAACGCATTTGATCGCAGCGAGGGCTGCAGCATTCGCGAGTACAGCGCGGTGCGTTGGCTGCCCAACGTCACGCTCGACGGCGCCGCGCGCAGTACTCGAGAGAACCTGTACCTGATGCTGTATCAGGAGTTGTCAGGCAGCGTACAAGCTGCCTGGAAAAGCGAAATCTATTCGCTGGTTTTCAGTCTGGCCCGCGAAGAATCCATTCAATACATCCGTGTGTTGGCCCATGAAGTGGACTTCGCCTTCACGGCTGAAGCCCGCGCCGAGGAGGTGGTCGGGCAGTTGCTGCAGGACTTTTCGGTCAGCCAGCTCTATTACTTCGCCCGGCTGGCAGTGAGAAACGCCGCGCATTTCTATGCCACCGGCAATTCCAAAGGGCGCAGTCACGCCTCCAACACCATTCCACGCAACATGCTGGGCACGGCGCAGGACGCGCTGGCGCGCAACTGGCGCAAGAATGCCCATCGCGATGCGCGGGTACCGCAAACGGCCTTGCAGCGATTGCTTTACGACGTCGTGCTCAAGGACAGCGGCGCCGGGTTTTCCAAATCGCCGGGCATGTACTGGCGCGACGAACTGGTCCCGCAATTCTTCAGCGCCGTAGCGTTCGACAGCGACTTGCTCAGCCATCTGCGCCTGTTCTGTCGCGAATGTGATTCGAGCAACATCGACGCCAGCATGGACAAGCAGATCCTGCAAACGATGTGCTACGACTGCGCCACGGTGAGCAAATTCAGAGCCTTTGAGGAGCTGCCGGACTGATCCGCGTCATCCGCTGGCGCTGAACCGGATGCCACGCTCAGGGTCGATAAAAGGGCCTTGGGCGTTTTCGTTTCCGGATATGTAACGTTCCTTGCGACCGTACTGGCACGAAAGTCCCGTGAAACCGGGGTTTCGAACCTGCGTTTCAGTCCACGCCTGCTAGTGTTGAAGCAGGCGAAACCCTGCATTTACGTGCCAATGACCGAATATGTCGCAGCACCGCAAGCAGACACATTGTCGCACCCATTAAGCTGCGCAACGGATGAGCACCCGTAAAGGCATTGCTGGCGGCGCTGGCAGTCGCTTTTGCAGATGCTCATTCATGGAAGGTGAATGTGACCTGAGTGTCCCGTCCAGCTTCACCCACCTGTCTCCCTGTTTCCTCTGCCCGAGAATCAGGAGCAGGGCGACACGAGGCCCGAAAGGGCTGTTGCACGCGACGCTTTCCATCAATAACAAGCTTAAGCGGAGTACCACAGATGGCGTTCTTCACCGCAGCCAGCAAAGCCGACTTCCAGCACCAACTGCAAGCGGCACTGGCGCAGCACATCAGTGAACAGGCACTGCCACAAGTGGCGCTGTTCGCTGAACAATTCTTCGGCATCATTTCCCTGGACGAGCTGACTCAACGTCGCCTCTCCGACCTCGCTGGCTGTACTCTCTCTGCGTGGCGCCTGCTTGAGCGCTTCGATCACGCGCAACCGCAAGTGCGTGTCTACAACCCCGATTACGAACGCCACGGCTGGCAGTCGACCCACACCGCGGTCGAAGTGCTGCACCACGACCTGCCATTTCTGGTCGACTCGGTGCGCACCGAGCTGAACCGTCGCGGCTACAGCATTCACACCTTGCAGACCACCGTGCTCAGCGTACGTCGTGGCAGCAAGGGCGAATTGCTGGAAATCCTGCCAAAAGGCAGCACCGGCGAAGGCGTACTGCACGAATCGCTGATGTATCTGGAAATCGACCGTTGCGCCAACGCGGCCGAGCTCAATGTGCTGAGCAAAGAGCTTGAGCAGGTGCTCGGTGAAGTGCGCGTCGCCGTTGCTGACTTCGAGCCGATGAAAGCCAAGGTGCAGGACATCCTCACCCGTCTCGACAACAGCGCTTATCCGGTTGATGCCGACGAGAAGAACGAAGTCAAAAGCTTCCTGGAATGGCTGGTGGGCAACCACTTCACCTTCCTCGGCTACGAAGAGTTCGTGGTCACCGATCAGGCCGATGGCGGCCACATCGAGTACGACCAGAACTCCTTCCTCGGCCTGACCAAACTGCTGCGCACCGGCCTGACCTACGAAGACCTGCGCATCGAAGACTACGCCGTGGCCTACCTGCGCGAACCGACCCTGCTGTCGTTCGCCAAGGCCGCGCACCCGAGCCGTGTGCACCGTCCGGCCTACCCGGACTACGTGTCGATCCGTGAAATCGACGCCGACGGCAAAGTCATCAAGGAACACCGCTTCATGGGCCTGTACACCTCTTCGGTGTACGGCGAGAGCGTGCGGGTCATCCCGTTCATCCGCCGCAAGGTCGAAGAAATCGAGCGCCGCTCGGGCTTCCAGTCCAAGGCTCACCTGGGCAAGGAACTGGCGCAGGTGCTCGAAGTGCTGCCGCGTGACGACCTGTTCCAGACCCCGGTCGACGAACTGTTCACCACCGTGATGTCGATCGTGCAGATCCAGGAACGCAACAAGATCCGCGTGTTCCTGCGCAAAGACCCGTACGGTCGCTTCTGCTACTGCCTGGCCTATGTGCCGCGCGACATCTATTCCACCGAAGTCCGCCAGAAGATCCAGCAAGTGCTGATGGAGCGCTTGAAAGCCTCCGACTGCGAATTCTGGACCTTCTTCTCCGAGTCGGTTCTGGCCCGCGTGCAGCTGATTCTGCGCGTCGATCCGAAGAACCGCCTCGACATCGACCCGGTGCTGCTGGAAAAAGAAGTGGTTCAGGCCTGCCGCAGCTGGCAGGACGACTATGCCGCACTGACCGTCGAAAGCTTCGGGGAAGCCCATGGCACCAACGTGCTGGCCGACTTCCCGAAAGGCTTCCCGGCCGGTTACCGCGAGCGCTTCGCGGCGCATTCGGCCGTGGTCGACATGCAGCACCTGCTGAGCCTCAACGAAAAGAATCCGTTGGTGATGAGCTTCTACCAGCCGCTGGGCCAGGTCTCCGGCCAGCGCGAGCTGCATTGCAAGCTGTATCACGCCGACACGCCGCTGGCGCTGTCCGACGTCCTGCCGATTCTGGAAAACCTCGGCCTGCGCGTACTGGGTGAATTCCCGTATCGCCTGCGCCACACCAACGGCCGCGAATTCTGGATTCACGATTTCGCCTTTACCGCCGCCGAAGGTCTGGACCTCGACATCCAGCAACTCAACGACACCCTGCAGGACGCGTTCGTGCACATCGTGCGTGGCGATGCCGAGAACGATGCGTTCAACCGTCTGGTGCTGACCGCCGGTCTGCCATGGCGCGACGTTGCGCTGCTGCGTGCCTACGCCCGTTACCTGAAGCAGATTCGTCTGGGCTTCGACCTGGGTTACATCGCCAGCACGTTGAACAACCACACCGACATCGCTCGCGAACTGACCCGGTTGTTCAAGACCCGTTTCTATCTGGCGCGCAAACTCGGCAGCGATGATCTGGAAGACAAGCAGCTGCGTCTGGAACAAGCGATTCTGACCGCACTGGACGATGTTCAGGTGCTCAACGAAGACCGCATCCTGCGTCGTTACCTCGACCTGATCAAAGCCACCCTGCGCACCAACTTCTACCAGACGGATGCCAACGGCCAGAACAAGTCGTACTTCAGCTTCAAGTTCAACCCGCATGCGATCCCTGAACTGCCGAAGCCAGTGCCGAAGTTTGAAATCTTCGTCTACTCGCCACGCGTCGAAGGCGTGCACCTGCGCTTCGGCAACGTCGCTCGCGGCGGTCTGCGCTGGTCCGATCGTGAAGAAGACTTCCGTACCGAAGTGCTCGGCCTGGTAAAAGCCCAGCAAGTGAAGAACTCGGTCATCGTGCCAGTTGGCGCGAAGGGCGGCTTCCTGCCGCGTCGCCTGCCACTGGGCGGCAGCCGTGACGAGATCGCGGCCGAGGGCATCGCCTGCTACCGCATCTTCATTTCCGGCCTGCTGGACATCACCGACAACCTGAAGGACGGCGCACTGGTGCCGCCGGTCAATGTCGTGCGTCATGACGACGATGACCCGTACCTGGTGGTCGCGGCGGACAAGGGCACTGCGACCTTCTCCGATATCGCCAACGGCATCGCCATCGACTACGGCTTCTGGCTGGGTGACGCGTTTGCGTCCGGTGGTTCAGCCGGTTACGACCACAAGAAAATGGGCATCACCGCCAAGGGCGCGTGGGTCGGCGTACAGCGCCACTTCCGCGAGCGCGGCATCAATGTTCAGGAAGACAGCATCACCGTGGTTGGCGTCGGCGACATGGCCGGCGACGTGTTCGGTAACGGCCTGTTGATGTCCGACAAGCTGCAACTGGTCGCTGCGTTCAACCACATGCACATCTTCATCGACCCGAACCCGAACCCGGCGACCAGCTTCGTCGAGCGTCAGCGTCTGTTCGACCTGCCGCGTTCGGCCTGGACCGACTACGACACCAGCATCATGTCCGAAGGTGGCGGTATCTTCTCGCGCAGCGCTAAGAGCATCGCGATCTCGCCGCAGATGAAAGAACGCTTCGACATCCAGGCTGACAAGCTGACCCCGACCGAACTGCTCAATGCCTTGCTCAAGGCACCGGTGGATCTGTTGTGGAACGGCGGTATCGGCACTTACGTCAAGGCCAGCACCGAAAGCCACGCCGATGTCGGCGACAAGGCTAACGACGCGCTGCGCGTGAACGGCAACGAGCTGCGCTGCAAAGTCGTGGGCGAGGGCGGTAACCTCGGCATGACCCAACTGGGTCGTGTGGAATTCGGTCTCAATGGCGGCGGTTCCAACACCGACTTCATTGACAACGCCGGTGGCGTGGACTGCTCCGACCACGAAGTGAACATCAAGATCCTGCTGAACGAAGTGGTTCAGGCCGGTGACATGACCGACAAGCAACGCAATCAGTTGCTGGCGAGCATGACCGACGAAGTCGGCAATCTGGTGCTGGGCAACAACTACAAGCAGACTCAGGCCCTGTCCCTGGCGGCGCGCCGTGCCTACGCGCGCATCGCTGAGTACAAGCGTCTGATGAGCGATCTGGAAGGCCGTGGCAAGCTGGATCGCGCCATCGAGTTCCTGCCGACCGAAGAGCAACTGACCGAGCGCGTCGCGGAGGGCCACGGCCTGACTCGTCCTGAGCTGTCGGTGCTGATTTCCTACAGCAAGATCGACTTGAAAGAGCAGCTGCTCGGTTCGCTGGTGCCGGACGACGACTACCTGACCCGCGACATGGAAACGGCGTTCCCGCCGACCCTGGTCAGCAAGTTCTCCGAAGCCATGCGTCGTCACCGTCTGAAGCGCGAGATCGTCAGCACCCAGATCGCCAACGATCTGGTCAACCACATGGGCATCACCTTCGTGCAACGACTCAAAGAGTCGACCGGCATGAGCCCGGCGAACGTGGCGGGCGCTTACGTGATCGTGCGTGACATCTTCCACCTCCCGCACTGGTTCCGTCAGATCGAAGCGCTGGACTACCAGGTTTCCGCTGACGTGCAGCTGGAGCTGATGGACGAGTTGATGCGTCTGGGGCGCCGTGCCACCCGCTGGTTCCTGCGTGCCCGTCGCAACGAGCAGAACGCTGCCCGTGACGTCGCGCATTTCGGTCCGCACCTGAAAGAACTGGGCCTGAAACTCGACGAACTGCTCAGCGGCGAAATCCGCGAGAACTGGCAGTCGCGCTATCAGGCCTACGTCGAAGCCGGTGTGCCGGAACTGCTGGCGCGTATGGTTGCGGGCACTTCGCACCTGTACACGCTGCTGCCGATCATCGAAGCGGCCGACGTCACCGGGCAGAACCCGGCCGAAGTGGCCAAGGCCTACTTCGCCGTCGGCTCTGCGCTGGACATCACCTGGTACCTGCAACAGATCAGCGCTCTGCCGGTAGAAAACAACTGGCAGGCCCTGGCCCGTGAAGCGTTCCGTGATGACGTCGACTGGCAGCAACGGGCGATCACCATCTCCGTCCTGCAACAGGGCGACGGCTCCCAGGACGTGGAAGCACGCCTGGCACTGTGGATGGCCCAGCACGAAAGCATGATCGAGCGCTGGCGCGCCATGCTGGTGGAAATCCGCGCGGCTAGCGGCACGGACTACGCCATGTACGCAGTGGCCAACCGTGAACTGCTGGATCTGGCGTTGAGCGGGCAAGCGATCGTGCCTGCTGCCACCGCGAATGCCGAGCTTGAACTGGCGTAAGTAGTGGCTGAATGAAAAAGCCCCGCTCTCGAAAGAGGCGGGGCTTTTTCTTGTCCGTCATTCAGAACGCATCGGCGCAGCGGAAGGCGAAAGCAGGCTCACTCCTGCAACGCTGCTACCTGTACATCCTCCTGCTGATGGATGGCTGATCACCCGGCCATCAGTTTTCCAACGGGATAAGCACCTGCTCATCCGGCGCCAGCACCATGAACACCAGCAACTTGGCAGGCTTGGTCGAGCTGGCGTTTTTCGACACCAGATGCTCGGAGCCGGCCGGCTCGTACCAGAACTGGCCCTTCTTGTAGGTGATCGCCTGTTCGCCCTTCACTTGGGAAATTATTTCGCCGTCCAGCACGTAGGCCATCGCGGTGCCTTCGTGTTTATGGGCGATCGAGGATTGCCCGGGTTTGTAGTCGACTTCGATCATCATGGCTTTCTTGCCGGGGGCGTTTTTCAGCAGTTGTTCCTGCAGGACGGTGATTTTCTCGGACGGATCGTGGGCCATCGCCGATGCGGACAGGGTGAAAGCGAGGGCAGCGGCGAAGAAGGGCAGGGCTTTCATGGCGGTTTACCTGTGAGGGTTGAGGTGTGATCACAGTAGGCCGCAAAGGGGCAGGTTCAAACGGCCAATATTCGGGAAGATCAGGTGACCAATCCAGGCAAGACGAGAAACCGTGGCGAGGGAGCAAGCTCCCTCCCACAGGTGTGTGGAGGATGATGGAAAAGCTGTTGCCCCTGCGGGCCGGGTCAAACGGCCAATGCGGGAAGATCAGGTGACCCATTCAGGCAAGGCGAGAAACCGTGGCGAGGGAGCTTGCTCCCGCTGGGGTGCGCAGCGCCCCCAAAACCTGCAATCCGATTGCTTCAGGAGAATCACTTTGGCCGGTTTGACGACTGCTGCGCAGCCGAGCGGGAGCAAGCTCCCTCGCCACAGGTGTGTGCTGGATGATGGGAAAGCTGTTGCCCCTGCGGGCTGGTGCAAACGGCCAATGCGGGAAGATCAGGTGACCCATTCAGGCAAGGCGAGAAACCGTGGCGAGGGAGCTTGCTCCCGCTGGGGTGCGCAGCGCCCCCAAAACCTGCAATCCAATTCCTTCAGGAGAATCACTTTGGCCGGCTTGACGACTGCTGCGCAGCCGAGCGGGAGCAAGCTCTCTCGCCACAGGTGTGTGCTAGACGATGGGAAAGCTGTTGCCCCTGCGGGCTGGTGCAAACGGCCAATGCGGGAAGATCAGGTGACCCATCCAGGCAAGGCGAGTAACTGTGGCGAGGGAGCTTGCTCCCGCTGGGGTGCGCAGCGCCCCCAAAACCTGCGATCCGATTCCTTCAGGAGAATCACTTTGCCCGGTTTGACGACTGCTGCGCAGCCGAGCGGGAGCAAGCTCCCTCGCCACAGTTGTGTGTTGGATGTTGGGGAAGCTGTTGCCCCCTGCGGGCCGGTGCAAACGGCCAATGCGGGAAGATCAGGTGACCAATCTTTGTCAAAAGCAAAGATCGCAGCCTTCGGCAGCTCCTACAGGGGAACGCATTCCAGAGTAGGAGCTGCCGAAGGCTGCGATCTTTTGATCTAGCTTTTAAACGATTGGGAAGCTGTTGAAATCGACGCTATTGGCCAGGCGGCTATCGATCAGGTCGATAAACCCCTGCGCCTCGGGGCGGTTGAAATGCGCCTGCATCGCCGCTTCCGACTGCCAGCGCGCACTGACCGTCCAGCGGTGGCTGTCCTCGGGGCAGCGATCGACCAGGTAGGAATCGCAGCCCGGGGTTTCGCGCAGGGTGTCGACGATCTTTTGCAATTGCTTGCCGAGCTCTTCCGAGCGGCCCGCAGCAGCCTTTACCTGAACCGTGTTGATCACTTCGCTGGACATTGCTCACACTCCTGAATCAGGCCGGACGAATCCTGCTCATTGAGGGATAACGCCTGTGCAGAATAGGCCTGCAACCGTGAATCACCAATAACCAATCGGCAGTAAAAGCCTTATACCAAGGGCTCATGACAGCTGTTCGAGGATGTCACGCAGGCGATCGAGGGCTGTGTCGATATCAAGGGTTTCGATGGCGCCGAAGCCGAAGTACAAGCCTTCCTTCGCCGGCTGCTGGTAGTAGAAGCCACTGATCGCATACAGGCCGACTTCGACCTTTTTCGCCAGCTCAATGACCAGCGGTAAATCGATCGGCACCTTGCAGAACACCGCCATGTGAAACCCGGCACTGGCCGGCACGGCTTGCAGCCATGGCGCGAGATCGGTTGCCATGCGCTCGAGAATCCGTTCGCGCCGTTGCGCATAGATCGTGTGGCAGCGGCGAATGTGCTTGAGCAGGCAGCCCTCGGCGATGAACTTGGCCAGCGCCCATTGCGGCAGGGTCGAGGCGTGCAGATCGGTCAACTGTTTGGCACGAATCACCGCCTCGATGATCGACGGCGGCAGGATCGCGTAGCCCAGGCGCAACTCCGGCAGCAAGGTTTTCGAGAAGGTGCCGACGTAGGCGACGATGCCGCGCTGATCGAGGTTGTACAGCGAATCGGTGGGCCGGCCTTCGTAGCGGAATTCACTGTCGTAGTCGTCCTCGATGATGATCGCGCCCAGTTCATGAGCGCGGGTGAGCAGGGCCTCGCGGCGCGCCTGACTCATTGCCATGCCCAGCGGAAACTGGTGCGACGGCGTTACATAAATCAGCCTTGTGCCGTCGGGAATGTGCTCGACCTGAATGCCCTCGGCATCCACCGGCACCCCGACCACCTCGGCGCCGTGCGTGCCGAACAGCAAGCGCGCGGGCGGATAACCGGGATCCTCCATCGCCACCAGACTGCCGGGACGGGTCATTACGCGGGCAATCAGGTCCAGCGCCTGTTGTGCGCCGTTGCATACGACGATGTCCTCGTCCTGACAATTGATGCCACGGGAAAACGCGATGTGCCGGGCGATCGCATTGCGCAGCGCGGGCAAGCCTTCGGCGACGCTATAGAAACCTTTCGACTGCGCCATCTGCCGCATCGCATGGGCGACGCAGCGGCGCCAGTCATCCTGCGGGAACTGGCCTTTGCTGGTGGCGCCGCCGATGAAGTCGTAGCGCAGCGAACCTTCCAGCGTCGGATGACGCAGGAACACCGGCAGATTGCGCCAGCTCTCGATCACCTCGGCACTGGCCAGCTCGGTGTGGCTCTGCTTGCGCTGCACCTGGGCGGGGCGGGCGTTGACGTAGGTGCCTTTGCCGATCACCCCGGTGAGGAAGTTTTCGTAGGTCAGCTGCGCATAGGTGTCGGAAATGGTCTTGCGCGAGATGCCCAACTGCTCGGCCAGCAGGCGGCTGGGCGGCAACTGCGTACCCGCCGCCAAGCGCCCGGATTCAATCGCCGCGCGCAACTGCTGATACAACTGACCGGCAAGATCCTTGCGGCCGTTGATCACGACATGAAGTTCCATACCGACGAGGCTCCCGGAGGTGAATGAAGTGTTGGTCAGATTAGCGTTGTTGGGCTTTTGGCAGTAGTTGCGTGGAGTAAAAACCGCAAATTGGCGCATGTCCCTTGTAGGAGTGAGCCTGCTCGCGATGGCGGTGGATCAGCCACCATCAATGTTGAATGACAGATCGCTATCGCGAGCAGGCTCACTCCTACAGGGAAATGTGTGTGGCCGTGGTTCGGTGGTGTCCTCATTAATCGTCAAATTGGGTCTGTCATGCGGTCATGCCAGCCCTTACCGTGAACTCATCATTCCGCCTGCCGAGAGCCGCGCCATGTCCCTGCGTCTGGATTACTACAACGCGTCGCCCAAGGCGATGAAAGCGATGATTGCCATGGAGGCGCTGACCAGCAACCTGAGTATCGAAGCACCGCTGCTGCAACTGATCCGAATCCGCGCCTCGCAGCTCAACGGCTGTGCGTTCTGCACCGACATGCACTCGGTGGACGCGCGGCGAGCCGGGGAGAGCGACCGGCGCCTGTATGCGATCGCTGTGTGGCGCGACAGCAACTTCTTCAACCCCCGCGAACGGGCCGCGTTGGCCTGGGCCGAGGCGGTGACGCTGTTGTCCGAAAGCCACGTGCCCGATGACGTCTACCAGCAGGCGCGCGAGCAGTTCGATGAAGGTCAGCTGGTGGACCTGACGGTTGCCGTCAGCACCATCAACAGCTGGAATCGCCTCGCCGTCAGCTTCCGCCAGACCCCGAGTGACTGATCATCACACACCGGCAATCTCAGCCCACACAGAGATTGATCACCACACAACCCTGTGGCGAGGGAGC